>JBILMQ010000246.1:0-5586 GCA_044375455.1 Caulobacterales bacterium | reverse complement strand
TCGCTTCGGCCTCGACAAGCGCCCACGGATTCACGGGGGCGGCGACTTTTCGGCTCTGCCCATGCCGGCGACCGGGAATTCCCCGCGCATCCTATACGCATGCAGGGCGCCAATGGGCTTTCGTTTGACCTTCGACTGGTCGCAAATGGCGGCGTCGACGCGATCCCAACGATTGACTGGTCCATGATCATGATGAGGCCAATCGAGATGGTCGATTACTTGCGGGCCACGGCGTGCACGGACAAACCGGCAGAGAGCTCGGGATTGATCGAGCCAGGGACGCTTGTGTCTTTTTCGGGGTGAACAAGCCCGGCCAGTCTGGGGCTGCGCCAGATGCTTCTGGCCGCGGCTGAGACGCAGCCCATTACATCGCGCTCACTGCGCCTTCCGACGAAGACTATCTCACGATTGCGACATTCAGTGCGGGCCCTTGGCCGCCAGCCGACAGCTCAAGGAACTGCGGGATATTCAACTAAGAGCCAGTCCCGACGCCTCCTTGAGCGAAGCGATCCTATGGCAGGGTCAGCGCGCACGTCTCCGCCCGGTCAAGGGATCGGTTTCGTCGCCCGTCGTCGCCCGCTTGCCAAGAGCCCGCCACCCGTCTCGCCTTTTCGTCCATTGCCCGGGGAGATTCGGTTGGGGTTTCTGACACTCGACCGGCGTCTGATATCGCCAGGCAAGGTCCACGATCAGCATTTGGAGCGTGGGGCCGACATCTGTCGCGAGACGGTCTGGCTTTTGGCAAATCAAGTTCGGCCTGGGTCTTCGCCAGCGAGATCCGACGCCGGCGACTTCATTACATGCGCGCCAGCGCCCCTCGGGGACAACGCGCCGATGTGGCCTGCATGATATTGGCGGCGAGACCAGGTATGTATGGGGCGTCCGGGATCACGCGGGCGCGACGCCCTGGACCTTCGTAAAAAGGCCCGAGGCAAGCCGAGGCGCGCACCGTCATCACGCAAGCAGCGCCCCGCCATCGATCTACCCTGCCGCGCTGCAGCTGACTGCGTCTTAGGGTGTCGCCTACCCCATCAATGCTCCCTCCTGCCGATCGGCGATCGGCTGCTTCGGGAGCGAGATTGATCCCTCCGCGATCGCGAGGGAAAACAAACGACATCGCCTGCAAGGTCATGCAGCGTCACGTCGAGCGGCCAAGATTACATCCGGCAGATATTCCAAGTCCTCTCGCCTACGCGCAAGCGCCGCGAGGAAGCCGCCGCATTCAACATTTGCGCAAATTGAAGGTGCGATAGACAGGCATGCTGGGCTGGCCGATAAGATGCTTGTCCACTCCATCTTCAAGCGCTCTCGCATAAATTTCCAAGGCGCCATCCACCGCCTCGATGGTTTCGTCAATATCGGCGTCTTTGTGCGCATACGACACAACGAGGGATGGCATAACGACCCCACGTTTAATTGTCTCTTGGAGCAACAACGTGCGGAAAGGCTGACTCGGCTTTTTGTCCGCATCGAGTGTTGTAAAAAAAAGATTGCACTCCGGACCAAGAATGGCGATGTACTGCTCCAGTCCGTGTCTGGCGATCGCTTCGTCCAGCCCGCGGCGCAGGCGCCGGCCGACACGCTCAAGATGTTCAATCACGGGTTCGTTGCGGTAGACATCGAGGGTGGCCATCATTGCCGCCAGAGCATGCGTTTCGCCGCCGTGGGTCGTGGACAGGAGGAACACACGCGGCTTATCTGTTTGATGGAGATCTCCGAGGCGCATATATTCACGCTTACCGGTGAGCGCCGAAACCGAGAAGCCGTTCGCAAGCGCCTTGCCCCAGGTTGACAGATCCGGGTCTACCCCAACGAATTTCTGACCACCTTGCAGATGCATCCGGAAACCGGTGATCATCTCGTCGATGATCAGAAGGGCGCCGGCGTCATGGGCAAGCCTTCTCAGCTCGTTGACAAAGTCGTCTTCAGGCGGATCTGCGCGCATCGGCTCAAGGATGAATCCGGCGATCCGTCCTGGATGCTCTTCCAGCAGGGCTTTAATGCTGCCAATATCATTGAATCGAAACTTTACGGTCAACCTGCGGGTCGCCTCTGGGATGCCGCCATACATAGCGGTGGCCCCGATAAACCAATCATCGACAGAAAAAAACGGGTGATCGGCGCAAATCGCAATGAGATCGCGCCCGGTATACGCCCGAGCAATCTTTACAGCCGCCGATGTCGCATCAGAGCCATCCTTGCAGAATTTCACCATCTCCGCATTATCAAGGACGGATAAGAGCTTCTCTGCCGCCGCCACCTCTATTGCAGCCGGGCGAGAAAAATTTACCCCCCGCTCAAGCTCGGCGCGAACGGCTTCCAAAACTGGCGCATATGCATGTCCGAGCGTCACGGCCCGGTTCCCGATGCCATATTCAATGTATTCGTTTCCGTCTACGTCGCACGCGCGGCACCCCCTGCCAGACACCATGTGACTTGGCGATAAAACGGGGTACTGATCATCACATTTGGCATAGGTATGCCCGCCCCCAGGAATGAGCGCATGCGCTCTGGCACGCATGGCCATCGAGGCATCAAACCGTGTGATCTGCTTCGCCACTCTGGCGACTCCTCAGCTTAATCTCAGTTTGCGTGCATGAAACGCTTCCGCATACCGCGCGCGACACTCGACGCCCCGAATCCGGGCAAGCCCGCGAAATGTTTCTGCGTCAAACCAGCTCTTTGATCGCTGCGAACGGAAGTGTTCGTTCAGCAGAGAGATTTTTCGCGACAGAATCGCTTCTTCCAACGCGACAAACACGTTTGGCTGGCCAAGATCGCCATCCCATTTCGGAATTTCATATTCGAGTATGACGCTATCTCGAAAAGCATTCCACGTAAGCGCCGAAAGCAATTGATGATCCTGATGCGCGTCGTGGGCGAAGTGAGTGAGAACGATATCCGGCGTCATCCGCAATTTTTGCGCTTCGATCCATGCCTTTAGCGCAGCGCCCTCATACGGCATGTAGGAATCCCTGAACGCAGCGGTCTCAATGGTGAAGCGCGCCGCACCTGCCAGGAATGCTCCCGCTGAGTTTCGCGCCTCGCGCTCACGCTCGCCCGTTGCACTTGCCACACACCAGTGCACATCAAGATTGGCGCCTGAGCCAATCCAGGTCAGCAACGCGCCGCCGGCGCCAATGTCGATGTCGTCTGCATGAGCTCCGAAACACAGAATTGACAGGCTATCGCCTGGTTTGACGAGAGGAACAGACCGCATGTTAGCCGCCAGCCTTTCGGCATCGATTGCTGAGGCTCCAGGGCGTATCGCCACGCTCAAACATGTCTTCCAGGATTTGGCGATCGCGCAGCGTATCCATCGACCGAAAGAAGCCCTCGTGCTTGTAGGCCATGAGCTTGTCTTCCGCGATCAAGCGCTTGAAGGGCTCAACGACAAGCTCCTCCCCGTCCCTCATGTAGTCGAAGATCTGTGGCTTAAACAGAAAGTATCCGCCATTGATCCAGATCTCGGCGCGGTCTGAGGTAACGAAATCGTTGACGCGTCCATCGGGCGAAATATCCGCCAGATGATAGGTGATCGGCGGCCGCACCGCCAGGAACGAACCAACCTTGTTGCTCGCTTTGAATCTTGCGACCATGTCGTCGAAGTCAACGTCAGTCATTCCATCGGAATAATTCGCGGCAAAGATTTCCTCATTTTGAACATGATGGCGAACCGCCCACAGACGACTGCCTATGTTGCGCCAGATGCCAGTGTCAATCAGCGCCACGCGCCAATCATCGTTTCGCTTGTTGAGCACCTCGACCTCGCGGTTGGCTCCAGACAAAACCAGATCGGAGTACATCTTCGGATTGTAATTCAGGAAGTAATCCTTGATGGTGTTTGCTTTGTAACCAAGGCACAGTACGAAATCATTGTTTCCGTACTCGCTGTAATAATTCATGATGTGCCAGAGGATTGGCTGATGTCCAACCGGGATCATCGGCTTTGGGATACTCTCTGAGTATTCCCGAATACGGGTGCCCATGCCGCCGCAGAAGAGAACGACTTTCATGTTGATTCTCGCGGGTCAATGATGGTGACTTCAGGGATTGGAGTGACGAACTTCGCGCCCCACGCGCTGACATGGCGCATTTGGGCGACGATCTCGGTTTTTAAATTCCATGGCAGTATAAGGATGTAGTCCGGCTTCGCCTGGTCGATTGCTTCAACCGGAAGAATTGGAATGTGCGTTCCCGGCGTAAAACGATGATGCTTGTGCGGATTTCGATCAACAGTAAAGTCAATAAAGTCGCAACCGATGCCGCAGTAGTTTAACAAGGTGTTGCCCTTGCCAGGCGCGCCATACCCGCAAATGGTCTTGCCCCCATTTTTTGCCTCAATAAGAAACTGCAGAAGCTTTCGCTTGGTGGCGCGGACATTGTCTTCGAACCCGGCATAGAAGCCGATTGTCTTAAAGCCAGCCGCCTCCTCACGCGCCAGCAGGGCGTTCACAGTCTCCGACTGGCGCCCGCTGTGGGCCAGAAAGACGCGAAGACTGCCGCCGTGCGTCGGCAACTCTTCCACGTCGATAAATGTCAGCCCGTGCCGGGCGGCGAGAGCTGCTATCGCGGTGGCTGAAAAATAGCAGAAATGCTCGTGGTAGATCGTGTCGAACTGGCGCAGCTCCAGCAGATTTTCGAGGTGCGGAAATTCGAAGGTGATCACGCCGTTGGGCTTTACCAGTCGGGCGGCCCCACCGACAAAGTCGTTCAGGTCTGGAACATGGGCAAGCACGTTGTTGCCGAGCACAACATCTGCTTGCCCGTGCTCGGCCACGATCTCCTGCGCGAGGGCGCGGCCAAAAAACTCGACGCGCACGGGGACGCCCTTGGCGACGGCTTCCTGTGCGACATTTGCAGCCGGCTCAACTCCCAGAACGTTGGTCACCCCCAGGGGTGGGAAGTGCTGAAGGAGGTAGCCATCATTGCAGGCAAGCTCAACGACCAATGACTGCGCGGTCAACCGGCAGCGGCCGGTCATCATTTCACAATACGCCTTAGCGTGCGCGACCCATGACGTCGAGAAGGATGAATAGTAGGGGTAGTGATCAGTAAAAATTCCATCAGGCGCAACGTATTCTTTGAGCTGTACAAGCCAGCACGTTTCGCAGATCAGCACGTGCAGCGGAAAAAAGGGTTCCATTTCATCCAGCTGCCAGACATTCAGGAACGTTTCGCAGAGCGGAGACTTTCCCAGATCGACCAGACTTCGCGCCAGCGGTGAGCCACACAGCCTGCACTGGCAGACAGGTTTGCCGGTGTGGTATTCAGCAGTGACGAGCGGTGAGGACATCCGGAAAACTCTTCTCTTTCAGGCGCGACACATTCCGCTTCGATCTCTAACAGGCCTTCGGCGGCCAGCGATCCCAACAGTGCGCGCGGTACGTGGCAGGCAGGTAATCGTGTGCAGCGACCCAGGCGCTTGATCCAAGTAAAGCGGATGCACAATTTTGTTGGTTTCTGCAGACCCGATTTGCTCGGTCGCGCGGTGTGGCGTGAGTGTGGTTTGGCGACAGCCGATGCTGCGTCTGCGCGTCGGGGCGCGACAGACCTGCAGCTGACGCTGGGCTGGATGCGACGGGT
>JBILMQ010000030.1:0-19194 GCA_044375455.1 Caulobacterales bacterium | reverse complement strand
ATTGTGATTTGTGCCATGCTGCACGCGCGAAGTCAACGAACAATTGCTGCACCGCACAAAATCTTCAGAAAGAGCCGGTCGCCGCCCCGGACCCCCGTGTTAACGGGCATTAACTTTCCGGCAAGCAACCATCCATACATATTTATGTGGATTCGATCGCCGCAGGAGAGCCGCTGGTGAGTGCACCCACCCCAAAGCCCCAGGCGAGTTTGCGTCGAGCCGGGCCGCCTGAGGCGCAGACCTTGGCACAGGCGGATCTGGCGCGTCAGACACAGCGCGCGCAGGCGGCCAGCTGGGCGGCGCGCGGCGTCGGGCCGAAGTTCGGGGCGAGAAGCGCGCTGTGGCTCCTGTCCGGGGCCGCGGTTGCTGCAAGTTTTGCGGCTGCGCCAGCTACAGCGGGCGGCGCCAACTACGCGTCAATCGTCATCAATGCGCAGACCAATGAGGTGCTCCACGCACGCTTCGCCGATGAGCGACGCTACCCGGCGTCCATCACCAAGGTGATGACGCTCTACATGCTTTTCGGCGCCGTGGAACGAGGCGAGATCCGCCTCTCCGATCCTATCGAATGCTCCGCCCGCTGCAATCGGCAATCACCCACCAAACTCGGTCTTCGCGTCGGAGAAACCGTGACCGTCGACGAAGCGATCCGCGCCCTCGTCACAAAGTCGGCGAACGACGTCGCCGCCGCGGTCGCTGAACGCATCGGCGGGTCGGAAGCACGCTTCGCTGACCTGATGACTGCAAAAGCGCGCGAACTGGGCATGACCCATACCCGCTTCGTTAACGCATCCGGGCTGCCAGACCCGCGTCAAGTCACAACAGCGCGCGACCTTGCCGTGCTCAGCCAGGCCATCATGCGGGACTTTCCGCAAATGTATCCGTATTTTGCGATCGACCACATGGCCTGGCGCACGGCATGGATTCCGACACACAACAATCTTCTCGGCCGGGTCAACGGCGTGGACGGCATCAAGACAGGTTATACCCGCCTGTCCGGCTTCAACCTCACGTCCTCAGCCGAACGCGACGGGCAGCGCGTGGTCGCGGTCGTCATGGGCGGCGACACAGCACGCCAGCGCGACCGCCACATGGAGGAGCTCCTTGAGGCGGCCTTTGCAGAACTGCAACGCCGTGAGAGCGAGAAAATCGCGATCGCTGAGACCTCCCTCCCCGGCGAAACCAGACTCATTTCCTATGTCGCATCACCGCTATTTGAAGCAGTGCAGGCGCCCGACAGAGTAACCCTACGGGTATCCGCAGACCTGCCCGAAGCAACCTTCGCCCGCCCTGCACCAATCGTGCTCGACAATTTGACGAAGTCGCCGCCGACATTACCGGGGGCGCCGGCAAACGACGCACCGCAAGCGTCCTCCCCGCCCGCAGTCACAAGCGGGCGCGTCGCCGGACGCGAGACCTTCTAACCCGTTCCCGTGGCAGCCAAAGTCGCCGCTATCGCTCGGTCCCAGCCTGCTTTCAGGTGCGCACGCTCCGTCGGGCTCATACGAGGCTCGTAGCGTCGCGCCACCCGGTGGATCGTCTCAAGCTCAGCGACATCGTGGATCCAGCCAAGCTGCAGTCCCGCCAGATAGGCAGCCCCCAGGGCCGTCATCTCTTCAATCGGCGGGCGCTCAACAGTCACGTCACAATAATCCGCGAGAAACTGCAAAAACCAGTCATTTGCAGCCATGCCCCCGTCGACCCGAAGCGCACGAACCGTCACACCGTCCGCAGCGAGCGCCGCGAGAAGATCCGCCGTCTGATACACGGCCGCCTCAAGGCCTGCGCGCACCAGATGGGCTGGACTGGTTGCCCGCGTGAGCCCGATGATCACGCCGCGCGCGTCCGCCCGCCAGTGCGGCGCGCCCAGCCCTGTAAAGGCGGGGACGATGTAAACGCCGTCATTGCCCGCAAGGCTCGCAGCAAGCGCGGCGGTCTCGGCCGCGTTGGTGAAAAAATGCAGGTCGTCGCGCATCCATTTCACCACCGTTCCAGCGTTGAATATGGATCCCTCGAGGGCGTAACTCGCGCGCCCGCCAATGGCGTAGCCCACTGTGGCGAGCAATCTGTTGCGTGAGCGCGGCGGGTGCGCACCAGCGTTTGCCACCAAGAAACAACCGGTCCCATACGTGGCCTTCGCCTGTCCAGGCGAAACACAGGCCTGACCGACCAGCGCAGCCTGCTGGTCGCCAGCCACGCCCAGGATCGGAATCGCACGACCGAATAGGTCCGCCCGCGTCGCACCGAAATCTGAGGAGGAATCGCGCACTTCCGGCAAAAGCGACGGCGACACGCCGAACAGGTCGCACAGCCACGGATCGAAGCGCCCAGCGGCGATGTCGTAAAGCAGAGTGCGCGCCGCATTGGTCGCATCCGTCACGTGCGATGCACCGCCGGTGAGGCGCGCGACAAGAAACGTATCGATCGTGCCAAAGGCAAGCTCGCCACGTGCGGCGCGCGTGCGCGCGTTGGGTATGTTGTTAAGCAGCCACTCTAATTTCGTAGCCGAGAAATAGCTGTCAACGACCAGACCGGTCCGCTCCTGGATCTCCTGCGCCTTGCCGGTTTCCACAAGTTCGGCGCAACGCGCGGCGCCGCGGCGGTCCTGCCAGACAATCGCCCGCGATAAGACCGCGCCGCCGGCCCGCTCCCAAAGCACAGACGTTTCACGCTGGTTGGCGATCGCGATGGCGCCAATGCGGCCAACGCCGCCGGCCTTGGCGATGCTGGCCCGGCACGCATCGATGGTCTTTTCCCAAATCTCGTCAGCATCGTGCTCCACACGATCGGTGGCTGGAAAAAACTGCGTGAACTCGTTCTGAGCCAGGCTGACCGGACTGAACGCACGATCAAAAACGACGGCGCGGGTGGAAGTGGTGCCCGCGTCAATCACCAGAATGCAATCAGGCGTCATGGCGCTTTATGCTCCTTGAGCTCCTTGGTGAATCGCTTCCAGTTCGCAACATAAACCTGAGCGCCCAGCGCGATGCGCGCAGCCTGGTCCGGGCTCAACGTGCGCACGATCTTGCCAGGCGCGCCCATGACGAGGCAATTGTCAGGTATCTCCATGCCTTCTGTGACCAGCGACTTCGCACCGATAAGGCAGTTCCTTCCAATCCGCGCCCTGTTCAAGACAACCGCCTGAATGCCGACGAGACTGCCGTCCCCAATCACGCACCCATGCAGCATAGACTGATGACCGACCGTGACATTGGCGCCGATGGTCAGCGGGCAGCCGGGATCGGTGTGCAGCACAGCGTTGTCCTGAATATTGGAATTTTCACCGATGGTGATCGGTTCATTGTCGGCGCGCAGCACCGCGCCGAACCAGATGCTGGCGTTTGACCCCAGCACCACCCGGCCCATGACCGAGGCCGTAGGGGCAATCCAGTAAGCGCCGTCGGCCGGGGCCTCGATACGGACATCGCCCAAATCATAGACAGGCATTTCTCCTCCCAGGATGTTGGCCAGCCGTCCTGATCGACGTTGGAGTCAGGTCTTGTTAACCCCAGTCGCGTGAAATCTCGACTGAGAATCATCGAAAAGTCGGTGATCGCCGGGGCGTCGCCCCGAACCACAGGAGACCGCGTGACGCGCACCAGCGTCTTCAGCGTTATCTCCCGCAGACCGCACACGACGCGGTCGGGCTGCGCATCCTGCTTCATCCACACCCCCGCCACAGTGCTGCAAACCTCAGCCGCGACCGCGCGTCGCCCGTCTGTGACTTCGCCCCTTTCGCGGGCGGCCAAGCTTCTGCGCGACATACGGCGCCGTCAGCCGCCAGCCCGCCCGTTGCGCATCGCGTCGGCGGCGCAGCCCCCTCACTGCCCATCTCTTCTCATCAATGGAGGCGACCCATGGCCAAACGAGCACAGACCCGGCGGACCAAAGGCGTAGCGGACATCCAGCGGCGCGCCGGCGAAGACAAGGTGCGCCATCTGTTTCCGGTCGACGCCGGCTTTGAGGCGACACGCGACGGGCAGCAGCGCTTCGTCAAAAACGTCCGTGCAAAGAGCGAAGGTCAAGCCATGCTCCTGTCGGCCATCGACGCGCACCATCTCGTGGTCGCGCTCGGACCCGCCGGCACGGGCAAGACCTACCTCGCAATCACCAAGGCTGTTGAAGCGCTTGAGGCCGGCAAGGTGAGCCGCATTGTGCTATCGCGCCCGGCAGTGGAGGCTGGAGAAAGCCTCGGATTTCTTCCAGGCGATCTGGAGGACAAGCTCGCCCCTTATCTGCGGCCCCTAACCGACGCCCTGTCAGACCGGCTGTCGACGAAACGCATGAAGGCCATGATGGCCGAGGGCCAGATCGAAATCGCCCCCGTCGGCTATATGCGCGGACGTACGCTCAACAACGCCTTCGTCGTGATCGATGAGGCCCAGAACTGCACCTACACGCAACTCAAGATGTTGCTGACCAGGCTCGGCTGGAGTTCGACCATGGTGATCACCGGCGATCCCGCCCAGACCGACTTGCTGCCAGAACTGTCCGGGCTTGCCACCGTCGCTAACAAGCTGGACGCGCTGAAGGGGGTCAGCGTGGTGCGCCTGAGCGATGCCGACATCGTACGCCACCCCTTGGTCGCCAGCATGCTGACGGTCCTCTAGCGGCCGCGTGAGCGCCTGTCTGGCCCAGCGCGCTCAGTCCAGCATCGCCAGGAAGGAACGCAGTTCAGTGCGCATGCGCGCATCCAGACCAGGCGTGGCAAGCGCCGCCTCGGTCGCGCTGCGCGCCCGCGCGCGCAACGCCGCGTCCTCACTTTCGCTCGCATAGATCGCATAGACCAACGTGACATCCGGTTGACCGGGGGCAATCTTCAACAGAACATCCGCCATCTCATCCCAGTTGGAGGTGCGGCTTTCCGCGCCCAGCGCCACGATCGAGGGACCAAGCGCGGCGACGGCTGGGGCGTCCGGGCCGGCGGCAAGCCAATCCTGGGCCATGTCCATCAGCGCAGTGCGGACGTCGCCGGCTGCCAGACCCTGCAGCGCGTTCATTTGATCGAGGACGCGCAGGGTTTCGAGCCCGCCGATGAAAGCGGTGCGGTTCGCTTGCCCATCCTCGCTGGCGCGCGCACCAGCGCGCGCCGCGATCCAGGCGTCAAGCGAACGCCGGATCAGCTGTCGCGCCGCCTCCCGCTGGGCGACCGCTGCAGGTGACGATGCTCTGGAAAACGCCGCAATGCCGGCCTCGCGCAGCGCAATCCCGGCATTGCTCTGCAGGGCGGCTACGGCAGGATGCGTCGGATCAAGCTGCGCGCCGGCAAGCCAAAGGTTGGCCGCCTCTTCAAATTGGTTCTGCTTGAAAGCCGCTTCGCCGCGCTCGGCCGATTCCTTCACCGCATCCTCGATCTGGTCTGGTGAACACGACAGGGACGCCGGCCCCTGCGTCACGGGACAGGCCGCGAGGACAACGCCAGCCTGCGCTGGAGCCGCCAGAACGAACATCACAGCAAGAACGCCACCCCGCATCACTGGTTCCTTCCGCAGTTGCCGCCGGTCGCCCCTGACTGAATTTTGGGGCGAGATTTTGATTGGGAGGGGTCATCGCGCTGGACCGTCGCCAGGCAGTGTGACGACCGTGTGATCACCCGCCTGCGCGTCGCATAGCCTTGCGAGCCGATCCGACGCCTGTCCGGCGCGTCTGCCAGGCAGGCTCAGTCCTCAAGATCCATGTCCAGGATCGACATCTCGAAGAAAAACTTGCCAGGACCCTCGCGGTACAGCACGGCAATGTGCTCGCCAGCGATCGTCACCTCGACCGAGTCGGTGATCCGGCCGCGCGCGGCAAGCGCAAGATCGCGCGCCCCCAGACGACTGCACAGCGCCGGGAGCGCGCCGGCCATGTCCGTAACGCCCGGCGCATTGACCCGCACCTCGACATGAAATGTCACCTCGCCATCTTCATCATCGCGCACCACATGGCCGATCTCGATCCCGCCCAGGGTAAGCACGCCCTTGGCGCCTTTTCGCGATGGCGGCGCGACGCCCAGCCCGGTACTGCCAAGCTTCGTCCTGATGTAATTCTCAACCTGCACGAACTCGTTGCGCGACACCGATGCGCTCCCCATTTGCAACCGCGCCGGACAATAGCCTGCATCCGCCATCAGAAAAGCGTTATTCGACCCATCTTGCAGCCGCGATGCAGACAGCCCAGGCGGCGCCTTTGGCCTCGGGAGCGTCATATCCCCGGATCGAAACCGGTCGCAGCGAAAGTCTGGTCCATCGTCAGTCCAGGCTCCGGAGAGCACGGCGCGTTCACCGGCCGCGCCGGGACCCCGGCAACCGTGCAGCGCGGCGGAACGTTCTGCAGAACGACCGAGCCCGACGCGACGCGCGCCTCGTCGCCGACGGTGATCGCGCCGAGCACTTTCGCCCCGGCCCCCAGCAAGACCGCCCGGCCAATCTTGGGATGCCGGTCGCCCCCAACCTTGCCGGTGCCGCCCAACGTCACGTTGTGCAGCATCGACACGTCGTCGCCGACCCGCGCGGTCTCACCGATGACGATCCCTGTCGCATGGTCAATGAAAACGCCTTCGCCGATCTGCGCGGCAGGGTGGATGTCGACCTGAAACAGTTCCGAGATCCGGCTTTGCAGATGATACGCCAGATGGTCGCGACCGTCGCGCCACAACCAATGGGCCACCCGATAACTCTGAAGCGCGGCGAAGCCCTTAAAATAAAGAAACGGCTGCAAAAATGTTCGACACGCCGGGTCGCGCTCGCGCACCGCGCGCATGTCACGCTCAACAGCTGCGGCAATGGTGGGATCCGCCCGCAAGGCGGCCTCGCAGACTTCCCGCATCAACAGGACGTTCATGTCCGCCCCGCCGAGCTTCTGCGCGAGATGGTAGGACAGCGCCGCCCCCATCGTCTCGTGATGCAGGATCGTGGCGTTCAGATAGCTCGCCAGCAACGGCTCCTGCGCCGCCGCCGTCGCAGCTTCCAGACGCAACCGGGGCCACACCGCAGCGGTCGGTTCGATTTTGACGATGCGCGCATTTTCAACCATGGGCGGCTCCGCGAAAGGCCGGCGCTGGGCGCCGTCGAGAACAAAAGGTCATTCAAGCAATTTCCGGGCAAGGGCCGGCTCCAGGCTCCCGCTGACCGCCATGTGATGCACGCGCAAGACCGTGGCGACTGTGATGGCGTCAGTGATATCGCCGCGGCCGATTTCTGCCAGCACCTCACGAAACGGCGTCCGGCGACGTTCGAACAGTTCAACATCATCCTTCTGGCCCGCAGCGGGCGACAGATCCAGCGCCAGGAAGCAATAGGCCACTTCGTCCAGCAGCGAATTCGACGTGTGCAGATGCAGGACCTGAAGCAATCGCCCCGCCTGCAAGCCCGACTCCTCCGCGAGTTCGCGATGCGCCGTCGCCTCCGGCGTTAACGCCCAGTCCCCACCCCCCTCCGGCATCTCCCACGACCAGCCGCCGGTTGAAAACCGCGCCTGACCGACAAGATGCACGCCTCCGTCCTCGTCGACCGGCAGCACGCCAACGGCGATCGACTTGGGTGACAGGATCGTATACTGAGCAGCCACGCCTGTTGGCGCGATTGCATGGTAACGCCGCAAACGCAGCCACTTGTTCTCAAAAACTGTTTCAGCCCTGCTGTAGCTCCAACGCCGGCGCAGATCTGTCGTCTCCTGGCTCACAGTCTCCTGGCTCACAGTCTCCTGGCTCACCGTCTCCTCGCTCATGGCGCATCGCCGGTCTGCAGGCCGCGCACCGTCAAACGGGCATGCATAGCGATGAACTCCCGTTGCGACAGTCCGATATCGCCGCCCGGCCCGCCATGCGGAAAACGCGCAAAGCGCAGACACAACATCACGGCGCCATGCATCGACGCCCACAGGCTGTAGGCCGCAGCACGCGGATCGCACGGTCGCAACTCGCCAGCTTCGACGCCGCGCGCGACAAGCGACACAAGCACGCCATACGCCTCCAGAGCCGCCGGATGAAGCCCGGATCCGATAGCGCGGATACGCTCCTGGCTGGTGTCGGCATTCGCCACGCCCGCAAAGGCGGCCGCATAATGGTGCGGACGCTCCAAGCCAGTCTCGACATAGTCGGCGAAGGCCTCGCAAAGCCGGGTCACAGGCGAGATCGAGTCACCAACGGCTGCTGCGCGCATCCGCGCGACAAGGCGCTCAAAGAAGGCTTCCATCAGCGCAGCAAGAAGTTCATCCTTGCAGCGAAAGTATTTGTAGAGCGCTGCGGGCGAGTAATCGACCGCTTCGGCCAGCCGACGCATGGACAGGCCTTCGGCGCCTTCGCGCGCCAAGACGAACTCAGCAGCGGCGAGGATCGCATCGCGCACCTTGCGCCGCCGTCGGTCCGCCGGATTGTGCGACGCATCACAGGCGCATGCCTGCACCGTGGACAGAGCATGACCGACGGACGCCTCGCGCTCTGGCGGATCACACATTGCGGCGATCGGCGTGCCTGGCGGTGCGCTAGGCACTGCGCCAGATGACTTCGGTCCATGCTGAGAGGGTCCGGCCAACGACGCGCCGCCCTCTGGCGACACTGCTGCGGCGACGCGGTCGCACGCACGCGCGACCGGGCCGTCGCTGTGCGCGTCGCCCTTTGATGCTTGTGTGGTTTGCGCCATCGGCATTTACGCTTCCTTGCTTCATGCGCATCCGCGATCGCTTGATGCGCGTCAGCGACAGCTTGGTCCCACAGCGTTTCGGAAGCTCCTGCGGCTGGGGCAGCGAACAACCCCAGCCGGCAGGGTCAGGCGACGCCGATCCGCGAGGGGCCTGCTGCGGTTAACCATTAGTCGTCGCCGCCAACCCCAGTCTTCACTGTCGACACCCGCTGGCGCGCCAACAGCCCGATACTTCCTGTGTCCAAGCAACCACACGCGTCACACCCGCCGGACCAAACGCAGCCCCGAGCCGGAAGGCTGGCCCAGAAGATAACGCCTGCGCGTCGGCTCTTGATAGGTGAACATTGTTTATGCTTCGACTCAAGCTTAGCCGTGTGTTGCACAGGTCCGTCATGACAGGTCCATCTCTGCCGCCGGTTGGCGCACTGCCTCCGGCCCCCGCCTTCGGTGAAGCGCTTGCGGGAACGCGGGTCTGCCGGCAGACGCTGACATGGCTCGCCATGCGCAGGTCTACCTCAACGCGGCTGCTGGCCGAGCCAGGCCCGGATCCTGATCAGATCCGCGCGCTGTTGCGCGTCGCGGCGCGCATCCCCGACCATGGCAAACTGACGCCCTGGCGGTTCATCGTGGTCACCGGCGACGCACGAAGGGCCTATGGTGAGAAACTCGCCAGCATTGCACTCTCCCGCAATCCGCAGATGGACGAGGCGAGCCTGCAGGCTGAGCGCGATCGCTTTATCCGCGCTCCGTGCGTGATCGCCGTCATATCACGCGCCCGCGACCATGCGAAAATTCCACTTTGGGAGCAGCACCTTTCGGCCGGGGCAGTGTGTTTCGCACTGCTGCTTGCCGGTCAGGCAATGGGGTTTGCCGGGTGCTGGCTGACGGAATGGCCCGCCTATGACGACGCAGCGCGTTCCGCACTCGGGCTCGCCACCGCTGAGCGGATCGCGGGATTTATCTACCTGGGATCGCCGGGCGAGAGCCCGCGGGAACGCGAGCGCCCCGATGTTGACGGCATCGTCACCTATTATGAAGTTTAGGATAGCGTGACGCGGACGGTCCGACCCGCTCCACTTTGGAGATACGACAGCGCATGATGGAATGGCCGACGTTCTATTTCGATCCGCTCGTGATCGCCGGGATAGCGGCGCTGGTTGCGACCGGCGGCTTGATCTGGATTGCCGAGCGGGCCCTGAAGGCCTTTGTCGATCGCACGATCGAAGAACCAGCGACGCGCTGGCGGGCGCGTCGGCTCGTGACCGTGGCCGCCTGGCTCGCCTTCGTCATCATGGTGCTCGGCATCTTCGGGAACCGCCTGTCAGGCTTTACTGTCTTCCTCGCGGTCGCCGGCGTCGGAGTGGCGATCTCGCTGCGTGACGTCTTTGCGAGCGTCGCCGGCTGGTTTGCGATCAGCTTCGGGCGAATCTACAAGATCGGCGACCGCGTCACCATCGCCGGCGTAAGCGGCGATGTCATTGACGTAAGCCTCGTCCGCACCACGCTGATGGAAGTTTCCGGCGCCGGCGGGGCGGACTCCTACACCGGGCGGGAAGTCACGGTTGCAAACCACAATGTCTTCTCCACACCTGTCTTCAATGCAACCGGCGAGACCCGCTTCGTGTGGGACGAGCTCAGCTTCTCGCTCGATTACGAGTGCGATTGGCGGCAGGCGCGCATCCTCGCACTCAACACCGCCCAGGCCCAGCTCGGCGAGGTGTGGGCGGCCAATGCCCAAGCATGGAAAGAATTCGCCAAGCGGTCGATGCTTGACGAAGGCGACCTCGCGCCGCGCGTCTACATGACCCCGCGCCATGGCTTTCTGGAGCTGACGCTGCGCTATGCTGTCGACCCACGTCGCCAGCGTGCGGCCCGCGACAGCCTCACGGTCGAACTGCTCAGCCGTTTCAGCGCCTCCGGCGTGCTGCGCCCCAGCGCATCCGCCGCCGACGCCTACCCGCGGCCACGGTAGGGCGGGACGGCCTGATCGGGCACCCAAAGATCCTGTGGCGGCGCTCCTGTGCAAAAGAATACATCAATAGGAATGCCGCCGCGCGGGTACCAATATCCGCCAATGCGCAACCATTCCGGTGCGAGAGTTTCAATCAGCCGCCGCCCGATGGCGACGGTGCAGTCCTCATGAAACGCACCGTGATTGCGGAAGCTCGCAAGGTAAAGCTTGAAGCTCTTCGACTCGACGAGGTGGTCGCGCGGGGCATAGTCGATGACCAGATGCGCAAAGTCAGGCTGACCGGTGATCGGGCACAGGCTCGTGAATTCCGGCGCGATCAGGCGAACGACATACCGAACCCCAGGCTGCGGATTGGCGACCCGCTCCAAGACCGCCTCCTGCGGCGATGCCGGGATCGCGCTTTGGGCGCCGAGTTGGGTGAGGCCGACATAGACCGAACTGGACATGGTTCTCTCCGCCATGGGCGCTGTGGCGCCCGTCTTGATACCTGAACGTCACGCGGCGCCAAAGGCGCCGGCAGCGCATGCTGCAGCACCGCACCGCCCGGCTCACGCAGACAGCGGTTCAGGCGGACAATGGCTCCCGCTGCCAGCGACCCCTGCTGTCAGGGGCTCCTGCCCGAACGGGGGCAAGTTTGAACAGCTGACATCCGCACCCCGGACGACGTCTTCCTCGCCTGCGCCAGCACACGCGGGACCGCACAGCACCGGCGCCAAACCCACTTGCGACGGCTTGTCAGGCGCAGCTTCACGTGCCGGGGACCGCTACTTCCCACCTGCTTTGCGCGGCCGCGCAGCAGCGCCCTGCCTGGCACACTGCCTGGCACACTCACTGTCACACTGGCGGTCGCAGTCGCTGTCAAGCCGCCCGGCATCCGCCTCATGCTGAGCCCTCAACATGCGACGGCCGCCTTCAGTTGCGTCACCGACTGAAGTCGCAGCGCATGGAACAGGCCAACCTGCCTGAACTCGATCTGCGCCGCTGCAATCGCACCGCCTCACAGCGCGTCGGGGGCCTGCTGGCGGACACCAACGCCCTGCCTGCGTCATTGACATCGCCGGCGGCGCCTGGAGCGGGCGCACCCAACACCAATCGATAGGCCGGCAGATTGGCTGCACCGGAAGTCGGCGCCTGACAAGCGGGCGGCGCACGAGCGTAAAATCAAACGCCGCGTCCGCAAGCAGGGCCCAGGACCGGGGACCGCCAGGAAAGGTTGCAGAGCGGCTCGGTTGCCCGCCGGCGCATCTCCGGCTAGCAGCACAGTGGGCCTCTGGCGAGACGGCCGGCGGTGAGGCGAGGACAGAAAAATGCGCATCGGGGTGCCGAAAGAAATCAAGGTCCATGAGTACCGGGTCTCGGTAACGCCGGACGGCGCGGCCGAACTCGCCGAGGCCGGGCACCACGTCGTGGTGCAAACCGGCGCCGGTCTCGGCGCTGGATTTGATGACGAAGATTATGTGAAGGCTGGCGCAGCGATTGCACCGGACGCAGCCAGCGTGTTCGGCGAGGCCGACCTGATCGTGAAGGTCAAGGAGCCTCAATCCGTCGAATGCGCCATGCTGCGGCCGGATCAGGTCCTGTTCACCTACCTGCATCTCGCCGCCGACAAAGACCAGGCAAACAGCCTGCGCGCCTCCGGGGCCCTCGCCATCGCCTATGAAACCGTGACAGACGCCAAGGGACGTCTGGCGTTGCTGCAGCCGATGTCAGAAGTCGCCGGACGGATGGCGGTGCAAGTCGGGGCGCACTATCTGGAGCGCGCCCATGGCGGGCGCGGAATCCTGCTCGGCGGGGCGCCAGGCGTTGCACCCGCCAAAGTGGTGATTATCGGCGGCGGCGTGTCAGGAACCCATGCCGCGCAGATCGCCATGGGCATGCGCGCCGACGTGACCGTTTTCGACATCTGCGACGCGCGCCTCGATGAACTCGATGCACTCTACGGGGATCGTTTGACCACGCGCTATTCCACCAAGCGCGCGGTTCAGGCGGCGGTGATGGAAGCCGACCTGATTATCGGCGCCGTGCTCGTGCCCGGCGCGACGGCCCCCAAGCTGGTCACCCGCGACATGGTCCGGACAATGAAACCCGGCGCAGTCCTGGTTGATATTGCGATCGACCAGGGGGGCTGTTTCGAGACATCCCATCCGACCAATCACGACGCGCCGGTCTTCGTGATCGATGGCGTCATCCATTACTGCGTTGCCAACATGCCCGGAGCTGTGCCGCGGACGTCAACCTTCGCCCTCACCAAGGCCACCCTACCCTACGTCAAACGGCTGGCCGCACTCGGCGCGCGGACCTGCCTGAAATCCGATCCGGGCTTCGCGCGCGGACTGAGCGTGGCGGAGGGCGAGATCGCCCATGAGGCGGTGGCCCGCGACCTCGGCCTTGCGTTTAGACGGCCGTCCTGGCTCACCGACTGAGCGCGCGCCGCACACAATCTTTAGTCAGAGCATCTGGTCTCACTCAGAGCATCGGCTTTCACTCAGAGCATAGGGCCCTGCCCGGATATCGCAGTGGCGCCTCGTGGGGCGGGTTGCGTCGCTTGGCCGCTTGCGGGTTTGTGTACAGCGTGCCTGCACACGCGCAGCACAGACTGGTTTCAGCCCCTGGGTTTCCAATCTTTGGGGTTCCAGTCGTTGGGGCACGCGCTCATAAACACGGCCAATCGTGCGAACGACAATCCCTGTGTGGCGGGGGGAAACGCCGCATGCCGCCGCAACGGCGCGGCGGGAGGCCGGACTTTGGGTGGTCAGTTATTCAGCCGTCGCCGCCCAAAAAGCCCTGCGACGTGCCGCAGGTCGATGAGCGCAAGGTGATCACGCGCATTTTCTGGCCGCTGCGCACCGGTTCGCTCTGGAATGAAGTTCCAGACAGCCATGGGTCTTAGATGACCTACGCCAACCGCCTCGTGAGCCGGCGAAAGCAGCCCGTAGGGCACAGAATTCCTGAAGAGGCGTCAAAGGCTGACACCGGCGAACCCCAGAGGATCAATACCACTTCCGTGCGCGTTTATCAGCATGCCACGAACGCAACGAGGCAGAAGAATAAAACCGCACCAAAGCGGCGTCTGCCGCCATTTGGTAAGGAGCTGCCGCCCCGAGGCGTTTCCCGGGATGCGCTCGCGTGACGGACTGACCGCCAAAAACTCCCTGCTGTTGTCGACGCCCACGGTCTGGCGATCTCTTGAAGCGGACAAAGGGAATATCTGACGCCGGGCCAAGCCAACCGCGGCAGAAGCGCCGCCGACATGCGCGACACAGCCACAACAGGTCCCGCCTTGATCGCTGACGCTGGCTATGAGCGCCACGGACTTCGAGCCAACCTGAAGCGGCGGCAAGCCAAAGCCTGTATCAAGCGGATGGCGAACCGGGTGCAGCGATGGAAGCCGCCCGGGAAAACTGCGCCAGGAGCACTGTGGTCGAATGTTCCTGCAAGCGGCTCTGGTGCTGTCGCGCGATCGCGCTGCGCTTCGAAAGAGAAGCCGCAGACTCCCTCGCCCTCGTCAAACCCGCTTCCGCAAGAGTGTGGATGCGGTTTCATAAGCCCGTGACCTAAAGCCTGCGCCTTCAGGCTGTCGCGCATGCGCCATTGCCTGCCCGACGATGCGGTGCGCGCAGCCCGGCTGGCGAAATGGGCCGTGCGATGCGACGCTCACCGCCCCTGATGCGCGACCACCACGAGAACGGCTCTCGTGCTGCGCGCGCCGCATTGACCTTCCGCGGGGCCAGACTACCCTGCCGAGGGCGAAATGGAGGGGTTGGTGGCGGAAGACAGGATCGGCTACGAAAAGCTGACGCGAGACGCGCTGCGGGACGTCGTGCGCATGGCGCTGTCAAAGGCGGCTGGACCGGATGGCCTGCCAGGAGCGCATCATTTCTACATCACCTTCAGCACCAAGGCGCCAGGCGTCGAACTCGGCGAACGCCTGCGCGAAACCTACGCCGACCAGATGACGATCGTCCTCGAGCACCAGTTCTGGGAACTCGAGCCATTCCATGATCGCTTCTGCGTCCTTCTCAAATTCGCCGGCGTCCCACACCGCATCGTGGTGCCCTACACTGCCATCACACGGTTCGTAGATCCCTCCGTCGGGTTCGGGCTCAATTTCGAGACCGCAGAGCCCAGCGAACTTCACGGCGCAGGCGAGTTGTCAAGATCGCCCCCACGCCACAGCACCGGACTGAGACCCGAACCGGGCGGACAGGACGTGGCGGCGCCGCCGGCAGGCGGGGCAGTCGTGGCGCTCGACGCATTTCGTAAAAAGTGAGCGGGCGCGAACCGGCAGGCCGCAAGCACAGCGGCGGGCCCAATGACCTGCTGAATGACGACACCAGTGACGCGCCCGGTGAAAGGTACGGCCGCGCCATCCTGTCTGACGCAGATATGCTTGCCCGCTTTCACAACGCGCGCACTCGACCTCCCTGCTCAGACTTGCTCGGCATGCGCTTACGCAGCGTTGATCAAGCGTCGATGCGGGTCAGTCTGGATTTCATAGCGGCCCCGGACTTCAGGAACCCCTCCGGCGCCATCCAAGGCGGCTTCCTGATGGCGATGCTGGATGAAGCGATGGCCACGGCCGGGATTATCGCCTCGAACGTCTCCATGTACGTGCCTACCCTCGAGATGAAAACAAGCTTTCTGCGCCCGGCATTCCCCGGTCCGCTGCGCGCCGAAGCGCGCGTCCTGCGCTTCGGCAAGGGCGCAGCCTTCTTGGAAGCGGAACTCTACGATCCTGAAGACCGTCTTGTCGCCAAGGCCTCAGCAACCGCCTCGCCGCGGCCGTTCGAACGTTTCTCCGTCAAGAGATGAAGCGACCTTTTGCTGCGACAGCTGCGGGCGCCCGCCAGGCAAGTCCGTGCGGCGACACCGCGCAGGGAACCGCCCTCGCAGGCCGGACCTATCGGCCGTGAAACACCGGGGCGCGCTTCTCCAGAAAACTTGCGACGCCCTCCCGGTGATCCTCGGTGGCGAACAGCTTCGCCAACATGCCTGACACCCAGGTCCCGACCTCGCGCAGATCCTCGCGCCGGCCGACCCGCAACCCCTCCTTCAACGCAGCCAGCGCCAGTGGCGGGTTGGCCGCGATGCGATGGGCCAGCGCCAACGCCGTGGGCATGAGATCGGCATGCGCCACGACCCGCGACACCAGGCGGATTTCGAGCGCCCGGGAGGCGTCAATCACATCCCCCGTGAACAACAGCTCGGCGGCCGCTTCGCGCCCGACGATCAGCGGCAAAAGCCACACCCCGCCGACATCGCTCACCAGCCCGCGCTTGACAAATATCTCGCCCAGAGACGCGCGCTCGCTCGCGATGCGGATATCCGCAAAGAGCGCCAGTTCAAGCCCCCAGCCCACAGCCGCCCCGTTGATCGCCGCGATGACGGGACGCTCACACTCCAACACGGCAACCGCCGCGGGCGTCGGCTCCGGCCGGATTGCGCCAAGACGCGCGCGCGCCGCAACGGCCTCCTGTCCGGTCATCATCTCCTTCACATCCTCGCCGGCGCAGAACGCTGGGTCGCAGCCCGTCACCACCACACACCGCGTGAGGCCGTCGCAGCGGACGGCGCGAAACACCTGCTCAATCTCGTCATAGGCCCGCCGGTTGAGCGCATTGCGCCGCTGCGGGCGATCGAGCGTCACAATCAGCACATGGCCGTCACGCACAACCCGCAGCGTTTCGAGACAAAATGTTGCCGGATCCTCCATCGCGCGACCCTGCCCGGACTGGCCAACCTTGGCAAGACAGCGCGCCCTGAAGCCTCCGGCGACATCGCCAATGCCCTGACGGCCCAAGGCAAAACCGCCCAAGGCCCGCGTGAATACCCTGCGCAATCCTGATAACGTCAGGCATGTCCGATTCCGCCCCTCTCCTCGCGCCCGGCGCCGCCGGGTTGAGCAACGCCCCGGAATTGTCGGTTTCAGAACTCGCAAACCGGCTCAAGCGCACCATCGAAGACGCTTATGGGTATGTGCGGGTGCGCGGGGAGCTCGGTCGGGTCATCGTCGCCAAATCCGGCCACATGTACTTCGACCTGAAGGACGATAAGGCCGTGCTGTCGGCGGTCATGTGGAAAGGCGTCGCCGCGCAGCTTCGCTTTCGCCCGGATGAAGGCCTTGAAGTGGTGGCCCACGGGCGCCTTTCGACCTTCGCCATGAAGTCCGGCTACCAGCTTATCTGCGAACGCATGGAGCCGGCCGGGGTCGGCGCCCTGCTTGCACAACTGGAGAAGCTCAAAGCCCAGCTCGCCAGCGAAGGCCTTTTTGCCGCTGAGCGCAAGAAGCCTCTTCCCTTTCTGCCCGAGGTGATCGGCGTGGTCACCTCGCCGACCGGCGCCGTGATCCGCGATATCCTCCACCGCCTTGCCGACCGCTTTCCGCGCCGCGTTCTGCTCTGGCCCGTTCTGGTCCAGGGCGAGCAAGCCGCAGCGCAGATTGCACGCGCAATCCGGGGCTTCAACGCCCTGCCGACCAACGGGACCCTCGGGCGCCCCGATGTGCTCATCGTCGCACGCGGTGGCGGTTCAATCGAAGATCTGTGGGCGTTCAATGAGGAAGCGGTAGTGCGGGCGGCTGCAGAAAGCGCCATTCCGCTGATTTCAGCCGTTGGCCATGAGACGGATACAACTCTGATCGATCACGCGTCGGATCTGCGTGCGCCAACCCCAAGCGCCGCCGCCGAAAAAGCCGTTCCAGTCCGCAGCGAGCTGATCGCCCGCCTCGAAACCCTGGGGGCGCGGCGCATCACCGGATTGCAACGCCTCGTGGAACGTCGCCGAACGGAACTTAAGGCGGCTGGCGCCGCCCTGCCCAAGCCGCAAGACATGCTGGCCGCTGCGACCCAGCGCCTGGACCGGGCCGCCGACCGCCTCGATTCAGCCCTGCGCAACACCACGCAGACCCAGCGCATCAGCTTTGAGCGACTTTCCCCGCGCCTGTCGCCGGAGGCGCTTGTGCGCGACATCAGGCGCCGCGGCGAACGCCTCGCCCAATTCACCACCCGCCTGTCGGGCGCGCGGGCGCGGGCGGCCGCACGCGAACAGGAGCGTGTGGAGCGCGGCAGAGACGATGTCGTCAAGCTTGGCGCGCGCGCACAGGCCGCGCTGGTGCGGGGACATGAGAAGGCGCTTACCCGCCTCGCGGCTGCAGCCAAGCTGCTGGACAGCCTCAGTCACGCCCGCGTGCTTGAACGCGGGTTCGCCTTGGTGATCGCCGCCGATGGAAGCCTCACCTCGCGAAGCGCCCAGCTCCACCCGGGCGATGCGGTGATGCTGCAGTTTCATGACGGCGCGCGCGCCGCCCGCATCGACAGCGCAGAACCCGCCACTCCCGCGTCAAGGCAAGCGGCAAGCCAAACCGCAGCCCAGACCGCTCGCAAATCAGCGCCGCGCGGCGCACCCGCCGCCGCACCGACGCGCGATGGAGGACAAGGAAGTCTCTTTTGACAGAGCGCAGGCGCAGCGCCCGGCGTGGCGGGTTTCGCACCGACCGCAAACCGGATATAGCTGGACCACACGGAGGCTTTGCAATGCTCGACAGAGCCAATGCGCCCTTTGGCGAAGGCCAGGCGCAGATTCTTTACACGGACGCTGACTTCACCATCCAGAAGCCCGGCCGGTTCGTCCTGTGCGCCGTGACGGGCGCCAGAATTCAACTGGAAAACCTGCGCTATTGGAGTGTGGCGCGCCAGGAGGCCTATGTCGACGCGGCGGCGGCCGTGCAGCGCTTCGCTGCAACCGGAACCATGTGATGCGCGCCGTCGGGTTGGCAGCGGCGCTCGCTCTGCTCGCCGCCTGTCAGGCCGGAGAAGCCGCCCCCGCGCCCCCCGTGAACACTCCCGCGGGACCGGCGCGCGAGACGCGCGACATGCCTGCGAAGGTGAACGAACCGGCCGCCGAAGCCCCCGACGCCGACGCGCGAGCCCAGCAGCCGGCGGCCCTGCTCCCGGCGGCGCCTTCAACGTTTCCTGGCCTTGAGCTCAGCGGGCGCTTCGAGCAGTCCGGATTGGTCATCGGACGCACCCTCCCGAACGCCGAGATCCGGCTTGACGAGGTCGCGCTCACGGCGGACGAGGACGGCTGGTTCGTGCTCGGTTTCGACCGTGACGCGGCTGGCGTGGCGCAGTTGCGCGTTCAGGCGCCCGGTTTTGAAACGCAGCGCAGCCTGGTGATTGAGCCCCGGGTCTACGAGACCCGCACGGTCTCCGGCCTGCCGCAAAGTCGGGTCACCCCGACCGACCCCGAGGACCTCAAGCGCATCGCAGCCGAGCGCGAGGTGAAGAACACCGCATTCTCAAGTATCGCCCGCCAAACGGGGTTTCGCGACGCATTCGTCTGGCCCGTCAGTGGACGGATCACAAGCCCATGGGGTGCCCAGCGCGTCCTCAACGGCGTCAAACAGCAGCCGCATTATGGCGTCGATATCGGTGCGCCGCAGGGAACCACCGTGCGCGCTCCCGCCGGCGGCGTCGTTGTGCTCGCTGAAGCGGACATGTTCTTCGAAGGCGGGTTCGTCGCCATCGACCACGGACAGGGGCTGATCTCAATGTACCTGCACATGTCGCGGATCGATGTGCGGGCGGGGGATGTTGTCGCTCA
>JBILMQ010000029.1:0-19293 GCA_044375455.1 Caulobacterales bacterium | reverse complement strand
TGCGCGGCGGTTCACGCTGACCGCGTCATCGCAGGATGACCAGCTGTGGAACGCCGTCAGGACCCGCCCAGACCACCGCATCCTGGCGCGCCTCGCGCCCCAGGCTTGCCGAAACCTCACGGTCAACGCCCAGCACCAGGAAACTCTTTTCATGCGGCCAACCTGCATTCTCGCCGACGCCGCGGCCGTCGCCTTCGAAGACCAAGTCGCTGTGCGCGCCCAGGCTGATCCGGAGCGCGTCATGCGCCGCCTCGTTGAGCGCGTCGCTCTGCAGCGCGCCTTCGGGATTGAAGGCGGTGATGAACAGCGCGCTGTCGCGTCCCGTGTGCGCGTACAGCGCAGACAGCTCGCGTGAGGCTTCGCCGATGCGCAGGACGAAGCGGCCCTGCGGCGCGTCGACGACATAGTCGGTACCCTGATAGGCGGCGATTTTCGCCGGATCGATTTGTGACACAAAATGACCCTCGGTCGGACTTAGGGGGAGGGCTGAACACTCGAGCGACCCGTTTCGTTGCCGATCTGGCCGCATCCCCTTTCGGGAACCACCTTGCCCGGGAAGGCAGGTTGGCGAGGGCAACAGCCCAACTCTTGATGCATGCCGAATTATGGCTAAACGCAGGACGTTTGTCAATATCGCCTGAGGGCCTGTTTTTTAATTTCCCCCGCTCGCCCCGACGTGTCGGGTCTGTTCCGCCGCCAGGCGTTCGTCACATGGACCCCTCTCCTTGGGTGGCCAATTCGTTAACAAAGCATGAGGACGCATGGCGCGCTTTAACCGCCCGTTAAACTTACGGCTTGTTTGCTCTGTCCATGAAGCTGGCGCAAGGCCGTCGCCCGCATCGCCATGCCCTCCCTCACCCGAGGGGCGCCCGGGGCATGCCAGACAGCCGACCTGCCCACATGCGCCCTGCCCGGCGCATGACAGGAAAGGTTTGCCCCGCATCGCCCCATATCGCCCGGCATCCAAAGGAGCACCCCTTGCCTTCTGTCGCAGCCTCGCATGAACGAGGTCCCCAACCACCCGTGGCGTCAGGCCGGACCGGGCTCTTCTGCGAGCCCGGCGCACTGTGCGCACAGGACCAGCCGACCAGCCACTGGGCCAGATTGGCCGCGATCACGCCGGCGCCCGACCCGTTCAGCGCCCGCGCCGCATGGCAGCTCGCCTTTCGCGAGACGCTCGATCCACAGCGTCCCGCCATCCTGCGCGCGGGCGACGGCGCGCTGGCGCAGTTCGCGCTCCACCGCGGCAACCGGACGACGGATCACATTCTCGGTCCGATCGAGCGGCTCTGGCTTTTCGGGTGCAATCTCCTCGGGCCGTCCGCCCACCACCTGATGATCGACCTGATCACAGAGATCGACGAAACGCCCGATCACGGCATTCACGGGCTCGTGATCGGCGGACTTTTCCCCCATGACCGTCGCCTGCGCTTTCTCAAATCGGCCCTCGCGGATCGCAATCCGAGCCTGTTTCGCCGCGACATTCTGTGTGCGGCCTGGCTTGATGGCGGGGTTGACGGCTTCCTGTCCCGGCGCTCGGCCAATTTCCGCCGCAACATTCGGCGCCAGGAGAAGAAGGCGGCGGCAGCCGGCGTCGCCTTCGCCACGATGCGCCTTTCCGACCGGCATGACGTGGACGCGGTCTATGAGCGGATGCAGGCGGTCGAGACCCTGAGCTGGAAGGGGCTCACGTTCCAGGGCATGAACTCGCCTGTTCCGCGCGCGCTCTATCACGCGCTGCTCTCCCGCCTCGCAGCGCCGGGCGATGCGCGCGTGATCCTTGCCACCCATGACGGAACTGACATCGGCTTCATCTTCGGCGGGGTGTGCGATACCCCCGACGGCAGAATCTATCGCGGCCAGCAGTGCAGCTACGACGTCCGCTTCAACACCCTCGGCATCGGCAATCTGCTGCATATGCGCCAGATCGAAGAGTTCTGCGCGGAAGGCGGGGCGCGCTACGACATGGGGCCCAAATCGCGGCGCTCAATGCGGTACAAGGATCATTGGACGGAACACGTGATGCCATCCCAGGCGTGGAGATTTGATCTGTGATCACTCCCCCGCCGCCAGCAACACCAGTCATCGTCTGGCGCCGCCAGCACCCCTGACACTCCTTGCCACGAGGCCTCGATGAAACGCGCGATCACATCTTCCCATTGGGTCATTGGCGTGACCCGTCTGCGGGACGCCCGTCGTCATGCCGCTCTGGCCTGCGCGCACCTGGCCGGCGGTCTTGGCCATCTGACGGCGGGTCTGGTCGACGCCCTTGTGTGGGCCCTCTCCGCGCGATGGGCGATGGCGGGAGTGACAGCTGCCTGGCGCGCGATCTCCGCCATGGCTGCCAGAGCCGCGCCAATTCTGGTTCCGGTGCTGAGAGCCGGGGCGTTTGTCGCGATCGCATTGGGCCTTGCCTGGGCGGTGACAAAGGCGCCGACGCTGTTTTTGATCCTGGCGCTGTCATTGGGCGCCATGGTCTGCGCGTACCTGGTCTGGACCTTTGTCCTGCCGGTCGTTGCGCCGATCGCGCGCGCGGGCATATCGGCGTTGACGGGCGCGGCACGCGGCCTCGTCCGCCTTGCGTCGCACAGGCCTCTCTCAGTGACGGCGCTTGTCGCAGGCGCCGCCCTCCTGGTCTGGGGCGCAGTCCAGCCGCTCGCCTGGGTGGCGCTTGGCGTCCTTGCGGTGCTCGCCGTGCTGATCCTCAGTCCCGCGGTGCGCGCGAAGGCCAGGGTCCAGCGTCGTGCCTGGCGGTTTGACCGGTTGGCGCCCGCTTACCTCTTCGCGGGGGGCGTCATCGCAATCACCGCAATTCTGTGGTGGGCGCTGTCCAATCCGATGGATGCGGGTCTGTCAGCGATCGTCCTGAGCGGCATTGCCGCCATCGTTCTGGCGGTCATCCTGCTTGCCCGGCTTGGCGAAGCCATCATCCGGTGGATCCGCTCCATGACCGACGCCGCTTTTGCGCCTGCGCCGCAGGCGGGCCCGCGCCCCGGCGCGGCGCACCCCCCCGAGCCGGCGGGGGCGCCCTCCATTGCGCCCGGCCCGCCGCGGTCCCGCAGCGCTCCGGCCCCAAAGCCGCCGCGTATCACCCGCCCGATGGTGCTGATCCCTCTCGCGGGCGGGCGTCGTGTCATCAGGGCCGCAGCGCGCGCAGTGCGCCAGGTCTGCGCCGCGACCCTGCGGTGGATCGCTGACCTGCCTGACGCCGTGCAGCGCCGCCTTGTGCGCATTGGCGGACAGATCGGCGCGCTGCTCCACAGGCGGTCCCGCATCGCAATGACCGCGGTGATGGTCGGTCTGCTTGCGGCCTTTCTGGCCTGGCGCCAGCCCGGGCCTGAGCGCACCCCGGGCGAGACCCGCCGTGCATCGCTGGAGGGGCCCCAACCTTCCGACCGCCCGGCGCCTCTGGTGTTCAGCGCGGCCGGAGCGACCATGCCGATCGCGTTCGCCGCCGGCTACCGCAACCGGCTCGAAGGCGGAAGCGGGCTGGTCGACGCGGACAGGCTCTCCGTCGGCGACGTCTGTCGCCACAGGGCGATTGCTGCGATCGGGGCGGCCTCGTCCGATGGCGCCGCACGGGCCAATGAGGCGCTCGCCAGGCATCGCGCCCTCCTGCTTGCTGCAATCGTCCAAAGGTCGGCTGCATCCTGCAACCCGGAGGCCCGCCCGGCGATCATCGCCGTGTCGCACGGCGAAGCGATCGGAGCGGACATGCGCGATCAGCGTGGCGCCATCGCAACATCACATGTCGCCTCAGCCCTCAGGCTGCGCACGGATACAAGCCGGGTCGAGGCCTGCCTGGTGCAAACCGGGAGCCACGCGGACCATCCCGCCCTGAGCGCGTGTCCGCAATGGAGCATGGTGTCGAAAGAGACCGAAACTGAATGACCAGAGCCGCGCGCATCGGCGGCCGGGGTGCGTGACGGCGCAGTGGCGTCGACACAGGCCCCGACGCCTGCATCCACGCCATACCGAGACACCCGGTCGAGCGTGAGCGGCCTTGCATCCTGATTACCGGTCGCCGCCGTCGCCCCCCGCTCGACAGGTGCAGGCGGCACCGCCAGCCGAACCAGCTTCATGGGGCGCCGCCCGGCCTGCGCCTTGCCGATGAAGCCCGGCTCAAAGGCGCCGCTCAGAACCTCCGGCCGCGGCGTGACCTGGGCCTGGGGCTGTGCCTGAGGCTGGGACGCCGGCGCGCGCGTCGACAGAAATCCAAGCGCAGCGAGAACTCTGCGAAAGACGGGCGTGCTCTGCCTGGCGCGGCTCTATCTTTCAGGCGGCCTCGAAGGCCCGTCTGCCCCTTGAACCGGCCGGACCCGGCGGCGAACGACGTGGCCGAGGACGCCGGCCGCGCGCGCCGGGGTTGGCGTCAGCATCCGGAGTGAGGCCCGCCCGAAGGCTGCAGGCGGGCGCAGCCGCCCAGCGAGCCGTCACGAAAGCCCCGCCCGTCAGCGCGCCGCGCCCCGTGACGGCGGGGCCGGAGGGCGCAAGGGTGTATACACAACGAATTGATTGAACGTCGAAATTTGAAATTTGTGACCTGCCGCCCCCACAATCACCCCACACCACGCCAAAAAGGAGAGCTGTCCGCTCTGTTGGACATGCACCAACCCGCCGGCGCGGGAATGGCGCTGGACCTGATCCCGGCGATCACGATCACCCTCAGGCACACTATGCTATGGCCGGTTGGAGACCGTCAGGTTCGCAGCGGTCCGGATGCGTTCGCTGGCGGCCTGCATGTCGTCAAGCAGCAGGTCCAGATTGTGAGAACAGAGCACGCCGTCGCGCTTGGCGAACTGACCTGCGATCATCACGTGTTCGACATGCGCGCTGTGTGAGCGCAGGGCCGTCGCCACCGGATCGTTGTTCGGCCACAGCTCAAGGGCCCTGCCGTTGATGATCATCAGATCAGCCTGCAAACCCGGTGCTATCCTGCCAACATCTGCATCAAGGCCGAGCGCATGGGCGCCGGCGCCGGTCGACCAGTGCAGCGCCTCAATACGCCTGATCCGCGCACCGCTGTCAGGCGGTTCCGTAAGGACAGCGGCGCCGTCCAACGCGCGCTGATGCATCATGGCGACTGTCGCCGCGGCCAGCAGGTTTGGAGCGACAGCGCTTTCGATATCGATACCGATAGCCGGAGCCACGCCGCGCCGCCGCAGGCGCCCCGTGATCGGATGGCCGTGTCCGTCGCTCATCTCGACCTCCGGGGTCACTGTGAACGTTGCCCCGGCATCAACCAGACGGTCGAGCAGGTCGTCGTCAATCGTATTGCCGTGGACGATATTGACGCTCGGACCGATGAGCTTCTTCTCGATGAGACGGCGCCAAATTTCTGGCGGGCAGGACGGACCACCGCTGTGATGCATCGTGGCTACCAGTCCCATTTCGCGGGCCAGTGCGAGATCCGCCTCGGCGATCTCGGGAGAGGAGTAAAGCGGTCCGTCAACGGCAAGGCCGAGAGTCAGGAGCCCGCCTTTTGAAAAACTCCCGCTGTTTGCAAGCCGCTCCACCTCGGTACGCTGATGTCCTGCACCGCGCCGCGCAACAAGAAAGAACACGGCGCGGATGCCGGCTTCTTGCAGACCGGCGATCGCCGCATCGCTGTGAGCTGGGGTTGGATTGGCATGGCACCAATCCCCCAGACTTGTCGTCCCAGCAGCGATCTGGGTCAGCGCGGCCGCAAGATTGCCAAGATACACGTCCTCAGGGGTCATCACTGGCATGATGCGTCCGTGCATATTGCCCAGATATTCGAGCAGATTCCAGTCGAGCGACATCCCACGCAGCACCGTTTGCCAACTGTGCATGTGCGCGTTGACCAGCCCGGGAAGGATGATCCGCCCTGTCGCATCGATGATCTCATCTGCCGTCTCTCGGCGAGCATCGGCCTCCTCGCCCAGAGCGATAACAAGGCCGCCTCCAATCAGGACTGATTCCACTCGCCCATAATCACCCGACTGGGGTTCGGCGATCACATGCCCGTTGCGGATCAGCATTGTAAACATATCCAGTTCCTCTACGAATTCGCGGCCGGAGGCTTGTTCTGACGCGCTGGCGCCGAAAGACATCGAACCCCTCGCCGCGCAGTCGTCCTGTGTGCGAATAGAGCCAGGGCAGCTTCATTTACGATCCAGCCAGTCTGCAAGGCCCCCATGCGTACGCGGATATCGGCGCCCGTTGTTTCGATTTCGAGCATAGCCAGTCCTGTCAGGCAGGTCAGTCGATCTCGACCTTGCGAACCTGCTCGCCGAAATAGCTGCTCACCTCGCGGCGGCTGATCTCGGCGACATAGGCGTCGGGCCGGACCAGGATATGGGGTGCGCTGCGGCGGATCAGCTGGGTCGCGCTGGTGTGGCGCAGGTGATCGAACAGCCGCGAGCCATCGGGCAGGATCCGGTCGGCAATCCGGTCTCCGGGAGCCAGTCCCTCGTGCGGCTCGCCCCTGCAAAGCGGGCTGTCACGATAGTTCAGCGACAGATGGTTGGTCAGCTCGCCGCGTTGGCGTGACTTTTTGACATGCAGTGTGGCCGTGAGGTTCAGCATGGCCGCTGCAGTCGGCAAGCGCTCCTGCTGATAACTGTCTAGCAGATCCGCCTCGCCATGCAGAATCGCCGCCGCGAGTTTCCAGCCCAGGTTCCAGGCGTCCTGCACGCTGGTGTTTAACCCCTGTGCCCCTGATGGCGGATGGAGATGCGCGGCATCGCCGGCAAGGAACACCCGGCCGATCCGGTAACGATCGACCATCCGGATCTGGTGCTTGAATTCAGACTGCCACGCGATGCCGGTCACACGCTGCCCGGTCGCCTTAAGAACCCCCGCTTCCAGTCCGTTTTCGCCAATGCGCTTGGGCGACTGGAGTTGAAACAGGTTGCCCAGCGGCAGCGGGCAAAGCGAGGCCGGCCCACCCCGGATGGTCGGCCAGACATGCCAGAACTCGCGGTCCAGATTCCCGATCTCGAGATCGGCGACTACCATCGCCTTTTCGTCAAGCGACGCGCCGGCCAGCTGAATCCCAAGCAGGCCGCGCACGGTGCTGCGCCCGCCGTCGCAGCCGACCATATACTCTGCTTTGACGCTCTCTCCGGTCGCGAGTTCTGCAGTGACGCCGCGATCGGTCTGCGTTAAGCCGGTAACGGCGGAGTCATACTCAATCTTGCCGCCAAGCGCGCTGAAGCGGGCGACCAAAATCTCATTGGTGCGCCACTGCGGAACCATCACCATATTGGGATATGGGCGCTCCTCAGTCGGTTCATGGCGTGTGCCCAGCGGAGCTAGCCGCTTGCTGAAAGGCCCAAGATGAAGCTTGAGGTAAGGGTAGAAGGCACTCGATGCGACAACATCGTCAGCCACGCCAATGAGGTCGAAAATCTCCAGCGTGCGCGGCTGAACGCCCTTGCCGCGCGATCCCTCGAAGGGGCCGTTGGCGGCATCGACCACCCGCACCGCGATGCCTCGGCGCAGGAGTTCGATCCCCAACACGATGCCCGTTGGACCCGCGCCTGCAATCAGAACCTGCGTCATAAGATCACGCCTTTCTTATGGTTCGGGAGAAAGAGATAGGCGATGATGGCGGGAACCAACAACAGGGCTGCGATCGCAAGCGCCACGTCATAAGAGCCGTAGCGATCGTAGAGTTGCCCAAAGCCAATCACACCTCCAGCCGTCCCAAGCATCGATATGCCGAACAGCAGGCCATAGATTGTGCTGAACGATCCAATCCCGAAATGCCTGGCCACGAAATAGGCAAGGACATCGGTTTCTGCGCCTTGCAGGAAGCCGATGAGGATGATGGCAAGCGGGACGAACATGACCGGCGCGGAAGACAACAGCAAGAGGCTGCCAGATATTCCGCCCAAGGTGACCAGCGCCGCAATCCGGCGGGCGTCAAATTTATCGAACAACCAGCCAATCGCGATCCGACCGATTAGAACCGAGACGGCAAACAGCGTAAGATAGAGCGTTGAATTGGCGATCCCGCGTGCGAGCACCAGTGGTTCGAACTGGGTCAGAACCCCTGCCGCCGGCAAATTAGCCGCAAAGATCGCCACTGCAAGAATCCAAAAGGTCCGACTGCGGGCCGCCTTGCTCCAGCGTTCTTCCTGATCCGCTGCAATGGTCTTCGGTCCCATCCTTTCATCTGACGCCGGAACAGTCCGTTCGCGCAGGCCAATCGCGACAAATGGCAAGGGCAGGACGAGCATCAGCGCGGCCAGGGTAAGATATCCTCCGCTGCTGCCATAGTGACCAATCATGGTACGGATCAGCGGCGAGAACACCATCGCGCCAATCGACATGCCGGCCGCTGTGACGCCGAGCGCTATACCCTTGCCGTGATCAAACCAGCTGTTGACCGCCCGTCCGTAGATTAGGGTGGTGCAACCGGGAGCGACTATTCCCAGGGCCGCGGAGATCGCCAGGAAGTGCCAGTAAGCGCCGGTCATTGCCGATAGCGCAACAAAGCACAGCGCCATCGCCGCGATGCAGACCATAGCGATACGGCGAGCGCCCAGCCGGTCTGCATACCGGCCAATGACCGGCGCCGTTAATGTGCCGATCATTCCCAAGGCAGCGGCGTTGGAAATGTCCCCCCGCGACCAGCCGAATTCGGTTTCAAGCGCCACTATGAAGAGGCTGGAGACATAATGATAAAGCCCAGCCCCGGTTGCCATGCCGAGGGTTGCAACTGCAACGACAGACCAGCCTTTCCGCCACTCTTCCCTGGCAGTCAGCGCCGATCGATCAAACATCGCAGATCTTTCTGTACCGGCCCAGAATCTCCTGGCGTTGTGCTGAGCTGGGGACGCACAGGGGCGCCATCATATTGGCGAGCTCCGGGTCGCCAGTGAGCTCGGCGAGCAGGGTCTTGATTCCGGGAACCAAGGGCAAGCCATCGAAGATCTGGCGGATCGATACGGCCTGCGCCAGCGCAGCCGCATCGCCCCGATTGAAAGCAGCGCCGCACAATGCGGAATTGAGATTGGCGGTGGCCGAAATGCAGCCGGCGAACTCCCCCGCCCGTGCCCGAAGCAGAATTGCCTCGTTCGACGGGAAGACCTTGAGCGCAGGTGAGATTTCGGAAATCCGTCCAGCATAGTCCAGATCCCCGGATGAGTCCTTGAGCCCCGCAATCCGCGATCCGAACCGCCGGACAAGATCGGCCACCAGGCTGGGCGCATAAGCAATCCCGCTGAGAGCCGGAAAGTTGTAAAGGAAAATTGGCAGTTGTGCGGCTGCCGTCGCGGTGATGATCGCGTCGAGGTACCGGGCGATCCCTTCGTCGGTCACCGGCTTGTAGTAGAACGGCGGAAGGACAAGGGCCCCGGCATAGCCGAGTTCGGCGGCGGCGGAGGACAAGGTGACAGCATCCGGGCCCGCTGCTGCGCCGGCGCCAACCATGAAGCGGTCAAGTGGGAGGCCCGAGCCGGCGACCGCCTCCATGATCGCGCAGCGCTGGCTCACCGAGAACGAGGTAGCCTCGCCGGTCGTGCCGAGCAGGTTCAGCCCATCGCAGCCATTGTTCAGCAGAAACCGTGCCCGCTCGATCAGCCGGCCGGTGTCGGGCTCGCCCTGTTTGCTCACAGGAGTAATGATCGCGGCAATGACGCCGCGCAGGTTATCCAGCATGACTGAGTGCTTCAGTTAGAGCACGGGCTCTGGCGCGGATGAGCGGCAAGCGCGATCCGGCCTTCACGCCGACGGCTGATCTTTCATGTTTGCACGGGTGCCGCCCAGGTGATCGAGCATGGCTTGCCGCGCAGCGTCGCCATCGCGATTGGCGATCGCCTCTACGATCTGCTCGTGCTCCAGGAAGGAGTGATAGTCGCTGTCGGGCCCGACTGGGCGCTTGATCAGATTGCCCCACACCACATAGCGCCGGACGCTGTTGACCAGCCGCTGGATCTCGACCAGCACGACATTGCCCGTCGCTTCGGCCAGCAGGTTGTGAAAGCGCCAGTCGAGCTCGGCGTAAGCATCCCAAGTCTTGGCGCCGCGCATGTTTGCACACAGCTGCCGCAGTTCCGCAATCTGTCTGGAGCTGGCCCGCATCGCGGCGATCCTGGCGATCTCGGGCTCGATCAGGGTGCGCGCCTGCATCGCATCGACCGGATTGGTCATTTCCGCGACTTCTTCTGCCTCCGGCGCGGCCTTGTCCCCGGGCTGGATCATAAAAGTGCCGCGTCCGACGTGGCGATAAACCAGCTGTTCCTTCTCCAGGATCGCGAGGACTTTGCGCAGCTCGGCGCGACTGACGGCAAATTTCTCCGCCAATTCCCGTTCCGGGGGAAGGCGTCGCTCTGGTCCGGCCTGCATCTCCGTCAACCAGTGACGAACCGCAGACAAGAGTGAGGGAGGATGAGTAGGCATGAACGACTGCAAGCCTAAAGTTTGAAGATTTCATGCGCAAGCACCGGTCGTGGCGAACTGAATTGGGAGTGCGTCGTTGCAGGCGCACTCCCCGGCACGCCCGCAGGGACGCGCCCATGCCTCTCCAGGCACAGGCTCACCCGTGTCAGCGAGCAAATTTCAACTGCACGGCAATCGTCGTTGGCAGGCTTCGCGTCCCGTAGAACGCCTGCCGGTCCAGGAGGTGGAACGAGGTGAAGGTGGTCGGTCTGCGATTGGTCAAATTGTTCGCCAGGAGCGCCAGCGACCAACCAGCGTCCGTGTCCGCAATTTCAACTTTGGCGTCGACGAAGGCCGCCGCCGTCGCCTTGGGGGCCGTTGGCGCGGTGGAGCGAAATTGCAGATCGGCGTTGCTCGCATATCGGATCAAGCCGCTGGTGTTGAGCTCCAGCCGACTGTTGATCGGCACGGCGTAATTCAGGCTCATCTGCCCCGTCCACTTGGGGGCCCTGGGCAGAGGCATTCCATCGTATATTTCAGGTGTAAAAACACCCGGCGCAGTTTCGCCGAGCACGGTCTCGGTAAAGCGCGCATCAGCATAGGTGAGCCCGCCCCTGATCGCCAGAGACTGGGTCGCCGCCCATTGAGCCGAGATTTCCGCCCCCGTTGATCGGGCGTCTGCGTTGCCGATAAGCGTCTCTGGCAGCGTTGCAGGCGGCCTGACCACCAGCCGGCCCGCTTGAAAATTGTCCACGATCGTATCGAAAACAGCCACCTCGACGAAGTTCCGGCTCCCAAGGTCGAACTTCACGCCCAACTCTTTGTTATAGGTCGCCTCGGGACCATACGCGGCGGCCGCGAGGGAATCCGGATTGGTTTGAAATCCGCCGTTCTTGCTGCCGCGAGCCCAGGAGGCGTAGAGGAGGATATTCTCTTGAGGACGGAACTCCAGTCCGACATTTCCATCGGTTTCCGCATTGTCTCTGGCAGGAAGCGCACGAACGCCCGGCAGTCTCGCCAATGTGCCCGACAGATTGTAGTCGACGCCCTTGCTTTCCCACGTTTGGCGAAGCCCGCCGACCACGGCAAACTTCTGCGAGATTTCAAAGCGGCCCGAAGAAAACAGCGACCACGATTCGGTCTCGGTGGTGGCGATGGCGTTCAGACTGATGCCAAGATCAGAGGCAACGACGCGATGAATCCCGTAATTATTCCAGTAGTAGAGAGCTCCAACGCTCAATGACAATGGCCCTGATTGTTGGGAATCAAGCCGGAGTTCCTGGGATATGACCTCGTTGTCTTCTCTGTCCGAGATGTCGATCAATCGAAATGCCGTAAAATCAATGTCATTTGTTCGGTTGCCCGTCCAGTTCACGTAAGCCGTTTGCGCGGTGATTTTCAACGTCGGGGTCAAATCATGTTCAACGATCAGGGTCGCCCGGTCTCCGTCCTGATCATCGAACGGGAGCGCAACCGAGGGGTTGGCGGGATTAACCCGGACGCTTCCGCTGTACGTGATGTCGTTGCCGACCGCCTCAAAACGGGTTTGGCCAAACCGGGCTGCGGTTGCTGCAATTCTGCCATTCGGGTCACTGAGCAGTTCAAGCTGCTGCCCCTCGGTCCTCAGGTAATCCCGCTGATAGATGGCGGTTAGACTGCCTCGCTCTCCCAGGGGGCCTTCCAGGGTCAGGCGGCCCGAGGCTTCGTCCCTGTTCCTCTCAGACCGCTGCAAGTAATCGTTTCTGACATAGCCCTGTTCCGAGTTGACCAGGAATGCGGCGCGCAGGGCGAAATCGCCGCCCAATGGCATATCTGCGGCCCCGTCGAAGCGAGCCGCGTCAAGCTCGGACGTATATGTTCCGGCGAGTTCAAAGTTGAAGGACCGGCCCGGTCGCCTCGTGGAGATCGCAATGGCGCCCAAACTGGTGTTTCGCCCCAAAACGGTCGATTGGGTGCCTGATATGAACTCAATCTGCTGGGTGTCGTACAATGGCACGATAAAATCGCGCGCATGGCCGAGATACACGCCGTTCATGAACACCGCCACCGAGGATTCGATGCTCGGATCGGGGGAGTTGGAGCCCAGCCCGCGAATCGAAGCCGAGTGCCCCGTCACGCCCTGCATCGAGAAATAGCCCGGCACGATGCCGCTGAGTTGCTGGGCGCTGGTGACGTTGGCGATCTCAAGCGTGGCGTCATCGACCACTTTCACCGTCGCCGGCGTGTCGAGCAGTGCTGCGTTCTGCTTGAGCGCGGTGACGACAATCGTGTCGCCGCTGGCGTCAGCGTCGGCGGCAGCAGTTTGCGCCATCGCGGTTGACGCAGCCCATGCGCCTATCGTGCAGGTTGCCAAGAGCCCCGTTCGAATCGCTGATTTGGTGACCATCGCTTTCCCCTCCCGGTTGGTCTTTTGACCATTTAAGGTATTGGTTGACCATATGCCCGACATTGGTTTCAATTGCAAGCCCGTCCGGTCCGAAGCATTGCGCGCTTTTGTATCATGTCTTTATGTGGTTTGAGAGGCGTAACGTTGGTGCGGAGCGATCGCGTCCGTGGCGCTCCGAACCCCGAATCCCCGTCTCCCGTCGAGCGAAAACCCAAGCTTCTTGCGATATTGGGCGTAATGGTTGTATTGGTTTACCCGTTAACCGACCCCATGGCGTCGGCAATCAAGAAGGGTGATCGCGGTGGATCTAAGGATGCAGGCATGGGAGCTCGATGCGCCCGGCGAACTGACATTGCGGACACGGGATGTCCCCAAGCCCGGTCGATCAGAAGTGCTGGTGCGGATCGATGCGGTGGCGATATGTGCGACCGACCTTGACGTGATCGCCAATGGCCCCCCAGCTCTGGTCAAGGGCAAGTTGCCCTTTGGTCAGAATTTCACCCCTGGCCACGAATATATGGGCACAGTAGCCGCACTTGGCCCGGACGTTGATGAATATGCGGTCGGTGAACGCGTCGCAGTCGAGATCCACGCAGGCTGCGGGCAGTGCAAGCGCTGCCGGGCCGGGATGTACACGTCGTGTCTCAACTACGGCCGGAACTATCCAGGCCATGACAAGGGCCACCGCGCCAACGGCTTCACCACCAGTGGCGGTTTCGCCCAATACGCCATCAATCACATCAACACGCTCGTTCGGGTGCCGGAGCGCATGTCCGATGCCGAAGCGGCGCTGGCAGTTACTGCCGGGACTTCAGTGTACGGCTTTACCGAAATGGGCGGGCTGATTGCGGGTGAAAGCGTCGCGGTTATCGGGCCGGGTCCGATCGGTCTGCTGGGCGCCGCTGTCGCCAAGGCGCTGGGGGCCGATCCCGTGATCCTGATCGGCACGCGCGAGAACAGGCTGCAGATCGGAGCAAAGCTGGGCGCGGATACCGTGCTCGACGCGCGCGAGACTGATCCGGTCGACGCGGTTCTCGCTGCTACCGGAGGCAAAGGCGTCGATTATGTGATGGAGTGCGCCGGAACCGAACAGTCGATCAACCAGGCGATCCACATGTGCAGTCGCGGCGGCAAGATCTGCCTTGCGGCCTTCCCGCACGGCCTTGCAAGCATCGATCTGGCTCATGCGGTGATGAACAACATCTACCTCTACGGCATTCGCGGCGAGGGAAAAAGCGCGGTCGCGCGGGCGATCGCGCTGATGAAGGCCGGGCGCTTCGATGCCACCTTGATCCACACCCACAGCTTCGGCCTGAAGGACCTGCCCGAAGCCTTGCGCCACGCGCGCGAACGGATTGACGGAGCGATCAAGGTCATCCTCACCCCCAATTCCAAACCCTGACGCGAGCAGATTAGGCCATGGACCACAAGATCATCATCCAGGCAGAGCCCGGCCCGCGCGACAACCCGCGCGGGCACTGGCCGCAGCACTTGCAGGACGAATTCGAGGCCAACCAGTTCAGCGGCGCCGTGGGCAGCCAGCTCGTGTTAGAGAACGATCGCTGCCGGGTCTGGCACCTGCACCTGGCGCCGGGGGGCTTCCTGACCTTTCACCGCCATGTGCTCGATTATTTCTGGTCCTCGCTCAGCGCCGGGGTAGCGCGCGGGTATTACGAGGACGGGCGCATTCAGGACGTGGTCCACTACGCCGGCGAAACCCGGTTCTTCCGTCATGGCGCGGGAGAATACTTCGTCCACGCGGTGGAGAACGTCGGCGATACCGAGCTCAGCTTCGTGACAGTGGAGTTTCTGCCGGGCGACAACCCGGCAATTCCTGTTCCGGACCATTACCGGCTAATCTCGCCGCACACCGAAACCGATCATTGAGCGCCAGACCATGTCTAGCCCCTACGCGATTCCCGTTCCGCCTGTTCCGGCCATTCCGATCGTTGGCTCATCCAAGCTCTTTCCGGTGCGGCGGATATGGTGCGTCGGGCGCAACTATGCCGAACACGCGCGCGAAATGGGCAGCGACCCTGCCCGCGAGCCGCCATTCTTTTTCGCCAAGCCGGGCGATGCAGTGGCGCCGCTGGGTGGAACTTTGCCTTATCCAGCAATGACGCAAGACCTGCATCACGAGGTTGAATTGGCCGTGGCCATTGGCAAGGCGGGGCGCAGTCTCAGTCCGCAGGAGGCTGCAGGTCTTGTGTTTGGCTATGCCGTCGCGCTCGACATGACCCGGCGTGACTTGCAGGCTGAGGCAAAGCGCACTGCACGGCCCTGGGACATGGCCAAAGGCTTCGACCAGTCCTGTCCGATCAGCGCCATCGCAACCGACGTGGATCGGGCAGCGCTGGCCTCAGCGCGCATCAGCGTGTCTGTCAACGGAGTGGAGCGCCAGACAGCACTGATCGGGGACATGATCTGGTCCGTGGAGGAGTGTCTGGCGGCCCTGTCCCAGCTGGTGGAGCTCCTGCCCGGCGATCTGCTGCTTACCGGAACGCCCGCCGGCGTTGGCCCGGTGATTGCCGGGGAACAGCTCAAGGCGGTTTGCGAGGGAATCGGCGAACTTCGTATCGAGTATCAAGCATGATCGACTTGCCTATAGAAATCCGCCAGTTCTCAGGAAAACGCTTAGAAACCGAAGCTGCGTTTGAAGGGCTTGCGCCAATCTCGCAGGCCGGACTGAAGCAGTTCTCGCTCGAACGAATGATGGGCTACGGCGTCGATTACGCAGACGCCATCGAACTGCGGGCACGGATCATTGATGGCGTGGAATGGAAACAGGCCGCGATCAGCATTGCCGAAGACCTGCTCGCGCTGGCGCCGCCAACAGCCCCCGTGCCGAGCCGGATCAGCGCCTGTCACCGCGCCGCCGCCTTGCTGCGGATGGGGCAAATGATGATGCTGGAAAACACCCAGGAACGCGCCGCGCTCTACGCCCGTTCTGCGGACCTTTACCAGCATGCCAGTGAACTCGGGCTCAATCGCGAGCGCCTCGTGATCGATGGTCCTGGCGGTCGTCTGGCTGGCTGGTGGATCAAGGCAACCATCGCACCGGCCGTCGGGTCCGCAATCGCCTTCGGCGGTGTCGAGGGCTGGGCGATGGACTTCGATTCCATGGGAGACGCGCTGGCCGCACGTGGCGTCGACACGCTGATGCTGGATTGCCCGGGCCAGGGCGAAACCCGCTTCGCCCATGACCACTATCTTACCCCCGGCTGGCTGGGCGATCTTGCTGCTGTGATCGACTTTCTCTCCGCGCACGCACCGGATCGCCCGATCGGGATCGTTGGCAACAGCATGGGCGGTAGCCTGGCCATGACCGTCGCCGGCGCGGACAAACGCATCGCCGCCTGCTGCAACAACGGCGGGGTGATCAAGCCCAGTTTAGGCCGGAGTGTTGGCAATGCCTTCTTCGCGAAGATGGTCGCTTTCTGCGGAGCGGTGGACGAAGATCAGGCGACCGCCATATGGGAGAACGTGACGCCGCTCGATGCCCCGGGGAATCCCGGCTATCCGCTGCTGGTCATTCAGGGCGGCAGGGACCCGCTGGTGCCAACCGAACATGCGCAGATGCTGCTGCAGATGGCGCCCACTCAGGACAAGCGCATGGTGGTGTTCTCCGATGGCGACCACTGCATCTACAACCACCGCAGCGACCGCGACAATCTGGTTGCCGACTGGATGCGTGAGCGCCTTTCTGCCGCGCCCCGTCCGGCATCCTGATTTACAGAGTGAAAAGACCGTTCGATGCCCATCGTTGATGCCCAAATTCACCTGTGGACCAGTGATACAGCTCCACCGCACCACTGGCGCGCACCGCACCTGATCGATGATGCTCTGCGTGAAATGGACGCAGCCGGAATCGATCGGGCGGTGAACTGCCCCGCGGTCTGGGATCCCGGCTCTAACGACTACGCAGTGGAAGCTGTGCGCCTTCACCCCGATCGCTTTGCGACATTGGGCTGGTTTCCGCTCGACGATCAAGCAGGGCCGGCAAAGGTCGATGAATGGCTGGCGAAGCCCGGCATGCTCGGACTGCGATTCATCATCGCCACCCCGGAGGCCTGGGCCAGGTTCGCAGCCGGAGAGCTCGACTGGCTGTTCGAGGCGGCCCACGATCGCGAAATCCCGCTCGGCTTGATGGCGCCGCCTGCCGGCTTCGAACGGCTTGGCGCATTGGCCGCTCAGTACCCCAAGGCGCGTTTGCTGTTCGACCACCTCAGCATCAGCCCGTTCGCCAAATTGCCCGGTGCAGTGGATCATTTCGGCGCGATGATCGCGCTGGCCAAACATTCGAATGTCGCGGTCAAGGCGACAGCGGTTCCTTCGATGTCGAACGAAGCCTACCCGTTTGCCGACACCCACGGGCCCCTCAAGCGGGTCTTCGATGCGTTTGGCCCAAAGCGGTTCTTCTGGGGCACAGACTACACTCGCATGCAGTGTTCGTGGCGCGAATGCCTGACCATGTTCTCACAGCACCTCGCGTGGCTGCCAGACGCTGACAAGGAATGGGTGCTGGGCCGCGGGATCAGCGAATGGATCGGTTGGGATTCCTGACCGTGTGCCCATCACTCACGGCGTGCGGCGCACCCGGCCGCCGACTCATCAACCGCACCCACACTCTTGCGGACGCGGGTCTAACCAGCGCGAGACAGGGTGCAACGCGCTTTTCAAACCGGTTGGCGATGGCGCGAACGTGTTTGAGCGTGTTGAAGAAGCGCCCGGCAGGGTTGCGTCTGGCATGGGCGGCTCCGCGCGGCCGACAGGTCGTCTTTCGGTTCGGCATCGGCTTGATGCAGGCCTTGACGAGCCGACGCTTGAGATCAGCGCCAAGCCGATCACTGTGATAGCCCGCATCGGCGGTCAGGGTGTCGCCTGCTTTCACGGCGGCGAGCATCTCGTCGGCGCTCTTGCCGCCATGGGCCTGGCCAGGCGTCAATGTCAGCGTGATTGGCGCACCATTGGCGTCGACGACGGCATGGATTGTCGTCGTCAATCCGCCGCGCGAGCGCCCCATGCATCGGGCGTCAATTCTGTCCCCACCGGCGGCAGGAGCGGCTGTGGCGCCGTCTTGTTCTTCCCCTTTTTGCCGTTCGCCGCGGCTGATGCGCGCGCACGCTGGCGGAATCGATCATCCGTGTATTGCCGGCGTAAGCCTCGCAAACCGCATCAAAAAAATGCGATCCCACACGCCTTTCTCCCGCCAGCGAACGAAACGATTGTATCAGGTGGTGGAAGGACCATAGCGCTCGGGAACAATGATTGAAGGCCGGTCAACAAACAGAGGACGATTCCGACCAACGCAGCAGCGCAGGCGGGCTGTCCTGAACGCTGGCGCTGTGGAGCCCCTGTGCCCGCACACCGCGGCGGACCGCAGAGCCGCCGGAGCGGGCGGCGCTCCGGCGGCCGCGGGACCCTCCCGAAGCAGCGCCCCCGTCACGCTCCCCCGTGCGCGGGCCGATGGCGCGGCTCATGCGTCGACTGACCATCGGCGGCGTGGCGAGCGCGCTCGCCGCCAGTGTGCAGATTCCGATGTGAAGGCGCCCACCATTCCGGGGAATAGGCGCCCGGGCATTCCGCTAAATTGACGCCCACCCGTTCCGACAAATTGGCGCCCACCCCGATGTTCGGGTTTGGGGTCCTAAGGGGTCGGTGATGACGGCCGCGGCTGTAGAGCATCGTCCCCTCAACTGTTGGAGAGGGACGCCATGCCAGCTGCGAGGACGCCAATGCGCCAGGTGCGCGAGATTTTGAGGATGAAGCATGAGGCAGGCTTGGCGGTGCGCGAGATCGCGCGCCGATCAGGCGTGCCTCGTCGCACTGTGCGCGCGCTGTTGGAGCGTTGCGCTGCACGCGGGCTCGGCTGGCCGATCGGGCCGGAGGTCAGCGAGGCGGATCTGGAAGGCCTGATGTTCCGGGAAGCGGGCGCCAAGGCTGGGGGGCGGCGACGCCACGAGCCGGATTGGGCTGCGATCCACAAGGAGCTCAAGCGCAAGCATGTCACGCTGCAGATCCTGTGGGACGAGTACATTGAGCGATATCCAGATGGCTATCGATACAGCCGGTTCTGCGAGATCTACCGACAGTGGGAGGCCAAGCTCTCCTTAAGCATGCGCCAGACATATCTGGGCGGCGAGAAGCTCTTCGTCGATTATGCCGGCGACACGGTCGCCGTGATCATTGACCGGCACACTCTGGAGACGCGCGCGGCGCATATCTTTGTCGCAGTGATCGGCGGGTCCAGCCTCACCTACGCGGAGGCGACTTGGACTGAAGGATTGGCCGACTGGCTCGCGGCTCATGCCCGCGCCTTCCACTTTATGGGCGGCTCGCCCAAGCTGGTGGTCCCAGACAATCCGAAGGTCGCGGTGATCAAGGCCTGCTTCTATGAGCCGATGATCAATCGCAGCTATGCGGAGCTGCTCACGCATTACGACACGGCTGCGCTGCCCGCGCGGCCACGAAAGCCAAAAGACAAGGCCAAGGTTGAGGCGGCCGTCAGGATCGTCGAGCGGTTCCTGCTCGGGCGCTTGCGCAAGCGGGTCTACTAT
>JBILMQ010000245.1:0-5603 GCA_044375455.1 Caulobacterales bacterium | reverse complement strand
CTTCACTGCTTTTCGGGCAGGGAGCCGCGATTTAAAAATGCAAAAATGCATAGCTGTGATGCAGATTAGCAGTGAACAGTTTCATTTTTATTCATTGCCAAAACGGCAGTTTGCCCCTAGGTTGGGTGTGTGGTCAGGGCGCAGTCGCCGGACCGTCCGAACACCCAGGCCAGCAGCCGCATCAGGCGCCGGTTTGTCGCCGTCACCGCGCAACAGGAGACCATTCCATGACCCGCACTGCATTTGAAAACAGCCTCATCGGCCTTCTGATCGTGCTGTCCATCTTCGCCGGCCCGTCACTCATGCTGGCGTGACCCCGAGCCGATGCACTCTGTCCAAAGCAGCCGTCCGACGGCAGCGCCACAGGGCGTCAGGACAGACGTCCCGGCAATGGTGACGACGGTCGCCCGGCCGGTCAGTCCGCTCATCATGGTGGTGGACGGATAGGGGCTGCACCCAAGCACAGATGGTTCGCCGGCGTTTCCTCCCCGCCATCCGCCGGCGCCAAAGGGCGTGAGGTCGCCGCCTCACGCCCTTTTTCTTTGCTGGCCAGAACCCGCCGTCATGGCTCCCGGCGGCTGCGGCGCGGCGGTTCCGGGCGGGCGCACGCCGGTGCGTCTGTCCAGCGGCGGTCACATCGTCCGCCGGACAGACGCTGCCAGGCCAGCCTCCGGCCAACGCAATACCCGCCGGCGATGCCCCCTTGGCGAACGCCATGTGGCGCAAGGCGGCGACGTCTCAGGCCTTGGGCCCCTTGCGCCCCGCTCTATGGGTCGGCGCCGCCGCAGCGGCGGCGGGATCAAGCGGCCAGCGGGGTCGCGCAGCGACGTCCCAGCCATCACTCTGACCCGCGGCGAGGCGCAGCGCACCGGCAAGCGCGATCATTGCGGCGTTGTCAGTGCAGTGCCTGAGCGGCGGCGCCTGAAAGGTGAAGCCCTCCCGCCGCGCAGCCGCTTCCAGGGCTGCGCGGATGCTCTGATTGGCCGCGACGCCGCCGGCCGCCACCAGACGCCAGGACGGGGGGTGCTCAGCCCGGAAACGCTGCAGCGCGATGTGGGTGCGGCTCTCAATATGGCGGACAACGCCCGCCTGGAAGGCGGCGGCGATATTTCGACGATCCGCCTCTGACATGGGCGAGCGCTCCGCCGCGGTGCGCATGGCCCAGGTCTTGATGCCGGCAAAGGAAAAATCGCACCCTGCTCTGCCGGCCAGCGCGCGCGGCGGCTCATAGCCTGTCGCATCACCCTCAGCCGCCGCACTCTCCAGCGCCGGTCCGCCCGGGAAACCGAGCCCCAGAACCTTCGCGGCTTTGTCGAAAGCCTCACCCGCCGCATCATCGAGGGTTGAGCCATAGCGGACGTAACGTCCCAGGCTCTCCACTGCGACGAGCTGGCAATGTCCGCCCGAAACCAGAAGAAGCAGATAGGGAAACGCACACGGACCCGAGAGCAGCGGCGACAAGGCATGACCCTCAAGATGATTGACCGCGACCAGAGGCAGGCCATGCGCCAGCGCCAGCGCCTTGCCGGTCACAAGACCAACCATCACCCCGCCGATGAGCCCGGGTCCCGCCGTGGCCGCGACGCCCGAAAGGTCGGCATAGGCAAGGCCAGCGGTTCGCATCGCCGCGCTGACCACTCCATCGATCGCCTCGACATGGGCACGCGCCGCAATCTCCGGCACAACACCGCCAAACGGCGCGTGATCGACGGTCTGGCTGAGGATGATGTCTGACAGCACCGTCACACCGCCGTCCGCCGCAAGCCGCACCACCGCCGCGGCCGTCTCATCGCAGCTCGTCTCAAGACCGAGCATGACGATGTCGCGCCCTGCGACATTTGACGGGGATTGACGAAGGCGGTCTGGCTCTGCGGACATGGGCCCGATTTGGGGTCGCTTTGGGTTGGGGCCGTTGGCGGGGGCGTGCGACTGCTTTGCGCCCACCGCCCGCGCAAACGATGCGACACTCCTGCCACAGCGGCGCCTGAGCGCCAAAGAAGGTTTAAAGGCGATGGACATCATAGCCCGTCTGGGGGCCCGCGGCTCGCCTCTTTCGCTGCGACAATCAGGTCATGTGCAGGCGGCGCTGGCCGCCGCCGCCGGCGCGCCGGTCGAGGCCTTCCCGCTCACAGCCTTCACAACTTCCGGGGACAGGATCCAAGACCGGCGCCTGCTCGAAGCCGGCGGCAAGGGCCTGTTCACCAAGGAACTCGACGAGGCTCTGCTCGACGGGCGCATCGACATTGCGATTCACTCGCTGAAGGATCTGCCGACCCAGCTGCCGGCGGGTCTTATCCTGGCAGGTCTGCCGAAGCGCGAGGATCCCCGCGACGCGTTCATCAGTCTCACGGCGGCGCGTCTGGCGGATCTGCCCGCCGGCGCGGCAGTCGGCACCGCCAGTCTGCGCCGGCAAGCGCAGACCCTGCACCTGCGGCCGGACCTGACGGTGGACATGCTGCGCGGCAATGTGGACACCCGGCTGAAGCGGATTGAGGAGGGCCGGTTCGCGGCGACCTATCTCGCGCTTGGCGGCCTTAATCGCCTCGGACTCGCCAGCCACGCCCGCAGCGTCATCGACCCGCAAGATATGCCGCCCGCACCCGGACAGGGCGCGCTGGCGCTGGTGTGCCGCGCCCATGACGCTGCCGCGCAGGCGGCGCTGGGCCGGATCACCGACCAGCGGACAGAGCTGGAGATCGCGGCCGAGCGGGCCTTTCTGGGCGCGCTTGACGGCTCCTGTCACACGCCGATCGCCGCCCTGGCGCGCGTCGATGAGGCAGCGGTTGTGTTCGTGGGCGAAGTGCTGACCCCGGATGGCCGATTGCGGTGGCGCGAGGAGGCGCGCCTTGCGGCGGCGACCCCGGCGCGCGCGGCAGCGCTTGGCGCGGAGCTGGCCGGACGGATCCGCGAACGAGCTGGCGACAGCATGCCGAGCATGTGACCGATGTTGCGCCGGATCCTGGTGACGCGCGCCGCACCCGGTGCGGAGGCAACGGGACGACGGATCGCAGCGCGCGGCCTGACGCCAATCCTGGCCCCGTTGCTGGCCATCGCGCCGTCGACACGTGACGCGTCGACCACGGCGCGGGCGCTCGCGTTCACAAGCGCCAATGGCGCCAGAATGTTTGCCGCATTGAATTCGCGCCGCGACCTGCCGGTCTTTGCCGTGGGTGACGCCACGGCGGCGACGGCGCGGGCCCTCGGCTTTCACACTGTGCTCTCCGCGCAGGGCGACATGGGGGCGCTGGCGGCGCTGCTGCAGGCGCAGCTGCCGCCCGGCGCGTCCGTGTTTCATCCGACAGGCCGCGACCAGGCCGGAGATCTCGCCGCCGCCGCGCCGGGCCTCAAGATCGAAAGCCGAGCGATCTATCGCGCAGAGGCTGCCCGTCTTTTGCCCGTCGCAGCCCTTGCGGCCCTGGTCCCCGATCCGCCACAGGTTGACGCGGTGATGGCGCACAGCCCCCGCGCCGCCAGCGTGTTCGTACGGCTGCTGACTGAGGCAGGCCTGGGCGCGCGGCGCGCCGATTTGACCGGTCTTGCGATCAGCGCGCGCGCCGCAGCCGCCCTCGAGCCCGAGGCCTGGCGTGAGATGCGGGTGGCGCGCACCCCCGATGAGGAGGCGCTGCTGGCGCTCTTGGACTGACCCCGGCCCAGCCTGGGGCGGCCGGCCGTCACGGACGCAAGACCAGGCTGAGGCCCAGACTGAAGCTTGGAGCCAGGCTCACGCCTCGCCGGCGGGTCGCGTCACACGCCGGTGGAGCCAAAGCCGCCAGCGCCGCGGACCGTGGGCGCGAGATCGCGCGCGACCATCCAATCCGCCTGGACGACAGGCGCGATCACCATCTGAGCAATCCTGTCCCCGCGCTTCACCGACACCGCCGCCTGGCCGAGATTGATCAAGATGACCTTGATCTCGCCCCGGTAGTCGGCGTCGATGGTGCCTGGCGCGTTGAGGCAGGTGACGCCGTGATTGAGCGCCAGGCCCGACCGGGGGCGAATTTGTGCTTCATATCCGTCCGGCAGAGCCAGAGCGAGCCCGGTAGGGATGGCCGCTCTGCGGCCTGGCTCCAGCACAATCGGGGCGTCGTTCGGGATCGCCGCCCGCAGGTCCATGCCCGCAGACCCGGCGGTTTCGTAAGCCGGCAGAGGGAGATCGCCAAAATGCTCCAACTTCTGGATGGCGACCAGAAGGCGCTCGCTGCTCATGTCCTCTCCTCCCACCATTGGCCGAATCAGCGCGGCAGCATAGCGTTTCAGCTCTGCGCGGGCCTGTCGCGCATCGACCAAACGACCAAACGCGCGGCTCTGGCCGCAGCCGCAGGCAGAGGGTGCAGGCAGAGGGTGCAGGCAGAGGGTGCAGGCAGAGGGTGCAGGCAGAGGGCAGCCGCCGCGCAGACCACGCCGTTGGCCCATCTGCGTTCCGGCGCCAGTGCGTTCTTGACGCTCTCACAGGCCTCGTGTAGGTCCCCGCCTCCTGTTTCATCCTCAAGAAGATGAGCGCATCCCATGTCGCGCCGCTGCGAACTCTCAGGCATCGGGGCCATGGTTGGCCACCGGGTCAGCCACTCGAACATCAAGACCAAGCGCCTCTACAATCCCAACCTGGTCAATGTGACGCTTGAGAGCGAAAAGCTCGGACGTAGCTTTGCCTTCCGCATCACGGCTGCAACGTTGCGCAGCGTCGACCACCGCGGGGGTCTCGACGCCTATCTGCTCGCTGAGCGCGACGAAAACCTCTCGCTGAAGGCCAAGCGCGTGAAGCGCGATCTCGAGAAGGCGATGTCGGCGGCCGCGTGAAGCCGGCAGGTTGCATGAGGTGCGATGAACGGCTGCCGCAGGGCGGGCGTTTTGGGAAGAAATTCCCGGACCATGGAAGGCAGACCATGGAAGGCAGGCCATGGAAGGCAGGCAATGCTGATGGGGCGTTTCCGGCAGGATTGAACCTGAACCGGGGGCCGGACCCGAGCCCAAACCCAGGCCTCAAACCCAGCCCTCAAACCCAGCCCTCAAACCCAGCCCTCAAGCCCAGCCCTCAAGCCCAGCCCTCAAGCCCAGCCCGAAATCGCTGTCTTAAACTCCGGCTTGGGTTCCTGACTTAGGTCGCTGGCTGACAGGACAGGCAAGACCGCCAGGTCAGGCAAGACCCCCGGAGTACAGCGCCCGGCGACATGCCGCTCGGTATGACACAGGGCCCTGTCCTAGCCGTCTTGCGATGATCTGCCGAAGTTCGGCGCCGCCGAATCCTGCCCTGCTTCAATGACCTCGCGGCGCATCCGGCGCGCCCGCGCGAACAGTTCGAACAGCTTGTCGCCCTCACCCCAGCGAATGGCGCGCTGCAGTGCTGCGAGATCTTCGGTGAAGCGTCCAAGGATCTCCAGCACCGCCTCGCGATTGTTCAAGAAGACATCGCGCCACATGACAGGGTCGGACGCCGCGATCCGGGTGAAGTCACGAAAGCCGCCAGCAGAATACTTCACAACCTCGCTCTCGGTAACGCTCTCCAGGTCCTCCGCCATCGCCACAATGTTATAGGCAATCAGGTGCGGCAAATGACTGGTGACGGCAAGCACCAGATCGTGGCGCTCCGGGTCCATCACATCGAC
>JBILMQ010000028.1:0-19309 GCA_044375455.1 Caulobacterales bacterium | reverse complement strand
CCTGAAGGTTGGGTCGACCATGCCCAGAACCTTCGCCGGGCGGGTTCGTGAGCTCGCGAAAGGTCAGGCGACGCTGGAAGCCATTGCCGAAGCGATGCTCAAAGCCCGCGACGCCCTGACCAAAGAGTACAAGGGGCGTGAAAGCCAAATCTTGAAGCAATCGGGTCGCGATGAGCGGGTCCGGCTGCTGATGACGACGCCTGGCGTTGGCGCTGTGACAGCGTTGACCTTCGCCGCCGCCGTTGATGATCCGGATCGCTTCAGCTCCTCGCGCATGGTCGGGGCGCACTTCGGCCTGACGCCGAGGAAGTGCCAGTCTGGCGAAACCGACGTGACAGGCAGGATCTCGAAGGTCGGCGACCAGGGTGTCAGGGTGGCGCTCTGTGTGGCGGCCAATGTGATCCTCACCCGGCCCGTCAAAGGCTCGGCGCTGGAGAGATGGGCGCAGAGCGTGGCCAAGCGCGCCGGCATGAAGAAGGCGAAGGCGGCGCTCGCGCGCAAGCTCGCTGTCGTCATGCATCAGATGCTGAAAACCGGGAAAACCTTCCCGCTGACCGGCCGAAGACCCGCAGAAAGTCGCCATATCCAGCCACTTGGGCAGGCAGTCTGCGTGGCTACTTCGAGCCGATCGCCGCCGGGTGTCACCAACTTGGCGACTTGAGGTCGCTCTGACCCGCGCGGAAGTTTTTGGAGTTTGGTGGGGCGACCATGGGATTTCGAATAGAAGGGCCACCTTCGATCGCGTTCTTGGAATGGGTGTGTCAACAGTATCCTGACGAGGCATCATTCCGCAAAATGAGCGATGAGGGCCGGATCAAGTTGCTGAATAGATCCTGGTCGCGTCTTCCTCCCGACATGCGCACTTCAGGATCGGAGCTGCGGGATCTCGCCGAAAACGGCTTTCTCGGTTCAGATGACGAGGGCTACAGCGTTGTCGATCGTCGCTCGCGACTGGGCAGGTGGATAGGCAAGAGTCCGGCCGACGATGCCCTGGTTCGATACAAAAGCGCGGCAGCAAAGGGCGTGTTTCTCTATACGGCTCAAGACACGGATTTCATGCATTATCTTGAGGAGTTCTGGTGCGCGTTGGATGAAAAATCCGGTTCATTATTACATTTCTTCGACTACGGACTCGAGCATCGCAACCGGCGCAGACCCTACACCTTTGCCGAGGACTATATCCGTGCTCTGGACCCGATCCCCGGCGCCGACCTTCAACGCATACGCGACAAAGGTCTGCCGGGCTTCTTGGTTTGGACGGAATGTGTTGATACAGACGTGGTTCCGTTGGCAGACGTACAGGGTTATCACGGCGCGACTCGCGGAAGATTTCGAACCGTTCTGCAGCATCTGGCAAAGGCAGATGTTGCATCTCTCCACACGCTGTCCGAACCATTTGTTAGCACAGCCTAGGCTCGAGAAACAGACGTCTTTGTCTCATACCAGCACGCTGACAGACCGTGGGTTTAGTCACCGTGCTCAGAGATCGAAGCGAAGGGTAGAAAAGTTTGGTTCGACGGCAACCTACAAGCCGGGGAGCGATGGGGCATTCGGATTCGCCACTTGCCTAGTCGGGCGAAAGCGGTGCTGGTAGTTTGGTCAGAGCGCTCTATACGCAGTGAGTACGTCCTCTCAGAAGCTTGAGTATGCACGCACCAGAAAGACGCTCATCCCACTGTTCAAGGAAGCCAACGTCATTCCGCCTTTTGCGTTAAATGCAATCCACGGCTTAGATCTCTCGACTGGGTCGCTCGATGGTCCCCTACCACCGGATCTCGCCAGCGTTCTAGTACAACTACGTCATAAAGTGGCTGTGAAGTGGGTTCGTCGGTCCACTGCGCACCATTGACGTCTATCCAGTGACCGCGCCAGGGCGATGCTCAATCTTCGCCGCACCGATGCTTTTGAGCCCGCCACGTGTCGCGCTGTCCACATTGGCAGCGCCTCGGGGTCGTCGGTTCTCGGAAGTGGCAGACGACGGGCGTCTGAGGTTGAAGCAAGGTCCTTAAGGGGGGAATCGTCTCCCTTTCGCAGATCAGGAAGCTGTAGGCGGCGATGCTCAGGGCGGTAGCTGTCAACGTAGTTGTCAGGTTCCACGCGATTTCCTTTAGCGATTATGCAGCGTGATGGCCGGCCATGGGGTCGCCTGCGCTAGCGTGTCGAGCGCGCGCGGTCGCCCCCATGGCCTTTGTGGATGTCTCCGGATTGAGCCACCCGGCCTCTGGGCTCGCCCAAGATCGGATGCGTCCGGACCACCGTTCCGGAGTGGCGTTGCGGGCTCGTTCATAGAGTTCGCGCCGGGATTGGAGGATGGGGGCGTCCTGGCCGCGATGACGCAGGGCTGGAGGCGCGAAGCCGACGGCGCTGTGCATGTGTTCTTCGTTGTACCAGCGCACCAAGGCCCCTACCCAGCCGCTGCAGCTTCAACGGAGGCGAAGCCGTTCGTTGGCCATTCCGGGCGGTACTTGCATGTTCGGAACAGAGCCTCCGAAAAAGGGTTGTCGTTGCTGACGCGCGGACGGCTGTAGGATGGTGTCACGCCCAGTTTCTCAAGCGTAGCCTTCATCGTGGCGCCCTTCATGGGAGAGCCGTTGTCGGCGTGCAGCACCAGGGGTTTCAGGATGCAGCCCTCGGCCCAGACGGTCTGCTCCACAAGCCGTGCGAGTGGGGGGCGTCAGAGCCACAGCGGCGGCGTTCATTCCTGTGGTTGGGATCAGGATCCTTTGAACGCCATTTCGGGCGCCCGGAGAAGCGCGTGTCATGTGGCGCACTGAGCGCCAACCGCTTTTGCGCGTGCAGAACCGTGAGTCTGCGCGCGTCAGGGTGCAGTGCAGCGATGGACTTTTGGGCTACATTCAGTATTCAGGCCGCCCGATGGCGCGGACGTCGCGCGCGAACGCTCCCCACAGACGCCCCGTTCAATGTGTCGTTTTGGGGTAGGATAAGGAGAGGGACATGGCAGTACGGGTGGCGATCAATGGATTTGGTCGGATTGGTCGCTTGGTGCTGCGATCGATCGTGGAACAGGGACGAAAGGACGTAGAAGTCGTCGCGATCAATGACCTGGGGCCAACCGAAACCAACGCCCACCTTCTGCAGTTCGACAGCGTGCATGGCCGGTTTCCTGCCGACATCGGGGTTGCGGGCGACGCCCTGGTGGTCGCCGGCAAAGAGATTGCAGTCACGGCGATCAAGGATCCTGCCGCGCTGCCCTGGAAGGACCTCGGGGTCGACGTGGCGATGGAGTGCACCGGCATCTTCACCGCCCGTGACAAGGCCGCCGCCCATCTGGCGGCCGGCGCCAAGCGGGTTCTTGTGTCTGCCCCGGCGGATGGCGCGGACCTGACAGTCGTCTACGGCGTCAATCACGACAGGCTCGCTGCGCAGCATCTCGTCGTCTCCAACGCCAGCTGCACCACCAATTGCCTCGCCCCGGTCGCAAAGGTCCTTAACGACGCGATCGGCATAGAGCGCGGCATGATGACGACAATTCACTCCTACACGAATGACCAGCCAAGCCTCGACCAAATGCATAAGGATCTGTACCGGGCGCGCGCCGCGGCGGTGAGCATGATTCCGACCTCAACCGGGGCGGCTAAGGCTGTTGGCCTGGTCCTGCCTGACCTGAAAGGCAAGCTCGACGGCATCGCCGTCCGGGTCCCGACGCCAAACGTGTCAGTCGTTGACCTGAAATTCATTGCCCGACGTGCCACCACGCCCCAGGAGGTCAACGCTGCGATCCGTGCAGCGGCTGACGGTCCCCTCAAGGGAATTCTTGGCTACACTGATCGCGCGAATGTCTCGATCGACTTCAACCATGATTCCCGCTCCAGCATCTTTCATATGGATCAGACAAAGGTCATGGAAGGCACGCTGGTGTCGGTCATGAGCTGGTATGATAACGAATGGGGTTTTTCTACCCGGATGAGCGATACGGCTGTCGCCATGGCGCGCCTCATTTAACCTGGTCTGTTTCCCGAGGGCCCGACCGACCCGAGGGCCCAACCGGCATGGTGCCTGGCGACGCCGCTTCGGGCGGGTCGCTCCGGCGGTCCGGGTGCTCAATTTCCAGCAGGGATCGCTGCACGGGGCGTGAGGCGAATCACATATGGCGTTCGGTTTTCCGCCTCACGCGAAGGACTGACGGTGCGCTGCGACCGGCTTTTATTCTCGGCTGGGGGCTTTTACGCTCGGCTGCGGGCGCGAGCCCGCGCGACGTGCGAGGCTGCATCGCGGCAGCAACGCATATGGTCGGCTCGCCCTGCCGCAATGGCTTTGCGAAGCGGCGCGGCGTCTGCGACGCCGGATCGACGACAGGCGCCAATACTTCCGGCGTCTCTGATCATATATCCTGTCGTCCTCGCCTTGGGGGCATGTCCAGTCGGCGCAGCGTGGCCGGGTCTGCCTGGGTTGGATCAGTTAGGAGCACGCTATGACTACATTCCGCCGTCTGAGTGATGCCGAGGTCGCGGGAAAGCGCGTCCTGGTGCGTGTCGATTTCAACGTTCCCATGAAAGATGGGGTGGTTTCAGACGCAACCCGGCTGCGCGCCGCATTGCCAACCATCGACGACTTGCGTGGCCGCGCAGCAAAGGTGGTGCTGCTCGCCCATTTTGACCGTCCGAAAGGCAAGCGCGTGCCCTCAATGAGCCTTGCGCCCATTGCACAGGCTTTGAGCGCACTGATCGACGCGCCGGTTGCGTTCGCGCCCGACTGCATCGGGCCGGCCGCCGAGGCGGCGATCGAGGCTTTGCCCGCCGGTGGCGTGATTCTGCTTGAAAACACCCGTTTCCATGCAGGGGAGGAGGCCAACGACCCGGTCCTGGCGCAGCAAATGGCCCGGCTAGGCGATATCTATGTCAACGACGCGTTTTCCGCCGCCCACCGTGCGCACGCCTCGACGGAGGGCCTGGCGCATGTGCTGCCCGCCTTTGCCGGCAGGAGCATGGAGGCTGAGCTTGACGCCCTCGACGGCGCCCTCGCCAATGCGCGCCGGCCGGTTTTGGGGATTGTCGGCGGCTCGAAGGTATCAACCAAGATCGATCTCCTGAAGAATCTGGTGACCAAACTTGACAAGCTCGCCATTGGCGGTGGCATGGCGAACACATTCCTGTTCGCCCAGGGTTGGGACGTGGGCGCGTCCTATTGCGAGAAGGACCTCGCCGACACCGCGCGCGAAATCATGAAACTCGCGGGCAAGCACAAATGCGAGCTGCTCTTGCCGATCGACACGATCGTCGCGGAGAAACTCGATGCGCGCGCGCCCGCATTCGTGCGCGGTCTTGGTGATATTGACGACGACGAACGAATTCTCGACGCCGGTCCTGAGACCATCGCGCGTTTGACGCGGGCGATGGATGAGGCCAATACGCTGATCTGGAACGGTCCGCTCGGCGTCTTTGAGACCCCGCCTTTTGATCATGGCACTGTCGCCGCCGCGCGCCATGCAGCGGCGCGGGTGAAGAATGGGAAACTCATAGCCGTCGCCGGCGGCGGGGATACTGTGGCTGCGCTCAACCATGCCGGCGTCGCGGAGGACATGACCTTTGTGTCAACGGCTGGCGGGGCCTTCCTTGAATGGATGGAGGGCAAGAGCCTGCCAGGCGTTGCGGCGCTGCAACCGTGAAGCGTCGCGAGCCGATCCAGGTCGCATGCCTGGGCCAACGTCGGTTCTTCGGCGCATCAGCGCCTGTCGCCATCGGATCTGGCGCGGCGAGCGGGCTTTGTCGTGCATAAACGGCTGATCGACGCGGGTCCATCATGGACTGGCCCAGCCGTTGCGGCCGGCGCTCCGTTGTCGCGCCGGCAGACAGGGCTTGGCTTTCGTCTGGTCAGGCCGTCGCAGGGATGGCGCACGGCGCGATGACCGGCGGCGCCCTGCGCTGTCCAGGTCCGCGCAGCCTTAGCCCCGCCTGCTGGGGCGAGGTCCCTCGACATCATGGCCGGGCGCCGCCATTGTCGCCGGGCAAAACGCAAGGGGTGATCAATGGCGCGGATGAACCGGCAATGGGTGCTCAAACGGCGGCCTGAAGGCGAGATCAGAGAGGGTGACCTGGAGTTTGTGACGCAGCCGCTTCCAGAGCTTGCGGAAGGCCAAGTCCTGGTGCGCAACATTTATCTGTCGCTCGATCCCACGAACCGGATCTGGATGAGCGACATGGACCAATACATGCCGCCGGTTGAGATCGGAGCTGTCATGCGCGGCGGCGCCATTGGCGTCGTGGAGGAGAGCAGGGATCCCAACGTGCCGGAGGGCAGCCGGGTGATCCCGGGTCTCGGCGGGTGGCAGGACTACACCATCGCTTATGGCGCTGCTGTCAACCGCGTGCCGGACGGCATGCCTTTGCCTGCGATGATGAGCGGTCTGGGCGCGACCGGCGTCACCGCTTATTTTGGTCTGCTCGACATCGGCAAGCCGCAGCCAGGCGAAACCGTTGTGGTGTCGGCCGCAGCCGGCGCTGTCGGCTCGATCGTCGGCCAGATCGCCAAGATCAAGGGCGCTCGCGTCATCGGCATCGCCGGGTCTGCGCAGAAGTGCCGCTGGATCGTGGAGGAGTTGGGCTTTGACGGCGCCATAAACTACAAGCAGGAGGATGTGGGCGCAGCGCTTGATCGGTTGTGTCCAAACGGCATCGATGTGAATTTCGAAAACGTCGGCGGCGAGATCATGGACGCGGTCATGGCGCGAATGAATAACTTTTCCCGCATGCCGCTGTGTGGGCTGATCTCTACCTATAATGCGACTTCGCCTGCGCCCGGGCCGCGCCATTTTCCGCAGATCCTGATGAAACGCATCACGGTTCGCGGTTTCATCGTCATCGATTACCTGCCGCGCTTCGGGGAAGCGGTCGCCGACCTCGCCCAGTGGTGGATGGCCGGCAGACTGAAGTTCAAGACGCATATCGAACAAGGTCTTGAGACAGCTCCCTCGGCACTCGGCAGACTGTTTACCGGCGATCACGACGGCAAGCTTCTGGTTCAGGTTTCACCCGATTCTTAAAGCGGAGGCTCAATGGCGTCGCCCTGGTACTTTGAAGACATTGAGGTCGGCGAGGTTCACACATTCGGCCACCATCAGGTGGCGTCAGCGGAAATCTCTGATTTCCATCATCGCTTTGCGCCGCACCTGCCGTTAAGGGCGATCCAACCGGCGGAAGGTCGAAAGGGCGCCCCGGCGGCGCAGGCGCATGTCTATGCAATCTGGTCTCGGCTGTTGTACGAAGAGTGCCAGGATTGGCCGATCCTCGCCCGTCTGGGCCAGGATGCACTGCGCTGGTACAAGACCGTGCATGCCGGGGACGCATTATCCGTACGTCTGACATTTATGGCCAAAGAGCCCACGCATGCAGACCGGGGGATTCTGGTGACCCAGCATGATGTGCTGAACCCAACTGGAGAGCTCGTGATGGCTCTCCTTACCAGGACGGTAATCGCCCGCCGCCCGCAAGCGTGAACGCACGCCACAGGCACGGCCCGTCCATCCCGGCGTGGTCGATGGCGCCGGTGCGCCTGTGGCGTATCGGCTGGCCGCCTGCTCGTGTCCAAAGGACGCGCCGTCCCTTCGCCGCCAGTTCGGGCCAGTCACCGCTTTGGCGACTGCGGGCACAACAAGCGCAGGCGCGTCGCACTTCGCGCATGCCGTCTTGGCGTGACACAGGCTGCGGAACCCTGGCTGGCGACCGCCGTCAGTGAGGCGAATGGAAACTCCAGAAGACCTGTACGTGGCCTGTTTTGCAAAGCGTGGGCGCTGACGCCCGCATCGTTCTCGAAACCGTCGCTCACACAAGCCATCACGCACGCGGCGTCGATCCTGGGTGCGCCCTGTCGGCCGGAAACACCTCGACGTGACGCGCCGCCGCGTGATCTGTCGCGGTCTGCGGCTGCTTTGCCCGGCCGGGCTCGCCCGGCCCGCACGATGACGCATCAGGCCGCTCGGCGCCACGCCGCGCCTGGAGGCTGCGTCGCGTGCGGGCGTCTGCGTGACGGCGCACCTCTGGCGGTGTGATGCGCCGGCGTCGCCCAGCGGCGGCTGACCCCACAGAGCTGGTTCAGTGAGCGCGTGCGAGGCGCAATTTGTATCCTGCCGCGCGAATTGATCGCCCAACTACGGCCGCAAAGCGAACCAGGTTGTCAATGAAGCGCCATCAAACGTTATTATCATTGTATTTGTAAGCGCGTGTGATTGGATAGGCGCTGCTCCGTCGGGACGGGAAGGGACATCGATGAACGCCACTGTCAAATATCTCGCGGCCCTCGCGGTGATTGCAACGCTCACAGCGTGCGCCTCGCGCCCGCCGCCGGCTCCGCCGGTTGCCTCGCCGCCGTCCCCGCCCCCCCCAGTCGCGCAACCTGCGCCGCCCCCGGTGGTAGCGCAGCCTGTGGCGCCGGTGGGTCCGGCGCCGGGCTCTGTCGCCCACTTCCAGGCAGTCGCCGGGGACCGGGTCTATTTTTCTCTCGATAGCTGGGAGTTGAGCGCGGAGGCTCAGGCGGGACTGCAGCGTCAGGCGCAATGGTTGCGGACCTATCCGGGCGTGACTGTTCAAATCGCCGGCAATTGTGATGAGCGCGGCACCCGCGAATACAACCTGGCGCTTGGGGCCAAGCGCGCGTCCGCTGCGAGGGATTATCTCGTTGCGAACGGTGTTGCGGCGGCGCGGATCTCGACGATCTCCTATGGCAAGGAGCGCCCGCTCGACGCGCGCGCGACCGAGGAAGCCTGGTCAGTCAATCGCAACGCGACCACGGTCGTCGTCTCTGGCGCAACCAGTTGAGAATGGCGTAAGGCCGGGTGGCAAGGCTCAAAGAGCGTAGGCGCGACGCGCCGGCGGTCAGTGGCCACACGACACCTGCAGTCTCCACCCATGATGAGGGGCCGCCGGCGGGCGGCCCCTTATTTCATGAGCCCACGCGTGCCGCGGCGTGATGGGGCGCTGTGCGGTCAGCGGCGCCGCTTGCGGCGGGGAGGCGGCGCAGGCTTGGGCGTTTGCGCCACGCCGCAATCTGCACGGCTGCGGTTCAAGGCGTCGAAAACCCCCTTAAGCGAGAACTCATAGGCCGCTCTTTCGCCCGCGTCAGAGAGGGTGTCGACCCGCAGCGTCGCGCCCTTGCGCAAGGCTGCGATCAGGGCGGTTTCCTCGGACCGGTCACGGACATAGGCTTCCGCACCGGCTGCATACATGATGACGCCTTTGCCGCCGGTCACTGTCGCGCGGGGCCCAACTTCCTCGCGGAGTTCATAGCCGACGAGCAGGCTTGGTTGCTCGAGTGCAGCACCCGACGCCCACGTTGCAACCTGAAAGAAGACGCCGCCGTGCTGCATGCGCTTCGGGGATTCATCGATCGGCTCACTGGACGCCCAGCAGACTTTTCCGCCATGCCCGCTCTCAACAAACGTTCGCCAGTTCTGGAATGCGCCGGTTTGTTGGCCTGCTGTGGCTGGCGGCGGGCAGGCAAGCGCGCCCGCCGCCAGGGCTGTCAGAGCGGCTGTCAGAGCGAAGGAGGCGCTTCGCCATGGGCGCCCAATTCCTGCTTCAATCATCGGGTGAGCTGCTCTCAGTCTTTGATGTGCTGGTAGCGCATTCGCCACGACCTGACGAGGCCTGCCGCCGCCGGGATGCAAGGCGGTCGAGTGTCGGCAGCTCTCGCGAGAATGAGCCCCCCTGCTGAACGCGCGATGGTTGCTTTTCGGTGCGGCTGGGAGTTTACTCTTCCACGTGAGAGATTGCGGTCGGCTTCGGTCCGCGCAATGCAGCGCGCCGACGCGGGTGCGCTCAGCAAGTGAGGCTTCGTGCGCGCGACCCCGTCTTCCTTCGTGGAAACAGTCAACCCTGACCGAGACCGCCACTGCGCCCTCGTCGAGGCTATCGCGCTGCGGCGGGACCGCACGGCCTTTAGTGAGCTCTTCGCGTATTTCGCGCCGCGCGTGAAAGCGTATTGTCGCAGGCTCGGCGCCGATGACGGGCTCGCTGAAGAACTCGCCCAGGAAGTGCTGGTGGCTGTCTGGCGCAAAGCAGACACGTTTGATCGCCGGCAGGCGTCGGTATCCACGTGGATTTTCCGGATCGCCAGAAATCGCCGGATTGACGCCTTGCGCCGCACCATGCGTCCCGAACTGGATCCGGAAGATCCGCTGCTGCAGCCAGAGCCGGCGCCTGCGCCCGATGAGGAAGTTTCAGCCATGGAACGGGAAGCGCGGGTGCGCAGTGCGCTCCAGGACCTGCCGGGCGACCAGCTTGAGCTCTTGAAGTGCGCCTTCTATGAGGGGTTGTCGCATTCTGAAATTGCAGAGCGCACCGGCCTGCCGCTTGGCACGGTCAAGTCGCGCATCAGGCTGGCCTTTATGAAGCTGCGCGGTCGGCTTCATGGCGAACTGAACTGAGGACTGCGCATGCCCCGGTTGAGTTTCCTTGACCCCTGCTCAAATCGCTCAATATGTTCGTTTGTAGCTCAGGAGCGCCGCCATGCGTTCGCCTGACAGGCCGGAAAAGAGCAAAGTCTTGGGCATAGAGTTCATTCGCGGGTTGGGAAGCGGCACATTGGAGCCGTCGCTCGCGCTCTTCGTTTCGGCGTACGCCGCCATGCGCGCCGACGCCGCCGGTAATCTGGCGGATCTGGAAACGGCCGGAGGCGTCCTCCTGGAGTCGGAAACCCCGGCCTGTCTGAGCGATGATGCGCTGTCGCGCGCCCTTGACGCAATCGATGCGATTGAAAGCTGCACCGATCTGGAAGCCGTGGCCCGCGCCCGACGCGCGATGCGTCAGGCGAGCGGCTATCTGTCAGAACTTGGCGCACTGCCCGAGGTGGTTCGCGAGGCGGCCTACACAGCACTGGAGACGAACCCCTGGAAGTTCGCCGGCCCCGGCGTGCGCATCCTGCCGCTTGGCCTGCCGGGCAAGGCCAAGGCGGAGTTGCTCCGGATCGAGCCCGGCCATGGGGCGCCGCGCCATGGCCACCTTGGCTGCGAACTCACCTTGGTTCTGACCGGCGCTTTCCTCGATGAGCACGGTCGCTTCGGGCCCGGCGACGTCTCAATCGCTGGCGCGGATCTGGAGCATCGACCGATCGCTGAGCCAGGCGCCGTCTGCTATGCGCTCGCGGTTACGGATGCGCCGCTGGCGTTCAAGGGGTTGCTTGGCGTTTTCCAGCGCACCTTCCTCCATTGATGTGATGTGCGCCCCGGCGCTGTGGCGCGGAGCTGCGGCATCGGTCCGGGCTGACGGCCGAAATCTCTGGTCGTTGGCTGCGCGCCCGGGCTTGCCTGGATCTGTGCGGGCCGCGCTGTTGACGCGCCCCCGCTTTGCGCAGCTCAGCAGTGCTGGCCATGGCCGGGCGCCAGTCACGGGTCAGCGATCTTGTCGGTGGCGGCGCAAGGCTGGGTTTCGCCATTGGTCTGGATCGGCGAGCCCCGGTCCGCCGGGGGCCACGGGACGATCCGGATGGCCTCCCATACAGACCATGCGGTCATACATGGCGAGTGCTCCCGCCAGCCCGAGATTGAGAGAGAACTTCGTTGGGATGCGCACAATATGGGCGCAGCGCGCAAGCAGCGCAGGGCTGAGACTGCCGAGCTCGCGTCCGAGCACGTAGGCTGCCTGTGGCGGATGTCGGAAAGACGGCAGCGCCACCGCGTCGTCGGTCATTTCGATCCCCACGAGCTGACAGCCCTTGGGAAGCTTGAAGTCATCGAGGCTTTGAAACTCAAAATACGGAACATGGTCTGCGGTTCGTGAGGTATCCGCGCGATAGACCGTTCGGATGCGCGGCGCGGCGTTGATCGTGAACAGAAAGCTTGCGCCAAACGCATGGGCTGTCCGCATCAGCGCGCCAAAATTCATCGGCTTGGAGATCTCTTCCACACCGATCCCGAAATATCCCCGGCTCACGCGTTCACCCCACCCAGCGAAATGTGCGCACCTCGAACCGTCCGGCGCTGGTCGCCACGCCCCGCTTCATGCCCTCTGAGTTGTAGGGCGTCGTGACATCGCCGTTCACATCAACCGCGATGAGGCCCCCATCGCCGCCCTGGGTCTCCATGTCAGCAAGCGCGCCGGCGGCCGCCGCCGCCAACGACTGCCCTCCATACAGCATGCGCGCCGAGATATCCGCGGCGACTGCGGCGCGGATGAAGTATTCTCCTTGACCCGTGCACGAAACAGCGACGCGCGCGTCGGCCCAGGTGCCGGCGCCGATCAGGGGTGCGTCGCCAACCCTGCCTGGCATCTTGTTCAGGAGCCCGCCCGTAGACGTCGCTGCGGCGAGGCGGCCGGATTGATCGCGTGCGACAGCCCCGACTGTGCCATGGGCAAGCTCGCCCTGGCTGACCGGACGCGTCACTGCCGGGCTGTAATAAGCGTAGGGATCCTCGATCAGGTCCAGATTGCAGGCTCTCGCGAAGGCTTGCGCGCCTTGCGCGACCAGAAGCACATGCGGCGTGCGCTCCATGACCGCGCGCGCTGCGCGCACGGGCGAGCGTATGCCCTCCAAGGCAGCGACCGCGCCAGCCCGTCGCGTCGCCCCATCCATCACGGCGGCGTCGAGCTCCCAGCGTCCGTCCTGGTTCGGTGCGGCGCCCCGACCCGCGATATGGAGGCCGCAGGCCTCGAGCGCCTCAACCATATCGCTCACAACCTCAAGCGCGCGCGCGCCGGCTGCGAGCGCATCGGCTCCGGTCCGCAGAAGCCCGGCCATGTGCGCCTCGGCTGGAGCGTAGTCCTGACCGCGAACCGGGCCGGCGCCGCCATGGAGTGCGAGGGCCCAAACTGGCATGTGATCTGCTCCTTAACCGCGCGATGGCGCTTGCAGGGCTTGCGCGCTCTCCGCTAGCGTCACTGGCAACTGTAAATCAAGCATGTGCCGGGGAGCTGCATGAAAGCCTTGGTGAGCAAAGCGCCGGGTTTGCCGGAAAGTCTGGTGCTGGATGACATCGCCGCCCCGATGCCGGCCCCCCATGAGGTGCTGATCGCGGTCAAAGCGGTCGGCGTCAACTATCCTGACGTGCTGATCATCCAGGATATGTATCAGTTCAAACCCAGCCGGCCGTTTTCTCCAGGCGGGGAGGTTGCAGGCGTCGTGGAGGCGGTCGGCGGCGACGTCACGGCCCTGAAGCCCGGCGACCGCGTCATCGGCTCCTGCGGCTGGGGCGGGATGGCTGAAAAGCTCGTCCTGGGCGCGGAGCGCTGCCGCAAGATCCCTGACGAGATGCCGTTCGATGAAGCGGCGGCTTTTCTGATGACCTATGGCACTTCGCATTATGCGCTGAAGGACCGCGCCGGGTTGCAACCGGGCGAGACGCTGCTTGTGCTGGGTGCGGCTGGGGGCGTGGGCATCGCGGCGGTGGAGCTGGGCAAGGCGATGGGCGCCAAAGTCGTGGCGGCGGCCTCCAGCCAGGAAAAAGTTGATTTTGCCCTGAGACATGGAGCGGACGCCGGCCTGGTCTATCCGGCCGGAGCGTTGAGCCGTGATCAGCAAAAGGCATTGTCGGAGGACTTCAAGCGCGTGTGTGGCGGCGGCGCCGACGTCATTTATGACGCGGTCGGGGGAGACTACGCTGAGCCCGCCATACGCGCGATGAACTGGAACGGGCGCTTCCTCGTCATTGGATTTCCCGCTGGTATTCCAAAACTGCCCCTCAACCTGACGCTGTTGAAGAGCTGCCAGATCGTGGGGGTATTCTGGGGCGCATTCACGGCCCGGGAGCCCAAGGCCAACGAAGCCAATGTTGCGGAGCTCTTTGATCTGTACCGCGCGGGCAAAATCAGGCCCGTCGTCTCCAGCCGCTACGAGCTGGCCGATGGATCCAAGGCCATTCGCGAGCTCATGGACCGCAAGGCGCAGGGCAAAGTCGTTGTGACAGTTTGAGGCGCCGCAGAGCACCGGGCGTCGCGGCCGGCGTGTCTTTGCCAGCGTGTCATTGCCGGGGTGTGTGGCCGGGGTGTGTGGCCGGGCGTGTTTTTCCGGGCGTGTGCGTCGCGCCGGGTCCTTTCTGGCGGGTGCTGCGCCTCCGCTTCAGGTCCGCTGCTGGCGCGTTTCAGTCCTCCTGCCGTCCGCCGGCGCCCGCGCCATCAAGGCCCTGAAGCCCATAACCTGAACCGCATGCGGGTGCGGCCACAGACGTGCGCCGTTCTTGCGACACTGCCGCTGGCGGGCGGGCTGTGCACAGGGTGAGCGCGCTGCGCGGGCAGGGCGCCTTGCCCGGGACCGACCGCACCAAACGGGACATCATCTTGACGCCGCGCGGTCGTGGTCGGCACTGGAGCATGAGAACAGGCGCAGGTCGGGCGCGCCCGCTGGCGCAACCCCGCGCCAGCCTGAGCCAGCGTCAACCAGATGGTCGCTGGAATTGGGGGAGCCGAAGGGCATGGGCGAGGCAGTGGCGGCGTTTGATTTTGACGGCACACTCGCGACAGGTGACGCGGTGTGGTCGTACATTGTTTATCGACGCGGCGCGGAGGGCTGTCTTGCCCTTGCGCTGGCCGCGGCGCCAGGCATGGCGCTCGGCTGGATTGTTGGCGGGCGCGGCGGCGCTAAAGAGGTGTTGCTGGCGGCCGCTTTTGGTGGCCTGACCGTCGCCGAATTCGCCCGTCAAGCCGAGGATTTTGCCCATGCCCGGCTGTTGCGGCAGCTGCGTCCGGCGGGGACGGCTGCGTTGGCGGCCCATCGCGAGGCCGGTCATCGCGTGGTGATCGTGTCGGCATCGCCCGAGCCCTTGCTTCGGCCTGTCGCTGCGGCGCTGCAGGCTGAACTTGTCGCCACCCGACTGGCGACGCCCGGCGGACGGGTGACGGGCAGGCTCAATGGCCGCAACTGCTGGGGACCGGAAAAACTGCGCCGCCTGCGCGAGCACATCGGCGTGCCTTTCCGGCTGGTCGCTGCGTACGGCGACAGTCGGGGCGATCACGAATTGCTGGCTGCCGCCGAGACGGCCTGGCGGCGGAGTTTTCCGGCCTCTGTCACTCGGTGAGCGCGCCCACCGTGCGGTCGGCAAAGCGCTCCATGTGTTCGGCAAGCATCCGCTCAACGGCGGGGGCAACGGCGTCCAGACCCTCCACGGCATAGCCTGCGACCGTGTAGTGAATGCTGACGCGCGATCCGCCGGCGACCGCTTCGAACCGGATCGTCATTGAGGTGCTGACAGCCAGTTTCTGCAGCGGTCCGAGCCCTCCGGTGAGACGCAGTTCCTTGCCCGGAACGACCGCGACGACTCGCATGTGTTCCACGAAGCCGGCGGCAAATCCCAAATCCTCGCACAGGCAGCCGCCGGGCCTGACGTCGAGCACCATGCGGGAGGCGTCACCGCTGATGGTGTGCGCATCGGGCCACCAGGAGGCGACGTTCACGAAGGACCGGTAGGCGCGCTGCGGCGGGGCGGCTGCGAGCGATTCCACATCGACGGTGAAGTGGTCTCGCGCCGCGGTCGTGACACGCGCCCCGGCGGGCCGGGCCGTCAATCCCGCAAAAATGAGGCAGGTCACCAGGACTGCGGCGAGCCGGCCGGGCCGGGTCGTGAGCGGCGAGCGCCCAGCGCGCCTGCAGGCGGCGGCCGCCGGGCGGTTTGCGAGGATCGGGCGGAACTCGGGCAGAATCATTGATGGGCTCCAAGAGGAGCATACTCCAGCCGCGCCTGCGGCAAAGGCCGTGCGGCCGCGACGCTGCGCTCAGCCAGGATCAAAGGCGACCATGGCGATCGGGCAATGTCGTCCACGCGTCACACGATCCTGAGGCGCTCCTGCGCTTTTGCGCGCCACGGGTTCGCGTGTGGTCGCAGCGCGCCGCCTTGCGGGGGATCGCGCGCGCCTTGGCGCGCCACCACCGCCCACCGGCGATTGCCCTGCTCCGTCGCCCTGCGCCAGCGTCCTGCAGTCACCGTCCTGCATTCACGGTCCTGCTTTCTGTGGTTCCGGGCCGCGCCGGCCCTTGCCGGGGCATGCGTCACTCGAGCAGGCGCTCAGTCAGCGCGCGCCCAGCGGCACACCGCCTCGATGATGCGGTCCTGCACAGTTTCGTCCAGATACGGGTGCATCGGCAGGCTGAGCACCCGCGCCGCGGCGGCTTCCGACTGCGGCAGTCCGCCTGGACCGCGCGGACAGGTCTGGTAGGCCGGTTGGGTGTGCAGCGGGCGTGGATAATAGACTGCTGTCGGAATGCCTTCGTCCTTCAGCCGGGCCATCAGGTCATCGCGATTGTCTGTCTCTATGGTGTATTGCGCCCACGTCGAACGGTATCCTGCCGCCAGGCCCGGTGTGGCGGCGACGCCCTGAAGCCTTGCCGAGTAGCGCGCCGCCACTGCATTGCGCCGGTCGATCTCGTCAGGAAAAATGGCGAGCTTCTCAAGGAGGATTGCCGCCTGGACGGTGTCCAGGCGTGAATTGATCCCGATGCGGGCATAAGCGTAGCGGTCTTCGCCCTTGCCGTGCCACCGGATTGAGTCCAGGAGCTGCCAGAGGGCGTCGTCGCGCACCAGCACGGCGCCGCCGTCGCCGTAGCAGCCAAGCGGCTTGGCCGGAAAGAAACTGGTGGTAGCGACGTCGGCCCAGGCGATGGGATGGCGCCCATCAATCGTCGCGCCAAAGCCTTGCGCACTGTCAGCAATCAGTTTCAGTCCGTGGGCGTCGGCGATCCGGCGAAGCGCGGGATAATCGGCCGGCTGACCGAACAGGCACACTCCGATGATGGCTTTCGGCGTCAGCTGGCCGTGCGCCTTGACGGCCTGTATGGCGGCTTCGAGATGCGCCGGATCCATGCTGTAGGTGCGCCGGTCTATGTCGACGAAGACGGGGCATGCGCCGCGCAGCGCTACGACCTCGGCTGTCGCAGCGAAGGTGAAGCTCGGGCAGAACACCGCGTCGCCCGGCCCAACGTTCCAGGCCATCAGGGGCAAGAGCAAAGCGTCCGTGCCGTTGGCGCAGGCAAGCGCGCGGTGGGCTTGACCGAACGCGGCGAGCTCCTTTTCAAAGGCCTCGACCTGAGGCCCCATGATGTAGGCGCCGGAGTTCACGACCTGCAGGAGCGCCTCATCAATGCGTGCGCCAAGACGGCGCCGTTGGGCGATAAGGTCGATGAAGGCGATCGGCGCAGGGGTGGGGGAAGTCTGGCGCATGTGTCGGTTGCCTGAAACATTCGGACGGATCTGGGGCGCGCGTGGCTTATGGCGCCTGGCGGTTGCGACTGCACCTCACTTTACATTTCCAAAAACGACGATGCGCGCCTGACGCCTTGCTGCTGCGTCACAGGCTCAAGCCGCCGCACGCGCCCGGCCGCCGCCGCGAGGCCGGCGGCGGCGAAGCCGAGCGCGCCATACCATTCCTGCCACAGGCCGAAGCTGAAGAAGCCGAGGCAGAAAAATGCTGCAAGGCTTGCCGCCGCCGCTGCGCCGCCGACCCGGTCGTCGCGTTTGGCGACGCCGATCTGGACGCCCAGGGCCAGCACCGCGAGCGCGGCGAGCGCGGCCCCGACCCCGCCAAGTTCCAGCCAGATCTGCAGGGCGATGTTGTGCGGATGGAGCATCACGGCGGTGCTGGTGACGCCGTCCACGGTCATCGGCGCCTGGAAGGTGCGAGAGGCGTCGAGGCCCCAGCCAAACAGCGGCTGCTCCGCGATCCGCTGGACAACATAGTGGGTCATTTCCAGGCGCTGCTTCCAGGACGTCGGCAGCGCGTCGAGGGTTGCCGGGTCAGCGGCCGCGATGAGATGCGGGGCCAAGGGCGCCGCCAGGATCGCCAGGGCGGTGGCGAGACTGACCAGGATCACGCCGGCCCGCGGCGCGATCGAGGCAATGCAGAAGGCCGCGAGACCGGCGGTGAAGGCCATCACGTTGGTGGTGAGGCCAAACTGCAGGCTCAAGAAGCCGACACATGCCATCAGGATCACGCCAAAGCCTTGGGCGCCGCGCGGAGTGCGCGACAGGGCGGCGATGGCGCCCCAGGACAGCGCAATGAGGCAGGCTGCGCCGATCGCATGATTGCGTTCGATCATGCCGGGGTCTTCGCCGTCGCCGCGGATCACGCGAAACAGGTATCCATGGCTGAACAGCTCCACCAGGAGCACGCCTGCAAGACCGACGACGCTGGCGACGCCGGCCCGTCGCACGAGGTGACGGTCGGCCCGGGCGGGCGCGGCGACCGCCCAGGCGAGCGCAAGGTAAAGCGGCAGGCCAAGCACGGTGCGCGCCACCTGGGCGCCGATCTCGTCGGCTGCGCCGCGATAAGGCGACCACGCCGTTGATGCCGCAGCGTAGAGCAGGAACGCAGCCCCAAGGACGAGCGCTGCGCCGCCCTGGGCGAGCGCCCGCGGCAGGCTGCGGGTGGGAAAAACTGCAAGCCCCCCCAGGGCGGCGATCGCAGCGAGGCCGAGACCGCCCGCCGCCGCCGCCACGCCCGCCAACAGCAGGAAACTGGCGGCCACGCCTGCGCGACGGGAGAAACGACCTGCATCCTCCGCGGCGCCCGCAGCGCTGTCCCTGGCGGCGTTTTCAGCTGTGGTCATGGTGTGGTGACCTGCAACGTTTTCAGCGCCGCCACGGCGCTGCCAATCGGCGTCGGGATCGCCACGCGCACGGGCGCCGCGAAGGAGCCCTTGGCGTCGATGCCGAGCCAGAACTCAGCCATCGGTAGGTTGGGCGCCTCCTCCCTAGTCGCTTCGTTAAAGCCTGCGACCGGCACATACTGCACCCGGCATCTGAGAACCTGGCCTTTGTAGTCACCGACATGGACCTCTCGTCGGCCGAGATCCGCGCCCACGAGATCATAGCGGAAGCGCCCGTCGAAGACCGGGAAACGCTGTGCGCAGGTCTGGCGACTGGCGGCGAGGTGTGCGACGGCCAGCATGGTTGAAAGGGGATCGCGCGCCGCATTGATCTGACCGGGCGTTGCGGGCGGGTCGCCGAGGTTCGAGTAGCGCGGCGTGATCACCACCTCGACGCCGGTTGGCCGTACGGTCATTTGGGTGCGGCGGAACTTTTTCGCGTAGGAATGATCGAGTTCGTAGGTCGTCCAACGCACACTTTGATGGTCCGCCATGCCGGTGGCGCGCGCGGTGAACTTTGTGTCATCGAAAATGGCGGCGACGCCCCCCGTCGCCATTGTCGACACGATCGAGAAGTGCCCGTTCTCATAATCGACGTCATAGGTGATCCGTCCCAGCGGCAGACCAAGCCAGCTCGCGGCGTAGACGCTGCGCAAGCGCTCTGCGCCCAGAACGGGCGCGCTCGGGGCCAGCACGGCGTGGCAGAGAGCCGCCAGCACGGTGATAGAACGCAGCATGGTACCCTTTGGGGGCGCCGCCAACGCCCTGGCCGGGCGGACGCCGCGGTGCG
>JBILMQ010000244.1:0-5635 GCA_044375455.1 Caulobacterales bacterium | reverse complement strand
GCCTCGCGCCGCAGGTTGAGGCAGTGCAGGGCGGGCGCTGCGCTCGAGCAGGCATTTGACACAACAGATGCGCCACGTGCTTCAGCAGCGCCTGAAAGGAGCGATCGCGGAATAATCCCACCCTCACACCTCCATCCTGAAGACCAGACGATCTACCCGACGACTACAGAGTACATCAGCGCCAACTCCCCGCCCCCCGCACTCGATCAGCGTACAAGCGGTCGTCAGCGCCTGCCGGGCCGGACCGACCGCAGGCGGACCCGCCCGCATATGTAGGGCGCGCCGCCATCGCGGTTAGCTGCAATCACGCCCGGCGCTCAGCCCCATCAGAGCGACCCGCCCGGTTTTCCAGGGTCATCTTCCTGCGGTGATCCTGCTGGGCCAATCCCGCCAAACCGCGCCCCTCGCCCTTCTGCCGGGACCGCCTGCCTGGGCCCGCCTGCCTGGATCAGGTCAGCCTGCCCGGGTCAGCCTGCGCCCGGCGCTGCCAACGGTTCGCTTCCAAGCCACTCTCGGCGTTGCGCAGCCCCTTTGCCAGACATGTGCCCATGGAGCCTCAAAATGCCCGGCCCACGCAAAAATCCGCCAGATCTGCAAGCAGGTCTGAAATGCGTCCCCGCGGAGCTTCCGCCAGCGCCGCCTTCGCGGCATCGGCATAGGACTGCGCACGGCGCAGCGTTTCGGCAATGGCGTCGTGACCCGCAAGAATGCTCAGCGCACGCTCGAAATCGCCCGGATTTTGCGCGCCGCCCATGGCGCGCCGCCAGAACTCCATTTCTTCGGCATCCGCGCACTCGCGCGCGATCAGCACAGGCATGGTGATCTTGCCTTCGCGAAAATCGTCGCCTGCGGATTTCCCCATGACCGCCGCGCGGCCGCCGTAGTCCAACGCGTCATCGACAAGCTGGAAGGCGAGGCCCAGGTTGCGCCCATAAGCCTCAAGAGCGGCTTCCTGGCGCGCATCCCCGCCGGCAACGACAGCGCCAGCCTGCGCCGCGGCGGCAAAGAGGGCGGCCGTCTTGGCGTCAACAATACGCAGATAGTGGTCGAGTTCCGCAGCAGCGTCGTGGACGGCGGCGAGCTGCATCACCTCACCCTCAGCGATGACGCTGGCGGCCCGCGCGAGAATATCGAGCACCCGCAAATCACCGGTTTCCACCATCAGATTGAACGAACGCGCAAACAGGAAATCCCCCACCAGCACGCTCGCCGAATTGCCCCAGATCCGGTGCGCTGTGCGCCGCCCGCGGCGCAAATCGCTTTCATCAACGACGTCATCGTGCAGCAGGGTGGCGGAATGGATGAACTCCACGGCGGCCGCGAGGCAGTGCGCCCGCCGACCGGCCTGACCAAACAGGCCGGCTGCCGCCAGCGTGATCATCGGACGCAGGCGCTTGCCGCCAGCGTCGATCAGGTGAGCAGCCAGATCGGGAATGAGCCCGACCGGGCTGTCGAGCCGCTCGAGGATCAGTGCGTTGGTTGCAGAGAGATCGCCTTCGAGAAGACGCGCAAGGTCGTCCAGCGGCGTAGGGGCCAATTCGGCGATGGCTTCGGCTTTCGCGCGCACGTCGATGGCTCACCTCAGGCGCGACGGCGCTGCACCGTCGACAAGAACAGAACTCGTGCCCGCCGCGCCCAGGTCAAGCGGCCAGGCGCCGCAGCGGCGCACCATACAACACTCGGCGGCAGTCGTGGCATACTTCGCCCCCGCGGCGATCACGATAGGGGTTTGGTGAGAAACGGGTCAAGTTCTCCACTCCGCGGCTGCACACTTAAGCCGCAGCACGAGGCAGGCGCATCCCCGGTCGGGCCCCGTTGGCCCCTGGATCGCCCCAGCATCGGCCCCAGCATCGGCCCCAGCATCGGCCCCAGCATCGGCCCCGGCATCAGCCCGGCATCGATCGGCCCCGGCATCGGGCCCCGCATCGGGGCCCGCATCGGGGCCCGCATAGGGGCCTCTGCGTCCGCCTCTGGGCTATGCATGCGTCCTTGGGCAGTATGGCGCGGCGATGCTCGCACCCAGGGTGGCGCGGCGCCGACAAGCCTGCGGCCGCGAGGTGTTCGAATGGCGACTGAAACGGTTGACCGGCTGCTCGCGGGGCGGCTTTGCATCACCCAGCCAGCGGTTGGCTACCGCGTCAACGCCGATACGCTGCTGCTTGCCGCCGCAGTGACCGCGCCGCCAGAGGGCGCTGGCCTGGAAATCGGCTGCGGTGTCGGCGGCGCGCTTCTCGCGGCGGCACTCGCCCATCCGGCTGCGTCTTTCCTTGGAGTTGAACAGGACGCCGCGACGGCCGAGCTGGCGCGACGGAACATCGAAGCCAATGGGTTGGCTGAACGCGTCAAGTTACTTACTGGGGATGGTCTCGCGCTCGATCCAACGCACGAGAACCGATACGACATCGCGTTCGCCAATCCACCCTACTTCGACGCCAGAGCGATGCGCCCGCCGCTGGACGAGCGACGCGCTGCGCGTGTTGCGGTCCACCCGGTTGACGCATGGGTCAAAGCCCTCGCCAAGGCCGCGCAGCCGGGCGGCGCCATCGCCATGATCCATCGGGCAGAACGACTCGCGGACATACTTGCCGCCTGCGCCGGGCGCGTCGGCGGCGTGCGCGTCCTTGGCGTACATGCCCGCACCGGCGCTCCTGCGACCCGGGTTCTGGTGACCGGCAGGAAGGGATCGCGCGGGCCCTTGCAGCTGTTGCCGGGCCTGGTGCTCCACGAAGGAGAGGGCTGGACTGACCAGGCAAGCCGGCTGTTCACAGGCGAAGATCGCCTGAGCTTGCTCTGGTCCTGAGCTTGCTCTGGTCCTGAACTCCCTGTGGCGCTGAGCGTCCCGCATTACTGCGGCGGTTGCGCAAGCGGCGGGGCGGCCCACTGAACCAGCGTCACGCCCAAGGGACATGCAACCTGCCGATCCGGCGTCTTAGTTGTTTGCCGCAGCGCCGCCCGGGCTGTTTGCCTCCCCTTCTGACGCCAGCACGCGTGGCAGCTTGAAGACCACATCCTCACGCGTCACGGTCACCTCACTCACCGTGACGTCGAACCGCTGCGCACAGGCGGCGATCAGGTCCTCAACCAAATCCTCAGGAGCACTCGCGCCCGCCGTGACGCCGAGCGTGTCAACGCCTGCAAACCAGGACCAGTCCACGTCGGCCGCTTCAGCGATGAGACGAGAGTCGCGCGCACCGGCGCGGCTTGCGACTTCGACGAGGCGCACGGAATTGGACGAATTCGTTGCCCCGATCACCAGAACCAGGTCGCACGCCGATGCGAGCTCTTTTACGGCGTGCTGACGGTTCGTCGTTGCGTAGCAAATGTCTTCTTTGTGCGGCGGCGCAATTGCGGGGAAGCGAGCCTGCAGCACGCTCACCACGGCGGCCGTGTCGTCGACCGAAAGCGTGGTTTGGGTCACGAAAGCCAAGCTGTCCGGGTCGCGCGGCGCGAACCCGCGCGCATCCTCCACGGTCTCAATGAGCGTGACAGCGCCCGACGGCAGCTGGCCCATCGTGCCAATGACCTCAGGATGGCCGGCGTGACCGATCAGCACGATCTCACGACCCGCATCATGATGGCGCTGGGCCTCAACGTGAACCTTCGAGACCAGCGGACAGGTGGCGTCGACGTAGATGAGGTTGCGGCGCGCGGCTTCGGCGGGAACGCTTTTCGGGACACCATGCGCCGAAAAGATGACAGGCCGGTCATCCGGACACTGGTCCAACTCCTCAACGAACACGGCGCCAAGCCGCTGCAGCCGTTCGACGACATGGCGGTTATGCACAATCTCATGGCGCACATAGACAGGCGCGCCCCATCGAACAATGGCGTGCTCGACGATCTGAATCGCGCGATCAACGCCGGCGCAGAAGCCCCGCGGGGCGGCCAGGAGAATGCGAAGTGGGCGTACCACGGGCGAGGTCATGATCCAGGTTCTTCCAGGCGCCCCAGGTGTCCAGGGCCCAATGTGTTTCAGGAGCCCGGATTCTTTCAGGAGTCCAGACCCTTTCAGGCGCCCAGGCGGATTGCGCAACCCTCTTACGAACTGTATCACGCCAGGGCCCGGATCATAGCTGGACACGGTCGCGCGTCCCGCTCCATCTCAGCCATGGATGTCGGGCCTGGCGCCGGGACTCGGCGGCGCGCCGCATGTTGGAGCGTTCATGCCTGCTCATCCTCTCGCCCCTGCGTCAGCTCCACTCGGTCCCGCAACGGGCGTGCCTGAACTTGCATCTGGCGCTCCTGGGTCTGCATCAAGCCCTCCCCGCACAGGTGGCGCCGCCCGCCAACGTCCGGCCGCAAGGGCCTTGCTCGCGCTAAGCTGCGCGGCGCTGCTCGCCGGTTGCGCCGGCAACGAGGCCAATTCCAGCACACCCAATGCCGGCCCCTGCCCGTCGGCCCGGGTCCTGTGGGACGCCGCCCGCCTTGTCGAGATCCGGGACAACAACCAGCGCTATGAAAACGTCGGCTTCACTGGGGAAGTGCGCAAGGTCACCGGCCTGTGTCGCTACGTCGCCGATCAGCCGATCGTGATGAAGATCGACATAGACTTCGGGTTTGGGCGGGGTCCAGCGGCTGCTGGCGTCACACACAATTATCGTTACTTCGTCGCGGTGACGCGCCGCGACCTCGCGGTGGTGAGCAGGGAATATTTCGATTTCCCGGTCGAGTTTCGCCGCGGCGAAGATCGATTGTCGGGCCGTCAGACCATTTCGGAAATCGTGATTCCACGCGCCAGCGATCAGATTTCAGGAGCGAACTTCGAAATTCTGGTCGGCTTTGACCTGACGCCCGAACAGCTGCAGTTCAACCGCGAAGGCCGCCGGTTCCTGATTACCCCGCAGGGCTGACGCCATCATGACACAGCTCGCAGATGTGTTGACGGCGCATCTCGCCGCCGCCTTTGCGGCGGAGGGATTGGATCCCGCGCTCGGCAAAGTGGTGCGCGCCCAACGCCCCGATCAGGCTGATTTCCAGTGCAACGGCGCCATGCCGGCAGCCAAGGCGGTTGGGCGCAAACCGCTCGACATCGCCACGGCCATCGCCAGGCGCGTCAACGCCGGGGGACCGATCGCCCGCATCGAGCCGGCCGGCGCCGGCTTCCTGAACGTGGTTGTGAGCGATGCAGCCATCGCCGCCCGCGCCGACGCCGTGGCTGCAGATCCGGACCGAGCGGGCGCAGGGTGCGTCGCCGCGCCGCGCCGGATCGTCGTCGACTACGCCGGTCCGAATGTCGCCAAGCCGATGCACGTGGGCCACCTGCGCGCCACGATTATTGGCGACAGCCTGAAGCGGCTGATGCGCTTTCGCGGCGATACGGTCTGGGGCGACGCGCATTTCGGCGACTGGGGCTTTCAGATGGGCCTGCTGATCGCAGGGGTTGAGGAGCGCCTCGGCGCGCCGCCCGGCGACCAGGACTGGGCCGCCAGCGCAAGCGATTATCTCGCAAAGGTTGACGCGCTGATCTCCATGGAATTTCTCCAGGCGCTGTATCCCAATCTGGCCGCGCGGGCCAAAAGCGATGACGCTTTTCGCGACCGGGCCCGCAAGGCCACAGCCGCCCTGCAGAAAGGCCACGCGCCGTACCGCGCAATCTGGGCGCACATGCGCAAGGTCTCCCTGGACGCCCAGAAGA
>JBILMQ010000243.1:0-5644 GCA_044375455.1 Caulobacterales bacterium | reverse complement strand
CTTGAAGCGCCGGCAGCGCATCGAGCGCGGCACAGAACGCCTGGAGGAGTGCGGGCGTTCTGCAGGCGGCAAAATGACGCAAAGCCGGCCTGGCCCGGACACTTGGGTCCCAGACGCGTGGAGCCACGGACGCAGTTGGAGCCAGGGACGCAGTTGGAGCCGACGACGGGATGATCTCGACGTGACCACGACGCCGCATCTGTCCGACCCGCGCCCTCTGCGCGCAGCCATCATCGGTGCGGGAATGGCCGGCATTCTCGCGACGATTAAGCTGTGCGAACGCGGCGTCGAGTGTTCGGTCTTTGAGAAGGCCGACAGCGTGGGTGGAACCTGGCGCGACAACACCTATCCCGGTTTGTCCTGCGATGTGTCGGCGCACTGGTACACCTTCACATTCGCCCGCAATCCCAACTGGGATAGACTGATGGCGCAGGGTGCGGACATTCGGCGTTATTTTGAGGACGTCGCGCAGCGCTTTGGGGTGCAGCCGCTCATCCGGTTCTCCGACGAGGTCGTCAGACTCGAGTGGCGCGACGGACAGTGGGCGTTGACGACGGCGTCGGGGCATCAGGACCGCTTTGACATCGTCGTTGCGGCCACCGGCGTGCTGCACCATCCCCACGTGCCGCACTTTGAGGGACTGGACCGTTTTCAGGGGGCGAGCTTTCACTCCGCCCGTTGGGATCATTCCGTTAAGCTCGACGGACAGCGGATTGGCGTCATCGGGGTCGGTTCGACCGCAGCCCAGGTCGCAACGGCGCTTGTGCCGCGCGCCAGTCGCTTCAGTCTCTTTCAGAGAACGGCCCAATGGGTCATGCCCCGCGCCAATCCGGCATATACGGAGGCGGAAAAGGCGCTGTTCCGATCTGACCCTCAGGCGCTTGAAGCGCTGATCCGGGAACTGCGCGCGAAGACGCTGAGCGGGTACGCCACCGCGGTGATCGACGTCGATTCTCCAGAGCTTGCTGAGATCGAGCGTTTGTGTCGGGAGCATCTTCAAACGGTGCGCGACCCTGACCTGCGCTCGCGGTTGACGCCGGACTATCGCCCGGCCTGCAAGCGGCTCGTGATATCCGACAGTTTTTACGAGGCGATCCAGCAGCCCAACGCCGACCTCGTCACGGCAGGGATCGATCGCTTTGAAGAAGCCGGCATACGCACGGTTGACGGGACGCTGCACGAACTTGATGTGGCGGTGCTCGCCACGGGATTTCTTGTTGACCGCTTCATCCGGCCGGCCAGAGTGATCGGCCGGGGCGGGGTGGATCTTGATGAGGCGTGGCAGGAAGGTCCAGAGGCCTACCTTTCCTTGACGGTCCCCGACTTTCCGAACTTTTTCCTTCTCAATGGTCCGAACAGTCCCGTCGGCAACTTCTCCCTTGTCGAGGTAGCGGAACACCAGATCCGCTATATTCTCCAGCTTGTTGAGGGGCTTCAGCAGGGGCGCTATCGTGAAGTCAGCCCGACGCAGGAGGCGCTGCGGCGCTTTGAAGACGAGCGTCGCGAGGCGGCCCGCAAGACCGTGTGGGTCACCGGCTGCAAGAGCTGGTACCTCGACAAGAATGGCGTACCGGCGTCGTGGACGTTTTCGTACGACCGATTTGTTCAGGAGACAGCGGCACCGAGGATGGCTGACTTTGAAACCATCTAGGGCGGCTGCGGCATCGGAAACTGGAGGCCCCGCATGGTGACCCGTGAGCAGATTATAGCGACCTTGCGCGCGTTGAACGCGGCAGAGAACGATCGGCCGCAATCGACGTTGGAGAATACGAGCCTGCGCATTGACGCGCTTATGGCTGAAAACGTAACAGGCTCACGCAATGGCGTGCCGGTGGCCGACCGGGCCGCCGAGCGCGAAGTGGAGCGCAAGGCCTTCGGCAACCTTGTGGATTATAATCGTACCTTTGAGTTGATGATCGTTGATCCGCCCTATGCCTGCATCACTTGGACGATCCGGGGAACGTTTCAGGGAGAACGGATTGCTGCGCCAGGTTGCTCGAATTTCGAGTTTCGCGACGATGGTCGGATTGTGCGGTATTGGATGTACTTCAACCCGGCTGACTTCACCTACCGCTCCTAGGGCTCAGCGGGGCCATTGACCGGTCAGGCCTGCCGACTCGGCCAGACCGGGCAGTGCCGAGCGGGACCCTGGAGCAACTTTCATCGATCCTTATGCTGATATCGGAGCAGTGCCGAATGGCGGTCAGCGTATTTCTCCCTCACGTGGGAATGGGCGTTTCAGAGGCCACGATCCTTGTGTGGCTTAAGGGCGTTGGTGACGTTGTTGCGGTGGGCGAGCCGATCGCCCAGTTTGAGACCGCCAAATCGACGCTTGATCTTGAGGCACCGGTCGCAGGCGTGTTGAGCGCCATTCATGTGGGCGTCGATCAGGTCGTCGAGCTTGGCGTTGAGATTGCCTTGATTGAGGCCTACTGATATGGCGCTTGATCGCGACGGTCAGCTTGAGCTGTTTCGACGGATGATGCGTATCCGTAAGTTTGAGGAAGCACTGATCGCCCATCATCCGGTTGGCCATATGAGCATCGGCCAGGAGGGCGCAATCGCGGGCGCGTGTATGGCGCTGCGCCGGGATGATTATGTGACCGGGACGCATCGATCCCATGGCCATCCTATCGGCAAGGGCGCAGAGCTCGCGCCGCTGATGGCCGAATTGTTCGCCAAGCGCACGGGCATCTGCAAAGGGCTTGGGGGATCCATGCATCTGACCGACGCCAGCCTTGGGCTTATTGGGGAATCGGCCATTGTAGGGGGCGGCTTGCCGCTGGCGACGGGCGCGGGGCTGAGCATTCAGGTGCGCAAGACGGATCAGGTGAGCCTGTGCTTTTTTGGTGATGGAGCCGCCAATCAGGGAACCTTCGGCGAGAGCCTGAACATGGCGGCGATCTGGAAGCTGCCGGTAATCTATTTCTGCGAAAACAACGGGTATGCTGTCACGACGTCCGTGGCGAAGTCCCATGGCCAGCCTGATGTCGCGCGCCGGGCCGACGGCTATGGAATTCCGGGCGTGATCGTCGACGGACAAGACGCTGAGACGGTTTATGAGGCGACTTTGCAGGCTGTGGCGCGCGCACGGTCCGGCTTGGGACCGACGCTGATCGAGGCGAAGACATATCGCTTCGATGAGCACTCCAATCGTCTCGCCATCCCGATCCGCTATCGCAGCGAAGAGGAGGTCGCCTACCATCGCAATACGCGCGATCCGATCACGCTGTATCGCGCGGTCCTCGCCTCGCGCGGGCTTGGCAGCGAGGCTGACGCGATCGAGGCGGAGGTCGCTGAGGTGATCGCGTCCGCTTTGGATTTTGCGCGCAAGAGCCCGGAGCCGGAGATGCAGGATCTCTTGGACTGCATGTATTCAAATCCGCTGGGCGTGCCTGACGGCTGGCGGGGCATGGTCTGAGATGCTGCCCAATTCAACCCAGAAGCTTTCGTATCTGCAGGCTATTGTGGAAGCCCAACGCGAGGAGATGCGCCGGGATGAGCGCGTCATTCTGATGGGCGAGGACATAGCCATTTATGGCGCGCAGTCGCTGTTTGATGAGTTTGACGAAGCGCGGTTGCGCAACACTCCGATCTCGGAGAACAGTTTCACTGGTGTCGGCGTTGGCGCTGCGCTGACGGGACTGCGTCCGATCGTCGATCTGACGATCGCCAGTTTCGTCTACCTCGCCTCAGACCAGATCATCAACCAGGCGGCAAAACTGCGGTTCATGACCGGGGGCCAGCTAAGAGTGCCTTTGGTCGTCCGGGCTAGCACATTCTACAACAACCGGACTGCGGCCCAGCATGCTGACAGGCCCTACCCGATTTTCATGAACATTCCCGGTCTTAAGGTGGTTGCGCCGGCGACTGCGACGGATGCGAAGGGATTGCTCAAGGCGGCGATCCGCGATGATGATCCGGTGGTGTTCTTTGAGGACATCACGCTGTGGGGGAACAAGGAGGATGTTCCCTGCGACGTGGACTTCCTAATCCCGATCGGAAAGGCGGCGATACGACGGCCTGGCAGAGACGTGACGATCGTATCCATTGCAGGCTGCCTGCCCCATGCGCTGAATGCGGCGCGCGAGCTTGAAGCGGAAGGGGTTGACGCCGAGGTGATTGACATCAGAACCATCGCGCCGCTCGACAAGGAGACAATTCTTGCGTCGGTTGCGCGCACCGGGCGTCTGGTGATTGCCGACAATTCCCACATCACAGGCAGCGTTGCGTCCGAGATTGCGGCGGTCGTCAGCGAGGACGGATTTGAATCCCTGCGCCGCCCGATCCAACGCGTGGCGACCCCGGCGGTGCATATCCCATTCAACCCGGGCCTTGAGAAGAAGCTCTATCCTTCCAAGGAGCGGATCGCGGCCGCCGTGCGTCGGATCCTGTGACCCCCGGATTGTCCTGACCAAGGGCAGGGAGGGGGGTTAAGGCCCCTGTCCGTCGGCCTGCATGGACGACTGAAGCAGGGTGTTGCGGGCTGAGCGGATGTGGGCCGTCATGACGCCACCAGCCCAGTCGCCGTCCCGTGCAGCAAGGGCGGCAACCAGTTCGGAGTGCTGGGCCGCGCTGCGGCGCAATTGCTCGTGCGAATAGCGTTGGAAAGTGCGCAGTTGCAGTGGCACTTCCGTGATGGCGCTCAAGAACTCCCTGAGCCGCGTGTTTCCGCACGCCTCGAGAATGCCCTTGTGGAATTTCTCGTTGACCTCCGCGATCGCCTCCAGATCCAGAGGCCGTCGCTCAACGAGCCTGCCCATTTCGTCGCAGAGGGCCTTGAGTTCGGCCACCTGGGCATCGGTGATGCGGGTTGCAGCGGCCTTCGCCGCGAAGCTCTCCAGAAGAACCCGCAATTCATAGGTCTGCTCGATTTCGCTCTCAGTCCAGCTGACCACGAATGCGCCGCGGTTGGGGATAAGCATAATCAGGCGCTCGGCCTCAAGCCGGCGCATGGCCTCCCGGATCGGCGTCCGGCTGAGCCCGGTCGCTTCGGATAGTTCGCGCGCCGAGATGTGCGAGCCTTGCGCAAGGGTGCCCGCAAGAATGCCTTCGCGGATCGCGAGGTACGCGCTCTCGACTGCCTTCGCCATTTCCATCTCCCTGGTCGGGCTGAGACCGATCGGGGCCGTGAGTCCGGCATGGCAGCAACCACCCGTCGTTCAGCACTTCCTCTGTCTGCGCCATGCCTGCTCTGCACCGCGGTGAGAGCGTGGTCGGCGCATCCCCGGCTCAGCGCAGCGCCGCCCGTGGAGAGCGGCCTGGATGCAGGCGACGGACCCATGCAGTGCTCAATGCATTTCGGGCACGTCGGCGGATGCGATTTCCTGGTGCGTCACCTGTGGCAGTCGGTAGCTATCAAAGTGGTCGCGTCCATTTGATTGGTGTATGATAAATAGGTCGGCGGTTTAACCCGCACAGGCTGAGCGCAGCGTAAGTATGTGCGCACCGACGGGTGGGGCAGTGTAACGTGACGTCTGGAAATTGCCGTTAAGGCGCGTGGCTATGGGTGCGTTGCCGGCCCCCTGCGCAGGGGGCCGGCAACGCGGATCACGCATCGGTGTTCTTCGACCAAGAGGAACTCCGAACATGACCACGAACGATATGATGATTGCGCAGCTGCTGGAACAACTGATTGCGGAAG
>JBILMQ010000242.1:0-5667 GCA_044375455.1 Caulobacterales bacterium | reverse complement strand
ATGCTGCTTCCTTCCTGAGGTCTGGACAAACTTGGGTTTGAGCAAACTGAGATCTGGGCAAATTGAGATCCGGCCATCCTGAGATCCGGCCATCCTGAGATCTGGCCATCCTGAGATCTGGCCATCCTGAGATCTGGGCGAAAACCGCGCCGGCGCCGGCCAGGCCGGCGCCGGCGCGGCGACCTCGGGCGCTAGGCTGCCTTCAACACGTCGCCGCCAACGGCCCGGTTGCACGGGCACAGCTCGTCTGTCTGAAATCCGTCGAGCAGCCTCAGGATCTCGTCGGGATTGCGCCCGACCGACAGATTGTTGACCGATACGTGCTGGATCACATTGTCGGGGTCGACGATGAACGTGGCGCGCAGCGCAACCCCGGCCCCGCGCTCGCGCACGCCGAGCGCGTCGACGAGAGCCCCCGTCGTATCGGCAAAGGCCCACTGCTTCATGTCGCGCAGATCGGCATGCTCGCGCCGCCAGGCGAGCTTGACGAACTCGTTGTCCGTCGAGCCGCCAAGCACGACGGCGTCACGGTCTGCGAACTCGCGCACCAGCCGGTCAAAGCCAACGATTTCCGTCGGGCAGACGAAGGTGAAATCCTTCGGGTAGAAATAAATGATCTTCCACTTGCCGGGGAAAGACGCCTCAGTCACGGTTTCGAAGGCCGATTGGCCGTTCTGCTCGTGTTGGGTGAACCCCGGCTTGACGCCGGTGACGGAAAAGGCGGGGAGCTTATCGCCCACAGTGAGCATGTCGGGACTCCTTGGTCAAAACTCAGAAACAAACTTTGGGGAGGGTCGAACGACCGTGGCCGTCCGCGGTGGCGATATGGGTCCGGCATTCGGCAAAGACAAATTGATATTTTTTGTCCCTTCGATAATCTAAATCTATGCATCGGGGAGGGACGTCATGCTGCCCACATTGCGTCAATTGCAGGGTCTGCTGGCGGTTGCTGACTTCGGCTCCTTCTCCCGCGCGGCTGAGAAGGTCGGGGTCACGCAACCGGCCCTGTCTGCGTCGATCAAAGAGCTTGAGGCCATCCTGGGAGCGGAACTTGTGGAGCGCGGCGCCCGCGGCGCTGTGCTCACGCCGGCAGGCGTGGAGGTGGTGAACCGCGCCCGGCGCATCCTGGCTGATGCAGCGGATCTCAGCGAGGCCGCGTCGAGTGCGCGCGAGCCGCTCGGCGGATCCTTCCGACTTGGCGTCATTCCCACCATCGCACCGTTTCTGCTGCCGCGCGCGCTGCCGGCGCTGCGCGAGCGCTTCGCAAAGCTCAAGCTGTATCTGCGCGAGGATCTCACTGCACGGCTCGTGGAAGGATTGCGCGACCGGGCGCTGGACGCAGCCCTGATCGCACTGCCCTATGAGGCGTCCGGCATCGAGACGGCCGTTATCGCAGCCGATGAATTTCTCTTCGTCAGCCCGCGCAACCACCCATTGGCCCGGCAGGCACGGCTCGCCCCCGGCGACCTGACGGGCGAAGACCTCCTGCTTTTGGAAGACGGGCATTGCCTGCGCGACCATGCGCTGGCGGTGTGCGAGCGGCGGCCTGCCGGAGGCGCGACCGCGATGGGGGCGACAAGCCTGCACACCCTGGTGCAGATGGTGGCGAACGGCCTGGGGGTGAGCCTGCTGCCGCGCCTCGCCGCGGATGGCGGCGTGACGCGCGGCGCCGACGTCGAGATCCGCGCCTTCAACGAACCGGTGACCGGACGGGAAATCGGCGTCGCCTGGCGCCAGGGCTCGGCACGCGCAGCCGAAGCGCGCCTGCTGGCTGCAGCAATCGCAGCCGGCGCCGGGCTGGCCCCGGCCTGACGCCTCAATCGGCCGCCACGCCCGCCCGCACGGCCACGTGGCTGCGTGCGATCGTCATGGCGCGCTCGATGATCTCGTCCAGCTGCGGCGTCTTGGGCAAACGGCGCGCCGCCAGCTTGCGCAACTCCTCCAGACTGGGAATGCGCCACTCCGCCTTTGCCTTGGCAAGACGGGCGGCGAAATCGCGCACCAGCTGGGCGGCGGCCTTTTCGATCATGACGGGCGCCACCGTCTGGCGGCCCTGACGCAGGTCCTGCGGGGCGGGGCGCAGGTCCCACACGACGCCGAGCAGGCTCAGCCCCTTCAGAACGCAATAGGTGAGATCGATTTCCCACCACCGAAACCCCTGACGCGCACTTGAGGGGAAGGCGTGATGGTTGTTGTGCCAGCCCTCGCCCAGCGTAATCAGCGCCAGGAGCCAGTTGTTGCGGCTCTGATCGCCTGTCACGAACCGGCGCTTGCCATGCACATGGGCAAGCGAGTTGATGAAGAAGGTGGCGTGGAAGGTGAGGATCGTGCTCCACACAAAGCCGACCACCAGTCCCTGCCAGCCGCCGATCAGAAACGCCGCCACAGCCAGCGTCGCCGGCGGGATGTAGGGGTTGCGGTCAAGCCAGACCAATTCGGGGAATTTGGCGAAATCACTGATCGCGCCATAATCGGTGGCGTGGTGCCGGTTGTCGAAGATCCAGCCGAGATGTGCATACCAGAACCCGCGCTGCGCCGGGGAATGGACATCAAGCTCGGAGTCTGAGTGGCGGTGATGGGCGCGGTGGGTCGCCGCCCACCACAGCGCGCCGCGCTGCGCCGACATCTGTGCGACAAACGCCAGGATGAACTGGAACACCCGGGAGGTCTGATAGGAGCGGTGCGCAAAGTAGCGGTGATAGCCCGCCGTCACGCCCCACATCCGCAGCACATAGAACGCCAGGCACATGGCCAGGGACTGCCAGCTGACGCCCGTCCAGAGCGCCGCCAATCCCGCGATATGAAACAGCACGAAAGGAAGCGGTTCCGGCTTCTCAGTGTCGTTCTTCGGCGCGATGTCCGCAGTCTTGCTACGCATTGACCCTCGTTTCACTCTTGTGCCGGGCCCGTTGCGGGCGGGTCCTGGCGGGGGCTGCTGGTGACGACCGCAGATGCGCCGGCAGGTGCGCCGCCGCCCCAGGTCTGCTGCCTAAGGCCCAGTCTTCCTCCCACACCCCAGTCTTCCCCCCGAAAACCCGGTCTTCCCCTGAAAACCCGGTCTCCCCTGAAAACCCGGTCTTCCCCTGAAAACAGAGTCTTCCCCTGAAAACCCAGGCATCCCCGAGCCTGGGCCCCGAGCCTGGACGCCGACCCTGGACCCCGAGCCTGGACGCCGACGTCCCGGCGGCGCCTGGCGGCCAGAGACGGCTGGCGACCAGCCTGCGCGACGCATCCTCATTGCACATGACAATCAATAAGAGCGTAAGACAAGATCACAAACGGCGCACATCGCAAGCTTTGCGCGCCCAATCGCGAGCCGCGGTCAGGGCCTCATCATGTGCTTCAGGGGACACGCGCCAGGCAAGGGTCCGCCCAGGGGCGGCCTCGCCGCGGACGGCGTCCCCGCTCCGGCGCGCGAAAAAACGCCTGCACAACAGGCACGTCGCCGATGCGCGCGGGTGTTGATCGCGCCCGGCGGATGTGCGTCATCGGCAACCGGCGGCGATTGGCGCGTGCGCACGCAATCCGACAGGGCGCGGCCTCAGGCGAGCGGCGGATCTGATCGTGTGCGGATCGATTGATGTGCGACAAACGGCCGCGCGCGCCGTCTGCAACAGCGCCGCGTGAGCGTCAGCGACTTGTGGCGCAACCCGCCGACCGGCGGACCGCCTCAACCACCGCCAGACGCCGACGCAGACCGCACCAGGGCCCCGCCGACCGATCCCGCCCCGCGGGCCGGCGCCTAATCCGTGTCAGGCGCCAGCGCACAGGCCACAGCGTCGCTGGCTGCGCCCATCGCGACAAAGGCGCGGGTCTGAAAGTTTTCGCCCGACCGACCATAGCGCGGCGGCGCCCCGCCGCGCTCCACCATGCGCCCTCCGGCTGCAAGCAGCACCGCTTCCCCCGCGGCGTTGTCCCATTCCTTCGTCTGCCCGCCGATGCGCGGGTAAACATCCGCGCCGCCCTCTGCAACCAGTCCGAATTTGAGCGCTGAGCCGAGCTTGATGCGCGCGCGCACCTGGTGGCTGTTCAGCCAGGCATCCGTGGCCTTGGCGGGATGAGAGCGGCTGACCGCGGCGCGCAGCGATGCGCGGTCAACCGGACGCGCCGCGATGCGCACGCCCGCATCGACACGCCGGTGCGCACGCGTGCGCCAAAGCCAGGCTCCCGCCGCTGGCGCTGGCCCCAGACCAGCCCCCGTCCGGGCGACCATGCCGGCATAAAGCTTGTCGAGCGCCGGCCCGTAGACAACTCCGGCCACCGGCCGTCCTGCCTCGACAAGTCCGACACACACGGCGAAATCGCGGCCGCGGTCGATGAATGACTTGGTGCCGTCCAGCGGATCCACGCAGAAGAACGCGCCGTCCAGGGCAGGAATCCGACCGGCTTCAGCGCTTTCTTCGGCAAGCACGGGCACTTCTGGATAGGCGCCAGCCAGCACCCGCAGAACCGCAGCCTCAGCGTCTGCGTCGGCGGCGGTGACAGGCGACTGGTCTGATTTCCAGTGCACCCGTACCGGGTCGTCCCACTGCGCCATGATGGCTTCGCCGGCGGCGAGCGCTGCCTCGATCATGACGTCCAGGAGATCCGCAGCTGTCTTCATCGCCTGCCAAACCACATGTCGCGCCCGCCACGGGGGGCGCCCCGGCTACCACGCGAGGCCGGTCGCTGACCAGGCCGCACGAACCTGCTCACGAGAGAGCGCGGCATCGATGCGCGCCGGGTCGAGACCATCCGGCCCCAGAACATCGTCCCCGTGAATCCCGGTCGCAACGAACAGACAGTCGAGACCGGCTTGCGCTGCGCCTTTGACATCCGTCTTGACGCCATCGCCCACCGCGAGCACGCGTCCGGGCTCGATGGGACCGGCGAGTTCGGCAAGCCGGCCGAAGGCAAGCCGATAGATCGCCGCAAACGGCTTGCCAGCCATGACGACCCGCCCACCCAGACGCTCGTAGAGCTCGGCAAGCGCCCCGGCGCAGTATATCAGCCGGTCGCCGAATTGCACGACGATGTCGGGGTTGGCGCAAATCATGTCGAGCCCAAGCGCAGCGGCGCGCGCAAGCAGATCGTGATAGTCGTCCGGCGTTTCAGTCAGGTCGTCGACAAGCCCGGTACAGGCGATGAAGCGGGCGTCCTCCAGCGCCGTAAAGTTGAGCGTCAGGTCCTCCCACAGACCGAGGTCCTTGTCGGGGCCGAGCTTGAAGAACGGGCCCGGCGCGCGCAGCGCGAGTTCCGCGCGCGTGGCGTCGCCCGAAGTGACAATGTCATCATACGCGTCGCGCGGGACGCCAAGCCGGTCAAGCTGCGGAAAAATAACGTCTTTCGGGCGTGGCGCATTGGTGATCAGCACGACGCGGCCACCGCGCGCGCGAAACTGCACCAGTGCGTCCACGGCCTGCGGAAAGGCCGCCCGGCCATTGTGCACGACCCCCCAAATGTCACAGAGGATGGAGTCGTAGCGGTCAGCGACCTCGGCAAGGCCGTTGATGATGGTGGTCACGCGGGCTCCTGTGTTGCTTTGTGGTGGGCGCGGCAATCGGGTCCAGTCGGTTGGGTCCAGTCGGTTGGGTCCAGTCGGTTGGGTCCAGTCGGTTGGGTCCAGTCGGCTGTGGGTCCAGTCGGCTGGAGCGAAGCATTGCAGCGTCGCCCGACGGCGAGACCCCC
>JBILMQ010000241.1:0-5699 GCA_044375455.1 Caulobacterales bacterium | reverse complement strand
ATTTCCGCGGCGCGACGCAAGACTTCGATTACAATTGGGAAGAGAGATGGATCCGCGATGAGGGCTTTGCCAAACTTGTTCCGCCCACGGTGGAGCGGGCGCTGACGGCGGCAAATGTGGCGCCGGGCGATGTCGACGTCTTCATTCTTCCCAGCCTGTTCAAAGGCGTTCAAGAAATGGTTGCCAAGAAGGTCGGCGTCAGACCCGACGCTGTGCGCGACAGTCTCGCCGCGTCGGTCGGCGAGGCTGGTTGCGCCCATGCTTTGTTCATGCTTGCGCACGCCCTCGAGAGCGCTACGCCTGGACAGGTTATAGTCGTCGCCCAATTCGGCCAGGGATGTGACGTCATTGTGCTGCGCGTTACCGACAAGATCGCGAGTTTCCGGCCGCAGAAGGGCGTGAGCGGGTGGCTGAAGCTCGGCAAAGCCGAGTCAAACTACATGAAGTATGCCGTGTTCAACAATCTCATCGATTGGGACAAGGGCATGCGTGCAGAGAAGGATAACAAGACTGCACTGACGACCCTCTACCGCAACAATGACATGATCCTTGGCCTGGTGGGCGGGCGCTGTACAAAAACCGGCACGGTTCAATTTCCGCGCTCACGCATCAGCGTCAATCCGAACGATCCTGCGGTCGATACCCAGGAGCCCTACAAATTTGCCGAACGCTCCGCTTCGGTTCTTACCTGGTCGGCGGACTACCTGACCTATGCAATGAGCCCGCCAAATCATTATGGCATGATGGTTTTTGAAGGTGGCGGTCGGATTTTTATGGATATCACCGATGTCGAGCCTGGCGATGTGGACTCTGGCCAGGCTGTTCGCATGGTTTTCCGCGTGAAAGAGTGGGACGAGCGACGCGGCTTTACCCGCTACTTCTGGAAGGCTGCACCAGTCCGCTGAAGCGCCTTGAGGCGACCAATCCAGGGAGCTGCGCTTTCAATCTGTGCGGCAAGAGCGATCAAGAGTTCCTCCCTGGCCCATCTGCTTGTGAACATGACGCCGATCGGCGTCGCATCCGAGCTCATGGCGAGGGGCAGGCTGATGGCTGGAAGGCCGGTCTGGTTGTGAAGCGCCGTGTGCGGACCAAATTCCGCAACTGCCTTGCCATACGCCTTAAAGTCGCTCGGCGACAGGCTGAGCACTCCGACCTCAACGGGAGGTCGGGCAAGCGTCGGAGAGATGATCGCGTCGACGTGTGATAACAGATCTCCCATGGCGTGCGCCGCGCGCTGAAACGCCCGATTGGCCCAAGCGAGTGCGGCTGCGGAGCGCCGTTCTCCCTGATCGTAGAAGTAGCGTGTAACGGGTTCGACATCATCCGCGGCGATCGGGCGGGCGAGGCTGGCGAGATGTTCATCGATTTCGGTGCGGATGTGGGCCGCCAGCGTGGTGATCATTGCCTCGCCGAGTTCTGGTCCGTCGACGGGCAGGCGCTCAAGCTCTTCAACCGTGTGGCCGAGATCGCTGCACAGCCGGGCGGCGGCGCGCACCGCTGCCTCTACCTCGGGATGCACCTGCGCAGTGTTGGGCGGGGGCATGCACATGGCGAGCCTCAGGCGCCCAGGAGGACGGCTTGCGGCCGCGGCGAACGACGAGGCGGGCGGGGGGGCGCCGTAACGCGCGCCGAGCGCGGGGCCTTGCAAGAGGTCGAGAATGGCGGCCGTGTCGCGGACCGACCTTGTGACGGCCCCGATCGTGGACAGGCCGAGCCAGCCCTCGGTATAGGACCCGCCGAGAACGGCGCGCCCGCGCGACGGCTTCAGCCCGACAAGGCCGCAGCAGGACGCTGGGATCCGGATGGATCCGCCCCCGTCCGAGGCCTGGGCGACAGGCGCCACCCCTGCTGCGACAGCAGCCGCAGCGCCGCCTGACGAGCCACCCGAGGTTCTTGCCGAGTTCCAGGGATTTCGGGTGACGCCGAACAGAACGCTTTCCGTTGCGGTCGTCAGTCCGAACTCCGGGCTTGTGGTCACCCCCATAAAGACGAAACCAGCCCTGCGAAAGCGACGCGCAGCTTCGCCGTCCGCTGGCGACACCCGCCCGGCGTAGGCACGCGATCCATTGGTCAACGGAAAGCCCGCCACCGGGACGTTGAGGTCCTTTGTCAGGAACGGCACGCCCGTGAAGGGGCCTGCGGCGAGGCCTTGGGCGATTTGTGCGCGCGCACTGTCATAGGCCTTGTGGGCCAGAAAATTGAAGTGCGGATTGGTCGCCTCGGCGATGTCGATGGCGCATTCCAGGAGGTCGCGTGGGCTGACGCATCGACTGGCGACAAGATCCGCCAGGCCGAGGCCGTCATGTGCGAGGAAGTCCTGCCTGCTGATCCCTGCCAACCCGGCTCTCCTTGATGATCTCTCACCCTGGACTCGAGCGCGCCTGCCGGCAAGCGGGGGGCAAGGAGATTTCCCGAGAGCCGTGATCAGGCGGCTTCTTTGGCGCGCCTCTTGCGTTCATTCGGGTCGAGCCAGCGCTTTCGGATGCGAATCGATTTCGGCGTGACTTCGACGAGTTCGTCTTCATTGATCCAGGAGATCGCCTGCTCAAGCGAGTAGCGACGAGGCGGCGTCAGGCGCATCGCCTCATCCTTGCCGGCGGCGCGCACGTTGGACAGTTTCTTTTCCTTCAGAGGGTTGACGTCGAGATCCTCCGGGCGCGAGTTTTCGCCGATGATCATCCCCTCGTAGACGGCCTCCCCGGGATTGACGAACAGTGACCCGCGCTCTTCGAGGTACCAGAGCGCGTAGAGGACTGCCGAGCCCTGATCGTTCGAAATCAAGGCGCCGTTGCGTCGGCCGGGAACTTCACCGCGCCACGCCCCCCATTCATGAAACAGACGGTTCATCACACCTTCGCCGCGCGTATCCGTCATGAATTCGCCATGATACCCGACAAGTCCGCGGGATGGCGCGTGGAAGACGAGGCGGGTCTTGCCGCCGCCGGAGGGGCGCATATCCCGCATTTCAGCCTTGCGGATCGACATCTTTTCAATGACCGGGCCCGTGAACTCATCGTCCACGTCGATGACGACTTCCTCGATCGGCTCAAGGATCTGACCGGCGCTTTCATCGCGACGGGTCAAGACGCGCGGCCGCGATATTGAAAGCTCAAAGCCCTCGCGACGCATCGTTTCGATGAGAACTCCGAGTTGCAATTCTCCGCGGCCAGCCACTTCGAAGGCGTCCTTGTCGGTGCTTTCTGTCACGCGGATCGCAACGTCACCCTCCGCCTGGCGCAGCAAACGGTCTCGGATGACTCTGGACTGAACCTTGTCGCCCTCGCGGCCCGCCAGGGGGCTGTCATTGACTGAAATCATGACGGCTATCGTTGGCGGATCGATTGGGTTTGCGCGCACCGGCGTGTCCAGCGCGAGGTCGCAAATCGTGTCAGCCACGGTCACATCGCCAAATCCCGCCACAGCAACGATGTCGCCTGCCTGCGCGCGCTCTACCGGGACCCGCTTCAAGCCGCGATAGGCGAAGAGCTTGGTCAGCCGGGCGCGCTCCAGCTCACGCCCGTTGCGGCCAAGCGCCTTGACGGTCTGACCGACTTCAATGCAGCCGCTCTCAATTCGCCCCGTGAGGGTGCGTCCCACAAATGCGTCGCTGTCCAGCATGGTAACGAGCATGGAGAAGGGCTCATCCCGGCGCGCCGCCGGCGGCGGCGGCGGAACATGCTCCAGGATCAGATCAAAGAGCGGCCTCAGGCCGTCGCGCGGATCTGTCAGTTTGGCGACTGCCCAGCCTTCCTTGCCGGACGCGTAGAGGAACGGGAAATCCAACTGCTCATCGCTGGCGCCGAGTGCGGCGAACAGATCAAACACGTCGTTGACAGCCCTGTCGGGGTCTGCGTTCGGCCTGTCGGCCTTGTTGAGCACCACGATCGGCCTCAGTCCGAGACTGAGAGCCTTGGACAGGACGAACTTGGTCTGGGGCATCGGTCCTTCGCAGGCGTCGACAAGGAGAATTGCGCCGTCCACCATGGACAGAATGCGCTCGACTTCTCCCCCGAAATCCGCGTGCCCGGGTGTGTCGATGATGTTGATCCGGTGCTCATCCTGCGGCTTGCCCCAGGTGACTGAGGTGCACTTGGCGAGGATGGTGATGCCGCGTTCGCGTTCGAGGGGATTGGAGTCCATCGCGCGTTCCGTGCGCGCTTCGTTCTCCCGATACGCGCCGCCCTGCGCGAGCATCTGATCCACCAGGGTCGTCTTGCCATGGTCAACATGCGCGATGATCGCGACGTTCCGCAAATCGAGACCGTTCATAAAATCCCCTGGTGATCGCAACAGCCCGCGTGAGTCGGCGCCTCTCCCGTCGATCACCGAAACTCCCGGCGTCTGGCGACGTGTCCGGTATCGATCAGGTGGGGGCAACAAAAGCGGCCGGGCTCCTGAAAAGAGCCCGGCCGTTATGTGGTGAGATAGCATTGTGCGGTGCAGCAAACAAGGGGAGCGCGATTTTCGGGGGAGCGCAATTTTCTCGATATGCCCGAGGCGATGGCCGCCGCCCACTTGTCGTCGCACCTGTCTCTTCGTCCTGGCCGTACGGGGCAGGGGCCCCTGCTCAGGGCGGTCCACCGGGATAGGGACGGGCTAAGTCTGTTACGGCAAGGCGCCGCCGGCCATGTCAGTGGCCACAGACAGGCGCCGCAGACAGAGCCGCAGACAGAGCCGCGCGGGCGAACCGGGCATCGCGCGGTCTCTGCGGCCCGGAAGCACCGGCCGCGCTTCCTCAGCCATCGCGGAGCGCAGCCCACGCCTGTTCGTTCGATATTTAGATCAGGGCATAGCCGCGGGCATTGATATAAGCACGCAGATCGTTGATCCGCGTCACCGGATCCGGGTGTGTTGACAAGAGCTCCGGCGGGCGTTGCCGGTCATCTCCCGCCATGCGCTGCCAGAAGTCGACTGCCTGACGCACATCATAGCCGGAGCGGTGCATGTAGTCGACGCCAAGTCGGTCTGCCTCGAGTTCGTGCCTGCGGGAGAATGGCAAGAGATAGCCAAACTGAATGCCAAGGCCGAGGACGGCCGCGAGCTCGCGCTTGTAGCCGACATCGGTCTGGTCGATGATCACCTGACCAACCGCCATGCCAACGCTGGCCAGGGCGGATTGACTGTAGCGTTCAGCAGCGTGGCGGCCTGTCACGTGACCGATTTCATGTCCGAGCACGGTGGCGACATGATCGTCGCTTTCCGCGATATCCATCAGCCCTTTGTAGAATCCGACCTTGCCGCCCGGCAGCACGAAGGCGTTTTTCTCAGGCGTGTTGAAAACGACGAATTCCCACGGGTCATCTTGCCGGTTGGCTGCAATGGCGATCTTCTCGCCAACCCGCTGAAGCCGCTTATTGGCTGCTGGGTCGCGCGATATGGGCGTTTGCCGCCGCATGTCATCCCAGGCGCTGAGCGACATTTGGCTGAGCTGGGCGTCGCTGATCAGCATGACCTGAGAGCGGCCTGTCTCCGGGTTCGTTTCGCATCCCGCGGAGAACGCGACCACGGACCCCGCAGCGAGGCCGCGCACCAAGTCGCGCCTGTTTAAGACGATGGGCTTGCCTGCTTCGCCATCGTTGACTGAGACGCCGTGTATCTGACACATCAGAGCGCACCCCTGTTTGGTCCGCGATGATCACCATCAAATTGGTCGACCACACTATTCGGACACGTGTGCAAATACCACCAGGGTTCACATG
>JBILMQ010000027.1:0-19586 GCA_044375455.1 Caulobacterales bacterium | reverse complement strand
GCCGCACACCTGGAGATGATGGCGTCCCATCGGCGAAAGGTGGAACATTGTGTAGAAGGTCGCGACCTCGTAGACACGAATATAGGGCATGCCCAAGAGTTCGGCGGCGGCGCGCATCGCCGGTTCGCTGACCCACCCCTCCTGCTTCTGGATCAACCATAGCAGCGGAATGATTGCAGACTGTCGCCTGTCGGGGGGATATTTCCCGATCCACCAGTCCGCCTTCGCCTTGGTCTCCGGCGAGAAGGCGAAACGCTCGGGCTGTTCCTTGGCGATGCGCCGGACGGCCATGCCTGTTCCTCTCTGCGTCTGTGACGGCGCGCTGGCGCCAGCGTGCGACTGGGGCAGACTCTGTCAGTGCCGCCTGGGTGCGTGTTTCGACGATGCGGGCTTGCTCCGTCAAGGCGGCGGCGCTGCTACTTTACGAACTCCACGCGGCGGATCAGGCCCTCGGCGACGGAGTAGATCGCAAGCGCCTCAAACACCGGCCCCTGTGGAGAGCGTTTCACCTCCTCGTGATCGAACACGACGCCGGCAACGGCGATTCGGTTCATCAGCCGCGCGTGGTTCATCGGGAAGGTCGCGAATGCATCGCCATAGCGAGCCCGGATCGCCGCCGCCCCGTCCTGGGTCACGGGCCCAAGGTAATCGGCGATCGCGCAATCAGGGGCGAAATAGGCCATGTAGCCGTCAAGATCCTGGGCGTTGTAGGCGTCGAGCTGCCCCTGGGTCGCCTCCAGACCGGTCGGACCGCGACGTGAGCTGACGGTCTCAATCCGCGTGATCGCATCGGCGTGCACCCGATAGATGGTGGCCACGTACCGGCGCACGCCATCCTGGCGCACCGACACCTCGTGATCGATGAGAGTATCGGCGAACACAATTCGGTTGAGTGCGCGCGTGGCGGTCAGTGGATAGGCGGCGATGGTGCGCTCATATGCGCCCGTGGCGGCAGCGCGTCCCTCGGCGACAACTGTCCCGCGATAGGCGCCCATGACGACGTCGTCCGCCAGAGTGGCGGCGAGCCCGACGAGATCATTGCGCCCGTAGGCCGCCAGATTGGCGTTGACCACGGCTGCGGTTGCAGAGCTTGCTTCAGATGCGGCCATGGCGGTCCTTTCTGCGATGAGAGACGTCCCGTCTGGACTTTCAGATCCGGAATTTCCGATCTGGGACTTCAGATCCCGGATCTCAATTCGAAGGCTTACATTTTCAGACTTCCGACTACTGATTTCAGACTACTGATTTCAGACTACTGATTTCAGACTACTGATTTCAGACTTCTGGGCGTCGGGCGGTGAACTGGCGGCGCAACTTGTCGGCGCGGGCGCGTTCGTACAGCTTCAGCTGAGCGCCGAGCAACGGCAAGCGGATCAGCACCAGGCGCGCGAGCGCTGAGAATGCGAATGCGCCAAGGCAGCCCAGAAAGATCGACAGCCACACATTGCTCGCACCCTGCTGCGACCGCCACCAGGGCGCGGCCCACAAGAAGAGCGCGCAGGCGGTCGGCAAGAACAGCACAAAGGCGCAGATGAAGTAGTTGAGCGCCTTCCCGGGAAAGGCGTTGCGCCCTTCCTTGTCGTTCAGTGTGTTGACGCCTGCGATGACTCCGGCGAGCAGCAGGGCGACGGCCAGGTTGCCGACGGAGAAAACCGGGCCGGGTATGTCACTCATGTCCGCCTCCCGGTCGGCTGCGAGATGCGCCCTCCATCAGGACCCTGGCCTGCCCCTGCGGTGGCGGCCCTCATCGGTCAATCTCGCCGAACACAATATCAAGCGACCCCAGAATGGCGCTGACATCGGCAAGCATGTGGCCGCGGTTGAGCACGTCCATGGCCTGCAAATGGGCGAAGCCGGGTGCGCGTATTTTCAGCCGGTAAGGGCGATTGGAGCCGTCCGACACCAGATAAACGCCAAACTCCCCCTTGGGCGCTTCAACGGCCGCATATACCTCGCCGGGCGGCACATGGACGCCCTCAGTATAGAGCTTGAAGTGGTTGATCAACGCCTCCATGGAGCGCTTCATCTCCGCTCTGCGCGGCGGTGCGATCTTGGGGTTTTGGTTCATCACCGGCCCGGGCGGGATGCGCTCGATGCACTGCTTGATGATCTTTACGGACTCGCGCATCTCTTCCATGCGGATGAGATAGCGATCCCAGCAGTCGCCATTCTTGCCGACCGGGATCTTGAAGTCGAGTTCATCGTAGATTTCGTAGGGCTGTGCACGGCGCAGGTCCCACGCCATACCTGATCCGCGCACCATGACGCCGGAGAAGCCGTAGGCAAGCGCCATCTCCCGGGACACAACGCCAATGTCGACGTTGCGCTGCTTGAAGATCCGGTTCTCAGTGACCAGCGTCTCAAGGTCGTCCAGAGTCCCCATAAGCTGGTCGCCGAAGGCGTAGATGTCGTCGAGCAGCGCCTTGGGGAGATCCTGGTGGACTCCCCCGGGTCTGAAATATGCCGCGTGCATGCGCGAGCCGGATGCACGTTCGTAGAAGACCATCAGCTTCTCACGCTCTTCAAAGCCCCACAGCGGCGGGGTGAGGGCGCCAACGTCCATGGCCTGCGTGGTGACGTTCAGCAGATGTGAGAGGATCCTTCCGATCTCCGAGAATATGACCCGGATGAACTGGGCGCGGCGTGGCGCAGTGACGCCGAGGAGTTTTTCGACGGCCAGGCAATAGGCGTGCTCCTGGTTCATGGGCGCGACATAATCGAGACGATCGAAATACGGCAGCGCCTGAAGATACGTCTTATTCTCGATGAGCTTCTCAGTGCCGCGGTGCAACAGGCCGATATGCGGATCAACCCGCTCTACGATCTCACCATCCAGCTCAAGCACAAGGCGCAGCACACCGTGCGCCGCTGGATGCTGCGGTCCGAAATTGATCGTGAACTTGCGGTCGTCGAAGTCGGATCGCGGGTCGTCGCGTCGGACCGGACCAGCATCGTCAGCCATCTGCCATCCTTCTCATGCCTTCCGCGGGATGCCCGCCGCTGGAAGCCCGCCGCAGGGCGTGCTGCACCTGTAGCCGCCGTCCGCGAGGGTTCATCGGGCCTTCTCATCGCCCGGCAAAGTCAGCATGCCTTCCCAGGGCGACTCGAAATCGAAGTTACGGTATTCCTGAACGAGCTTTACGGGCTCATAGACCACCCGCCTCTGCTCTTCGTCGTAGCGCACCTCGACATGGCCGGTGAGTGGAAAGTCCTTGCGCAGCGGATATCCTTGGAAACCATAGTCGGTGAGGATGCGACGCAGATCCGGGTGACCTGAGAACAACACGCCGTACATGTCGAACGCTTCGCGTTCGTACCAGTCGGCGGCCGGATAGACGCCAACGACGCTCGGCGCGGGGGTTTCCTCTTCCAATTCGATCTTAACGCGCAGCCGCAGGTTTCGGCGCATGGACAGCAGATGGTACACGACCTCGAAGCGATGCGCCCGCTCCGGGTAATCTGCGGCACACAGGTCGATGAGCACCTGGAATTCCAACGCCGGGTCGTCACGCAGGAACGTCAGCAGTTCAACGACCATGTCTACCGCTGCAATCAGGGTGAGTTCGCCATACACGATCCTGGTCGCTCGCAAGCCCGGGGCGCGGGCTTCAAGGTCCTTGGCGAGGTCGGCGAGCGCCATGGGGCGGTTCTTTCTCAGGTTTCAGCGGTCTTCAGCGTTCGATGGTGCCTTCGCGGCGGATCTTCTTCTGCAACTGCAAAATGCCATAGACCAACGCCTCGGCGGTCGGCGGGCAGCCCGGCACGTAGATGTCCACAGGCACGATGCGGTCGCAGCCCCGCACCACGGCGTAGCTGTAATGGTAATAGCCACCGCCGTTGGCGCATGACCCCATGGAGATCACGTAGCGCGGGTTTGGCATTTGATCGTAGACCTTGCGCAGGGCCGGGGCCATTTTGTTGGTCAGTGTCCCGGCCACGATCATCACGTCGGATTGACGCGGCGACGCCCGCGGCGCAAAGCCGAAGCGCTCCAGGTCATAGCGCGGCATGGAGGCCTGCATCATCTCCACGGCGCAACAGGCCAGCCCAAAGGTCATCCACATCAGCGACCCGGTGCGCGCCCAGGTGATCAGATCGTCCGCGCGGGCGACAAGAAAGCCTTTGTCGGCCAGCTCGTTGGTCAGGCCTGTGTAGAAGGCGTCATCCTGGCGCGCCGGGAAGCCGCTTTCAGGCTGCGCAACGCCGGACGCCGCCGCTGGAGCCGTCACTCCCATTCCAGCGCTCCCTTTTTCCAATCATAGACAAGGCCGATCACCAGGATGCCCAGGAACGCCATCATCGACCAGAAGGCAAAAATGTTGCCGTCCTGCAGAGGGAAAATCCATGCGAACAGGAAGGCGGCCTCAAGATCAAACACGATGAACATGATCGACACGAGGTAGAAGCGCACGTCGAACTTCATGCGCGCGTCATCGAAGGCGTTGAAGCCGCACTCATAAGCGGACACCTTCTCCGCGTCGGGGGATTTGGGGGCGAACAGCCAGGAGGCGATCATAAACCCTGCGCCCAAGACGCTGGCGACGCCCAAAAAGATGATGATCGGCAGATATTCGAGAAGATCTACGCCCATCACTCGAGCCCCAGGCTCGCTCACGGCCTCGCTCACAGCCGCGGGGACGGCGGCGGTCGAAACGACCCCGGCATGCGCAATGGCGGACTGCAGGTTTGCAAATGCTGCTGTCGCGATCTCAGCCGCCCCGAACTCAGCGGCCCAAAACTCAGCAAGCCCGCCTGAAAAGGCTTCTGTCAGCATGGCCTGTCGCTTCTCCGCCAGTGCGAATCCCAACGGTCCTGTTGGGCCGCGGCGCGGAAGCTAGGCGTGCGCGCCGACCTGCGCAACCGTATGATGCGCCTTGCGGAACGCTTGGCGCATCCCAAAAGGCCGGACGCGGGCGGCGGCGGGCGGCGGTCTGACGATTACGTGCGCCGGGCGATGCAAGCCACCGGCGCCATCACACCCGGCAAACCGGGCGGACCGGGTCGTGCGCGGGTGTTGCGCGACCCGGCCGCAGCATGGCCATTGACCGATGGGCGATCGCCAAAGGCTGACCATGCGGGCATCGGAGCGGGTTGAGTGGCGGACTTGACGGGGATGGGTCTGGCGTGGACGGGCTTGGCGCTTGACCGAGGCGAAGCCCGCAGCATGGCCCAGAACGGAGATCAGGCCGGAGATCAGGCCGGAGATCAGGCCGGAGATCAGGCCGGAGATCAGGCCGGCGTGGTGCAACGCCCGGCGGGAGGAGCAGGATGGCCCGATTGCTTGACCGCAGCGACTTATTGGCGATGACGCGTGCTGCGCGCGCCTCTGCAGACGCCGGCGCCGCGCCGCAGGCTGACCACGTGATGCGCATGCCGGCCAGCGCCTTCTTCGATCCGGATCGGTTCGCGCGCGAGCGCGCACTGATTTTCCGCCGCTTGCCGCTCGTGCTGGCGGCAGGAGCAGAATTGGCGCGGCCGGGCGATTACAAGGCGCTGGAAGCGGCCGGAACACCAGTTCTGCTAACCCGCGGCGCTGACGGCCAAACCCGCGCCTTCGTGAACGCCTGCAGCCATCGCGGGGCGAACGTGGCCCTGCCCGGCTGCGGCCACGCTACGCGCTTCACCTGCCCTTACCACGGCTGGACGTTCGCCCAGGACGGACGCCTGCTGGCGCTGACGGCGGCGCACGAGTTCGGCGACATAGACACCTCGGCCTTCGGGCTTGTCCGATTGCCATGTCTGGAGCGGGCCGGGCTGATCTGGGTCATTCTTGACCCCCGCTCGACGCTCTCGATTGCGGATTTTCTCTGCGGTTACGACGCGGCGCTTGCGCATTTCGGCTTCGAGACCTGGCATTTCTTCGACCGCCGCACGATCGAGGGTCCGAACTGGAAAATCGCCTATGATGGCTATCTCGATCTGTATCATCTGCCAGTGCTGCACAGGAATACATTTGGGCCTCAGATGCCCAATCAGGCGCTGTACTTCGCCTGGGGACCTCATCAGCGCGCGCTGTCGCCCATGAAGAACCTGCTTGGGGACACCGCAAAGCCGGAGGCAGAGTGGGGCCCGGAGGAGCTTCTCGCGGGCGTATGGACGATTTTTCCGCATGTCTCGATTGCAAGCTTCTACGCTGGCGGACGCGCCGTCATGCTGTCGATCCTGCTGCCCGGCGTCGATGTCGGCCAGTCGTTCACAACGCAGATCTATCTGAGCGAGCGGCCGCTCGACGAGCCGGCCAGAGCGCAGGCGGCCAAGCAGTTTGCGATGCTGGAGCACGTTGTGAAGGAAGAAGACTATGACACCGGCCTGCGCCAGCAGCGGGCGCTGGCGTCGGGTGCGCGCGACCATGTTCTTTATGGCCGCAACGAGGGCGGCGCCCAGGTCTTCCACGGGTGGGTGGAGCGCATCCTCGCGGCTGATGACGCCGCATTGGGGCGCCTGTTCCCCTCCGTTTGAGCGGACGGGAGCCGCCGGCTGCATCGCGGGAAGCTATGCCCTCGCGGCTGGCTCGGGGGCGCGCCTGAGAGCACCTGCATCCAGACACCTGCCTCAACCGTCCTGAATGGCGGCGTTGGTGTACGAGAACTGCATGGCGGCGCTGGCGCGTCGAGCCGGAATCTGGACGCTGCCGCTCTCACCCGGGCGCACCTACGCCGATATGATCTGTGGGCGGTCTGCTGGCGTCAATCGAACCGGGCTCGACACGAGAAAGGCCCGGCAGAGGCGAGATCCAGGCGAAACAAGTCCCGGGCGAACCAGTTTCGAGACCACAAAAGGCCGCGCAAGCCGGCCGGACAGGTCTTCGACGACAGCTTTTCACAAATCGTTTCTTGAGGATCAGAACAGCCCCGCCGGTCGCCGCTGCACCGCAAACGGCGCTTGGCGCCAGTGGCGCGAGTGACGGGGCTCGAACCCGCGACCTTCGGCGTGACAGGCCGACGCTCTAACCAACTGAGCTACACCCGCGCAACTGAGGGGCCGGGAGGTAAGCTAACCGCGCCCGCCCGTCAAGCGACCGCCTTCAGCTTGCCCGCGTCGGCGCGGGAAGTTCATAGAATACAGGGGCCCCAGGACCGACCGGAATGCCGAAATACACCCAGGCGGCGGTCATCACGGCTCCGGCGATAAAAAACGCCGCCGCATATGGCAGCATGGTCGCCATCAGCGAGCCGAGCCCGAAGCGGGGATCCCACCTCTGACAGAAGGCGAGGATCAGGGGGAAGTAACTCATCAAGGGGGTGATGATGTTGGTCACGCTGTCGCCCATCCGGTAGGCGGCGGTGGTCATTTCCGGCGAGACCCCGAGCAGCATGAGCATAGGCACGACCACGGGCGCAAGCACGCTCCACTTCGCCGACGCTGAGCCGATGAAGAGATCGAACCACGAGGACAGGGCGACAACCCCCACGAGCAGGGCCGGCGCCGGCAGCGCCACCTCGCGCAGGCGCTCCGCGCCATGGATGGCAAGGATCGGACCGATGTTGGACCAATTGAACATCGCGACAAAATGCGCAGCGAAAAAAGCGAGCACGAGATAAGGCGACAGGGTCTTTATCCCCTCGCCCATCATGCGGACGATGTCGCGGTGCGAGGTAATGGCCCCGGTGGCTGCGCCAAATGCCCAGCCTGCCGACAGAAACATCAGCATGAAGCCGGCGATGAGGGCGCGATAGAAAGGCGTATACGCCTGCGCCTTCTCCGCGCTTTCATCGATCAGTGGGGTAAAGCCCGGCCACAGCGCGAGGGCGGCGAAGACGCCGGCCACACACAGTGCCGCAAGACCTGCCAAGGCAAGCCCGCGCCGTTCCGCAGCACTCACCTCAGCCCGGTCCAGATCAGCGGCGATGTCGGCTCCGGCGGGACGGGTCCAGGCCCCGAGCCGGGGCTCGATGACGCGGTCGGTGATGAACCAGGCGATCGGCGTGAATACGACGACAATCCCGAGGATGAACCACCAGTTTCCAAGCGGATTCATCGTCCACGACGGATCGATGAGACGGGCGGCAGGCTCGGTGATGCCGAGCATCAGGACATCACTTTGGCCGGGCGTGATGTTGCCGGCGAAGCCGCCTGACACGGCGGCGAAGGCGGCGGCAACGCCAACAAGAGGATGCCGGCCTGCGGCCGCGTAGATAAGCCCCGCCAGCGGAATGAACACCACATAGCCGGTGTCGGAGGCGTGGTGCGACAGCATGCCCACAATGACGACGAGCGGCGTCAGAAGGGCTCGCGGCGCATGACGCAGGCTGACCCGCAGCAAGGCCGAGAACAGTCCACTGCGCTCGGCGATGGCTGCGCCAAGCATGACCGTCAAAATCAGCCCAAGCGGCGGGAAGCTTGTCAGCGTCTTGGGCATTTCGGTGAGCAGGCGCCCCAGATTGACCTCCGAGAGCAAGCTTTCTGCGGTCAGGGTCTTGCCGGTCACCGGATTGACGGCGGTCCAGCCGTCGGCGGCCGCGAAGGCCGAAACGCCCATCAACAGCAAGATCAGGCCGATGAAGATGAACACCGGATCCGGCAAAGCGTTGCCGAACCGCTCAATCAGATCGAGCACGCCCCGCTGGCGCGGCGGTTCGGCGTCAGGTTGGTCGGCGCGGGGGGGACAAGCAGACATCTGGGTCATCCACGGGTGGTGCGGACTGCACAGCTAGGGCCTCGCGCCGACGCGGCCAAGCGGCGCCCGCATCTTGAGCCGGCGGATGGCGCGGCAGGCGTAGGTTTGTCACTGCTGACGCCGTCTCACCCGTCGCCAAGTGCGACAGGCGTGCTATCTCGGCGTCAGCATCGCCGCGGGGGGAAACCATGTCCATTGGCAAGTCACTGCTCGACGCCATCGAGCGCGCTGGAAACAAGCTTCCAGACCCGACCACGCTTTTCTTCGTGTTCATCGCCGCTCTCATCGGGCTGTCGGCCTGGGGCGCGGCGGCCGGCTGGTCGGCGGTCAACCCGGCGACCGGCAAGGAGATTGTGGCGAACTCGCTGCTTTCTGCGGAAAACCTGCGCAAGCTTTTGGAGGAGATGCCGAAGACACTGACGAGCTTTGCCCCGCTCGGGACCGTGCTCGTCATGATGCTGGGCACGGGAATCGCTGAGAAGTCGGGGTATTTCTCGGCTGCGCTGCGCGGGTCGCTGCGCAACTCGCCGCGCTTCCTGCTCAGCCCGATCGTGGTGTTCGCGGGCTGCATGTCCTCGCTGGCGGTGGATGCCGGCTATGTTGTCCTGGTGCCGCTCGGCGCGGTCATCTTCGCCGTCGCAGGGCGCCATCCGCTGGCGGGGCTGGCGGCGGCATTCGCCGGGGTGTCGGGAGGGTTTTCCGCAAACTTGTTCCCGTCATCGCTGGACGCGCTGCTTCTCGGCATCACCCAGGAAGCCGCCCGGCTGATTGATCCGAGCTGGAGCTACACGATCACCGACAACTATTACATGATTATCGCATTCACCTTTTTGGTTACCTTGGTCGGCTGGTTTGTGACCGATGTGATCGTGGAGCCGCGGCTGGGGCCCTGGCAGACCTCTGATGAGCAGAAGCGTCTGGAGGAGTCCGCCCTGTCGCGAGACGAACGCGCCGGCGTCTTCTGGGGCACGATATGGCTCATCCTGCCGATCGTTGGGCTGTGCATCCTGGCGCTGCCTGGCGGCGCGCTGCGCACGGAGGGAGAGACTTGGGCCCAACAGCTCGGGCCATTCTTTACCGCTCTGGTCGCGGGCCTTGCCGCGGCCTTCTTCCTTGCGGGGCTGAGCTTCGGGATATGCGCCAGGCGGTACACATCAGACAAGGACGTGGTCAAGGACGTCAACGACTCGATGTCGGAGATGGGCGCTTACATCGTATTGGCCTTCGCCGCGGCGCATTTCATTGCGATGTTCAACTGGTCGGGCCTGGGCGGCATCCTCGCCATCCACGGCGCGGAGGCGATCACCGGCTTGGGTCTCGCGCCGCCTGCCCTGTTTGTCATGCTGGTGCTGTTTACTGCGGCGGTGAATCTGCTGATCGGTTCGGCGTCCGCCAAGTGGGGGCTCATGGCGCCCATATTGACGCCGATGTTCATGTTGATGGGCTATAGCCCAGAGGTCGTGACTGCCGCCTACAGGCTTGGCGACAGCTCAACCAACATCATCACGCCACTGATGGCATACTTCCCGATGGCGTTGGTGTTCGCCCGCCGCTACAAGCCCGATGCGGGCATTGGCACGCTGGTGGCGCTCATGCTCCCCTATTCGCTTGGCATCCTGCTGGCCTCGCTGGGAATGCTGAGCGCGTGGGTCGCTCTGGGCTGGCCGGTGGGCATAGACGCGCCAATCACCTACACGCCCCCGGCCGCGCCGCCGCAAATGCCTTGAGCCATCCACACCGCCCAGTGAGCGCCTGACCCGCGCGCCCAGCCGGAGCAGGCAACAGGCCCTCCCCAGGCAACAAGCCCTGGGCAGGCCAAGATGGTGAGGCGCCTGGACGCCTGCAAGGATAATCCATCTGTACCGGGATCTTTACCGCAGCGCCCCCCTGCGGTTCCGGCGCGAATGGTCATGCGGTGCGCCGGGCCGCGCCGCATGACCGGTCGAGCACCCGTCGGCGCGACATACGACATGACGTCTTGTCCGATGCTCGGTCCGGCCCGCGACCGTGGCCTCGATCAGGCCCACCATCAGGCCCACCATCAAGAAAAGCGTCCGGTGTGCGGGTCGATCTGCGCCATCGTGTTCGACCGCGCGTATGACCCGGGTCGCGGAGCGCGCGACTTACAGACCCAACACCATCTTGGCCATGATGTTGCGCTGGATCTCATTCGAGCCGGCATAGATCGAGGTCTTTCGGTAGTTGAGATACTGCGCTGTGACCGGCAGCGCATGATCAGCAACCGGCCGGAACGCATTGGACCCGTCGAGATGCGCCCAGGTGTTCTGGACAAAAGGCTGGCCGCTGGCGCCAACTGCCTCGAGGGCCAACTCACTGATGAGCTGTTGGGCCTCTGAGCCCGCGCATTTCAGCATCGATGATTGCGCGCCGGGACGCTGGCCGGCGACCAGCGCTGAGAAGATTCGCAATTCCGTTGCGCCGAGAGCATCGATCCTGATTTCCGCTTCGGCGAGTTTTCGCGCGAAGTCGGGATCCTCACACAGGCAAGCGCCGTGCGCCTGCTCCAGCGCAGCCATATGACGGACCTTGGCGAGGGCGTGACGCAAGCCCGGCGCATACGCGCCCCCGCGCTCAAATTCGAGCAGATACTTGGCGTATGTCCATCCCTTGCCCTCTTCGCCGATCAGGTTGGCGACCGGCACACGAACGTCCTGGAAGAAAACCTGGTTGACCTCCTGCTGCCCGTCCAAAGGATCATCGAGCGTGGGCAGTGCTCGCACGGTGATGCCGGGCGCACGCATGTCAGCAAGCACGAACGATATTCCATCTTGGGGCTTCTTTTCCTGGCTTGTGCGCACGAGACAGAAGATCCAGTCCGCCCATTGCGCGTGGGTCGTCCAAATCTTTGAGCCGTTCAAGATGTAGTCATCGCCGTCACGCACGGCCTTCATTTGCAGTGAGGCGAGGTCCGAGCCCGAGCCGGGCTCGGAGTATCCCTGACACCACCAGACTGTCGACTGAAGAATCGGCGGCAGATGGCGCGCCTTCTGCTCGGGCGTGCCGAAGGCCATGATCACGGGTGCGACCATCTTCAGTCCCATGGGCGAGACGATCGGGGCGCCGGCAGCAGCCATTTCCATCTGGAAGATATATTTCTGGTTCGCCGTGAAACCGGCGCCGCCGTGCTCGACCGGCCAGTCCGGCGCAACCCAGCCGCGCTCATAGAGCTTGCGCTGCCAGGCTATCTGCCCCTCTTTATCGAGATAGCCGTTCTTGGATTGAGCCATCCGCGCCTTCAGGTCATCCGTATACGCGTCTTTTATGAAGTCGCGCACTTCGGTGCGGAAGGCCAGATCTTCGGGCGCAAATGCAAGATTCATAGTACTTACGCCCCGTCGACGAATTCGAGGGCGGGGGGGCCGGCCAGCAGCGGACCAAGCTTTGGGCCAGCGGCAATGAAATGAGCGGTCTTGCCGTGGGCCGCCAGCGCCTCCGGGCTCGCATACATCTCCAGCATGACGTATTCATTGGCGACCGTGCGCGACTTGAACAGGTCGTAGACGATAACCTCGGGTTCGTTGGCCTTCACCGCCGCGATCAGGTCCTTGAGAACCTTATCCGCTTCAGCTTCCTTGCCGGCTTGGATCTTAATGCGTGCAATAACGCCGACTGTAGCCATGGTGCGCCTCCTTGATGATGCAGCTTTCATGATAGGCCCTGTCAGCGCCGCCGCAATAGCGCCGCAGGGTCAAGCCGCACCGCGGCACACCGCTTCAGCGTGTTCTGCAAAGCGGGCGGGCGTGGCGCTGAGCCCACCGAGGCCGGCGCGTCAGATCCAGAGGCCGCAGGTTTGGCCAAGCTCGCGCAGCTGCGCGTCTGCGGGGGCTGTCTGGATCCGCCCCTTGAAGTTGACACGCACGGGGCCAGCCGTGGCGAGCGCGGCGATCAGACCCTCGGTCAGGGGAAGCGAGAATTCGATGATCCTGGCGCCGCCCTGCCCGCTGGGCCGAGCCTCTGCCTCGAACGACGCCGTTCCGACAATCAAGAACGCTCTGTCTCCCGCAACCCAGCCCTCGCCGCTCAGTCCGTTCGCAACCACCTTGAAGGTCTTCGGGGTCATTGAGCAGGACAGCACCAGTTGCGTGTCGCCGCCCAGAACGCCGAAGATGAGCGCTGTTTCCCCGGCCCCATCGGCCGCCATCCAGGCAGGCGTGACGGGGGTGGGCGCAACAACGGTTGCAGCCACGGAACTGTCCGGTCGCCGCGCGTTTTGGGTCAGCGGCGCGCAGGCGCTCACAAGCAGGGCCCCGACAAGGATCATGGTTGGAAGGCGCATTGCGTTTTCCCTTTCCTGCAGGCCTCGAATATCCGCTCGCCGGTGTCGGTGCGGCGAGCCGGGACGAAGCCCGATCAACGTCCGTGGAAGGACGGGGTGCGCTTCTCCAGGATCGCAGCCACGCCTTCCATGTGATCCTCGGTATGGTGCATCATGGACTGGGCCATCGCCGACATTTCCATGAGTGTTTCGTATGTCGCCGTCTGACCCTGGCGCAGCAGGGTCTTGGCCAGACGCAGGGATTGCGGCGGCTGGGCTGCAATGCGAGCGGCGAGCGCGCGCGCCTGCACCAGTAGGTCACCGGCCGGCGCGACATGCGACACCAGCCCCCAGCGCTCCGCGGTCGCCGCATCAATGACATCGCCGGTGAACAGCAACTCCGCAGCGCGGCTCAAGCCCACCGTGCGGGGCAACAACCATGCCCCGCCATCACCGGGAATGAGACCGAGCTTCAGAAAGGTCACCCCGAACTTCGCCGTGTCCGCGGCGATCCGGATGTCAGCCATGCACGCGACATCGCAGCCAAGCCCGATGGCTGGGCCATTGACCGCCGCGATCAGGGGAACCTCCAGGTTGTAGAGCGACTTCACGATGCGGTGGATATTGGTCCGATACCCCTGCGCTACCTCATAGGGAGCACCAGCGAAGGCGCCGCTGCGGGTCTGCATGGCCTTGACGTTGCCACCCGCCGAAAACGCCCGCCCTGCGCCGGTCAGGATGGCGCAGCCGATCGCACGGTTGCCGGCGATCTCGGCGCAAACCGAAGCGAACGCGTCGCCATCGCCAGGTTCGCCAAGCGCGTTGAGCGCCTCCGGGCGGTCGATCGTCATGACCGCCACTGCGCCTTCGATCGACAATTTCACCAACGACATCGCAGCACCCCGTTTGCAAATTTTCAACGCGCCCAAGAAGCACGTGAGGCGGCGCAACGAAAATGGAATTTTATGCCGCGTCTGCAGCGTCGCGCGACACCGGCGGGCGGGCGCAGGTCGCGCGGGTCAGTGCGCGCCCAGCATGACGACCAGCGCCAGCCCGGCCGTCAGCAGCAGTCCCGCCTCCCGGTTCGATTTGAAAACGAGGAGCGCGCCGGTCCCGAGATCGGGGCGCGTGTGCGCAGTCTGCCACGCAAGATGCAGCGCAAACGGTGCGACGGCGAGAGCGCCTGCTGTCCCTCCGGCGGCCAGGCATGCCGCAGCTGTGGCGGCGCAGGCGAGCCCATAGACTGCCCCGATCGCCGGGCGGGTGGCGGCCGCGAAGCGGCGTGCTGTGGAACGCACGCCGATCAGAGCGTCGTCTTCCACATCCTGCAGCGCGTAGATCGTGTCATAGCCGAGCGTCCATAGGGCCAGTCCGACATAGAACAGGATCGCCGCCGGATCGAGCGCGCCGGCAGCCGCGGCGACGGCGACCAGAGCGCCCCAGTTGAACGTGAGGCCAAGCCAAGCCTGGGGCCACCAGGTGATCCGTTTCATGAATGGATAGGCCGCCACCAGCGGCAAGGCGGCAAGCGCGACGAGGCGGGCGGCGGACGGCAGACAGATCAGCACACCAAGCCCGACAAGGCACTGGACGACGAGCCATGCCCAGGCCCCGCGAAGGCCGATCTGACCAGCCGGCAGCGGCCGGCCGGCCGTGCGGGTCACCTTGGCGTCGATGTCGCGGTCGATAATGTCGTTGTAGGTGCAACCGGCCCCACGCATGGCGGCGGCCCCGCACAGAAACAGCAGACACAGACCTGCGTCTTGCGCACCGAAGCCAACGCCGAGGCGGCCGAAGGCGAGCCCGGCCCAGCACGGGATCGCGAGCAGCCAAACGCCGACCGGCCGATCCCAGCGCGACAGGCGCGCGAGCGGCTGCAGGACGCCCGGCAGGCGATCCACCCAGGATCCCGGCGCGGCGTCTGCGGGCCTCAGCTCAGGAGACATTGCTGGCGGATATGACTGGGGGATATGACTGGCGTGGGCATTCCTGGGGGGATAGTGCACGCGCGACGGCCCTGACAAGCTGCGCCTCACGCTGGCGGCGGTTTCGCCACTTCGCCGAGCGGCGCGTTCAGCCCGCGCGCATCCTCCAGCGCCGCTCGGAAGGCGCGGGAGAAGGCTCTTTCCGGATCAAAATCCGCCTGCAGGGCGACGCCGCGGCGCGGCAGCGCTTCGGCGTAACGCTGCAGGCAGGCGGCGCGCAGCGCCGCGCGGTTGGGCAGAGCGCCGGCAAAATCAGCCACCATGGCTGCGCCGGCCCGCACCGCGTAGCACGCACCGGTATCACCGATCTCACCGGTACGCAGATCAACCAGATTGCCCGCGAAAAAGAACAGGGTGGCGGGCCGATCCAGGATCTCGTGGCTTTCCGGATCGCGGCGCAGCGCGGCGGGCAAGCCGCCCCACGCGGTTGCGATTGATCCAGCGACATCGGCGCGCAGGGTCTGCGCGCCGGCCCGCAATCGGGCCACAAAATCCGCCAGATCGTGCAAAGACGGCGGGCGTCCAGCCTGTGGCGTCCTGGCGAAGGCATGCCCGAGATCGGCCAGCCAGCCAGGCTTCTCCGTCTCTGCGGTGCTTTGCAGCGCAAAGCGGGCGAACTCGTCACACAGCGTGGCTTCGATGGCCTCAGCGAGACGTTCCAGCGCATCGGCCACCTGCGCCCCGGCGCCGGACGCCGCCCGGGCGAGGGTCTCCGCGTCATCCGGCGCCAGCCGCGTCACGCCGTGCGCGCGCCGACGCGCGAAGGCGCGCACCTGGGCCTCAAGAAGCCCCGTTGCGCCGATCAATCGGTTAAGTCCGGCAACAATCCTGGCAAAGTGGGCGCTCGCCGTCTCGATGCGCGTGGTTGCGAACGCGACGGCCTCGCGCCGCTCCGCCTCGCTCGACAGGCGCAACGCGAGATTGGCCACGACGACGCTGGCGAGCGCGCCGGCCAGCGTGGCGGCTGTCCCGAGCACGAACGACACGAGAGCGATCAGGTTGGCGATCGACGCGCCGGTGAGATCGCCAGCCAGCACTGCGTTGACGTCGAGATCCCTGGTAATACTGGCGATGGCGAGGAACGCCGCCGCGCACGCGATGGCGGACAGCGCGATCACGACAACGAAGGCGGCTGTTCCGCGCATGCAGGCTCCCCGACGCCCATCGGTTGGACGCATCCGCCGGCGCATCATCCCCACGCGTCGCCGACTCCGCTGGTTCCTGCCATGAAGCCGCGGCAAGATGAAGGCGCTGCGACGAATGGCCTGCCAGCACGCGATTGACGCTGCCAAGACGAGACGCGCAGCTTTGGGCTTTGCCCCCTGGAGCACCGCACATGCCCGGCATCGCAGCCTCCATCGCGCGCCCTCCCGTGTCCGCATGGGCGGCAATCCTGGCGTGTTTGGCCGCCCTGGCCGGGGTGATCGCGTGGGCTGTCGCCGCCGCGCCGGCAGTGGCGCAGCCGGCTGCTCGCCCCGCCGGTGTTCTCGCGACGCCTGACGCCCGCGCGCCGATCGACATTCGCCGTGTGACGATTGTTGTGCGCGACATTGAAGCGAGCCTGAAACTCTATCGCGACGCACTCGGCATGAAGGTCAACTATGATGAGGCGATGACGGTTTCGAGCCCCGCTTTCGCCAGGGGCGTTCCAGGACGGGCAATCCGGCTTGTTCTTCTGAACGCCAACGACCCATGGATCGGCTGGATCGGCCTGCTGCAGTATACGGACCCTCCTCTGAGACCGCGGCGGCGCAAACCACCACATGAGCATGACATCGCCAGCCACATCATCGTCACCGCGGTCGATGACGCGGCGAAGACCTGTGCAGCCGCGGCGGCGACCCCCGGCGTGCGCCTTGCCGTCGCGCCAGGGGTGGCGGAGTATCCCGGCCGCGACGGCGGGCCGGCAATCCGGGTCCTGAGCTGCCACATCTGGGACCCGGACGGGGCGTATCTGGAACTTAACCAGCGCCTGCCGTGAGGCAGAACCGACGCGGGCGGAGCGCGGGCAGGCGGCGCACGCCTTTCGGCGTGGCTTGCACCAAGCGATGGATGAGCCCGCTCCCGGTCGGCCGAGCTGGATGCTGCTGGTGCGCGCCGCCAAAGATGAGTGCGAAACCCGCAACGGCTCTGTCGCGTCCCGGCCGGCCCAGGGTGGGCGAACGAAAGCTCCAGGCGGCGCCAGAGACGAAGGCCAGAGACGAAGGCCAAACGATTGCGGCGCGGCGACAGGCCCGATATCGTGACGCCAGGGGAGTTGCAATGGCCGAGGTAATCAATCTCAACAAGCAGCGCAAGGCGCGGATGCGGGCGCAGGCCGAGGCGAAGGCGGCCGAAAATCGGGTTAAGTTCTCGCGCACCAAGGCTGAAAAGGCGGGTGCGGCTGCAGAGCGACGGCGCAAGGACAAGACGCTCGACCAGGCCCGGCGAGAGGATTGAACCGGTGGGGCTCTACCGCCCGAGCGCGCCCCTGCAGGTTCTGGCCGCGGTCAAAGGGCATCCATTCGCGCGCGACGCATTCTTCGCCCAATTCGACGCCATGCAGGGGGTCAGCGTCACCGCGGTAGAGCATCCGGCGGCGGAACATTTCTTCGACCCGGCAGCGCTTGGCCCTTACCAGGTCCTGCTGCTTTACGACATGCCAGGCATCGAATTTGCTCCAGGCGGCCCGATTTTTCATGCACCCTCAGAGCGCCTCAAGCAGGCCTGGGGGCGGCTACTCACCAGCGGCAAGGGGATTGTCGCCTTGCACCACGCCATCGCCGGTTGGCCAGCCTGGGGTGATGCGTATGCAGACATTCTGGGCGGGCGTTTCCTGTATCTGCCGGGAACGGTACGCGGGCAGCAGATGCCGGACTCCGGCTATCGTCATGAGGTTTCCTACGAAGCAATGCGCGAAAGCAGCGACCATCCGGTCCTGGAGGGCATTCCTGATCGCTTTGCAGTGCGCGACGAACTCTATCTCGCCCCGGTGTTCGACGCCGAGGTCACGCCGCTGCTGAGCGCCGATCACGTCTTCACCGCCGACAGATTCTACTCGGCGGCGCGCGCCGTGCGCGACGGTGAGATGCACTCCAATCGAGGCTGGACCCATCCTGCGGGCTCGCGGCTGATCGCCTGGGCCAAGGCGGCAGGGCGTTGTCCGTTGGTGTATCTGCAGTGCGGCGATGGGCCGGAGGCCTACGCCAACCCGCATCTACGGCGCATCCTGGAAAATGCCCTGCGCTGGGTGGCGGGAGCGCCTGCGCGCGCCTGGGCCGCAGGTGCGCCGACGTCAGCGCCATGACCGGACGTTTGCAGAAGCGATCGATGCGCGTGAACGGGCACCGTACAAGCATCGCACTTGAGCCGGAATTCTGGGAAGCGCTCGAGCATCTGGCGCACCAGGAAGGCTGTCTGCTTGGCGTTCTGCTCGCCGGGGTCGATGCGCGTCGGGGCGATACCCCCCTCGCCTCGGCCCTGCGGGTGCATGTCCTGAAGTGCGTCACAGCCCGTCAGCCGCGCCCCTGAACGATCCAAAGCCCCAGCGGCTTCGTAGAAACAGCAGAACGGTAACACATGCGGCGCCCATGCCGCCTGGAGAACATCCCCGCCATGCCAGACCCCGCACCGTCCATGATGCGCACCGCTGCAGCAGCTGCAGCCGGCGCCGTCGCTGTTGTCGGCTGTGCATCGACTGAATTGCCGCAACGCCCCGCCGGACATGCCCCGGCGCTGGTGCTGGAAAACTATTTTGCCGGTGAGAGCCGCGCCTATGGCGTTTTCGAAGACCGCTTCCGCAACCTGCGCCGCCAGTTCGTGGTGGATGTGACCGGCAGGGTCGAGAACGACCAATTGGTTCTGGACGAGCGGTTCCGCTATGATGACGGGGCGACAGAGCGGCGTGTTTGGCGGATCCGGCGCACCTCCGAGGGCTATGAGGGTCGCGCTGATGACATCATCGGCGTCGCCAGGGGGCGCGTCGACGGGTCGTTTCTGAGCTGGAAGTACCAGGTCAATCTGAAGATGGGCGACGGCGCCTGGAAGGTCACCTTTGATGACCGCATGTGGCTGCAACCTGACGGCGTGCTGATCAACCGGGCATATGTCAGCCGCTGGGGCGTGACGATCGGTTCGGTGACCATCGTCTTTCGCAAACCTTCCTGACCCGCCAAAGGCGCCACAGCCGGCACGATGCGCAGTCACTCTGCGTCGGCCTCACCCCGCCGCGGGGTCACGTCCGGGCGATCGCCGGCGCCAGCAACGCCGCGCCCATGGCGAGCTCGAAAATGACAGATCCGGCGTTGAACGGCGAGTAGACCTTGTCCAGGCCGATCGAGACCATTCGCCCGACACCGGCGCCGGCCCAGCCCAGACCAAGCGGGAGTGCGATCCATGGCGCGACCGCCGGATGGGCGAGAAGGGCGATGAGCGCACCGGCGTGGCTGGCGAGAAACAACCCGCCATAGGTGGCTCGGAACTCGGCGAAGCCGCCGGGTCTGGCAGGGTCAGACTGCAGGCGCACGAGGCGCGCGGCCCAGGCCGGGTCGATCATGGCATAGAGCCCCATGCCGGCGCCGAGCGCTGCGCCGGCCGCGGCGACGATGTCGTGAAGCGTCATAAGCGGCTCCTTGCTGGCGGCCGTCCAAGCCGCTCTCAGCGAATTCCAGGAACATGCAGAGCCGCTTCAGTTTCCGCGTGCTCTTTCATCGCCTTGCCGGCGTGTTTG
>JBILMQ010000240.1:0-5724 GCA_044375455.1 Caulobacterales bacterium | reverse complement strand
GCCGAGGACTGGTGGCGGTCACGCAATCGTCTGGGGGCGCTCGCCATCTTGCCGCGCCAGGATCACATGGCGCTGCGTGAACGCCACTATGAAGACAAGCTCGCCACCTACCGTCTGCGCAATCAGCTGATCGCCGCGCTGGCGCCCGAGGCCTATGCCGTGCGGCGCGGCCGGCGCCTTCTGGCCGGGCGCAAGCAGGGCGACGCCTTTGAGTTCGAACCCCATGAGAGGATCACCCGCGACACCCTCGATGCGCGGGAGCGCCTTTACGCCGCCGTAGCTGAGCGAACCTTCGATCCGGCGCGGATCCGGGTTGGACGATAACCGGCGCGCCTGGTCGCCGGAGCCTTGCCTGCGGCCTGGCGGGCTGGTGCGGGCCTGGCCCGGGCGCGCGCACCCATGTCCAGGCAACCCCGGAGGCTGGCCTGGCCCCGGGGCGGTCTCGACCGCCGTCGGATCGGGCGAGGGTCAAGAGCACGTCCTGGCCGGTCCTGTCTCGCCCCGCCACAGCCTGGAGCGCGCCCGGCGCTGACAGCGACACCGGACCGGCGACACACTGTCGGCGACACACTGGCAGCGAAACAGGGTGACAAGTCGTCGGGAAGTCGCTAGAAAGGGGTCCATTAGTTCGTTCCAAGCGCTGTTTGGCGCTTAGAGCGGCCGCCGTGAGGCGAGCCGCTTTTTTGTTTCCCGGACGTGTGTCCGTGGCCCGCAGAAGCGCCTTGCATCGCGTCGCAAGGTTGCAGCTGGCGGCGCCGCGAATGCCCGCCGGCTCAGGAGGACCCGCGCCGGGATGCGCAGCCTGACGCCCTTCGAGGCCAAGATGCTTGCACTCATCGACCCGATCGCGGCCGGGCTCGGCTTCGAGATCGTGCGTGTGCGCATGCGCGGGGCCAAACGCAAGACCTTAGAGATCAGGGCCGAGCGCAGCAGCGACGGCGCGATGGACGCTGGCGACTGCGCGCGGCTGTCGCGCGCGCTTTCGGCGCAGCTTGACCTCGTCGATCCAATCGCCGAAGCCTATGATCTGGAGGTCTCCTCCCCGGGCATCGACCGCCCCCTGACGCGCGTGAAAGACTTCGACCGCTGGCGTGGCTTTGAGGCCAGGATTGAACTTGACCGCATGGTGGAAGGCCGCAAGCGGTTTCGCGGGGTCCTTGCGGGTATTGAGGAAGACGCTGTGTTGATCGATCTTGAGGGTGATGATCAGACGGCGGTGATCCCATTCGACTGGATCGCGGATGCGCGCCTGACGCTCAGTGATGAGCTGATCTCGGAAAGTCTGCGCCGCGCAGCCGCCTCTGGCGACGCGGCCGACGGCATGGGCCTGGACGCGCTCGATCCCGAGATCGTGGCGCAGGCCGCCGCCAAGGAAAAAAAGGCCGCCGGCGCAGGAAAAAAAATGAAATCCCCCGGCGCAGGAAGGAACCGACCGGCGCAGTCCGCCCCGCCGCATGCACCACGAAAAGACAGACAGGAGCACTGACCCGATGTCCGCCGTTTCAGCCAACAAACTTGAGATTCTGCAGATCGCCGACGCCGTGGCGCGCGAAAAAGGGATTGAGCGCGAACTGGTGATTCAAGCCATGGAAGAGGCCATGCAGAAGGCGGCGCGCGCCCGCTACGGCATGGAGAACGACATCCGGGCCAGCATCGACCACAAGACCGGCGAAACCACACTCAGGCGCGTGACCACCGTGGTGGAAACGGTGGAGAACGACCACACCGAGATATCGCTGAAGGACGCACGCCGCCGCAATCCGGATGCAGATGTCGGCGATGTCATTGAGGAGCTTCTGCCGCCGATGGATTTCGGCCGCGTCCAGGCGCAGACGGCCAAGCAGGTGATCACCCAGAAGGTGCGCGACGCCGAGCGCGAGCGCCAGCACCTTGATTACAAGGACCGCGTCGGCGAGATCATCAACGGCATCGTCAAGCGGATGGAGTACGGCAACATCATCGTCGATCTCGGCAAGGCCGAAGCCATCGTGCGCAAGGATCAGGCCTTGCCGCGCGAGACATTCGGGCAGGGCGACCGCATCCGCGCGTTCCTCTACGAGGTTCGCAAAGAGGCGAAGGGACCCCAGATATTCCTGTCGCGCGCCCATCCGCAATTCATGGTGAAGCTGTTCGCGCAGGAAGTGCCGGAAGTTTATGACAACGTGATCGAGATCAAGGCCTGCGCCCGCGACCCGGGCTCGCGCGCCAAAATCGCCGTCATGAGCCATGACAGCTCGATCGATCCGGTCGGCGCCTGCGTCGGCATGCGCGGGGCCCGGGTTCAAGCTGTTGTCGGTGAGCTGCAGGGCGAAAAGATCGACATTATTCCCTGGTCTTCGGATCCGGCGACTTTCATCGTCAACGCGCTGCAGCCAGCAGAGGTCACCAAAGTGGTGCTCGACGAGGAGGAGAACCGGGTCGAGGTGGTGGTGCCTGACACCCAGCTGTCGCTGGCGATCGGCCGGCGCGGTCAGAACGTACGGCTGGCCTCCACGCTCACCGGCTGGCAGATCGATATCACCACAGAGGCGGAGGATTCCGAGCGCCGCCAGAAGGAGTTCCAGGAGCGCACGAGCCTGTTTATGAACGCGCTGGATGTCGACGAGATGATGGCTCAGCTGCTCGCGACCGAGGGCTTTGAGAGCATCGATGAAATCGCTTTTGTCGATCATGATGATCTGGCGATCATTGAGGGCCTCGACGACGACACCGCCGAGGAGCTCCAGAACCGCGCGCGGGATTTTGTCGAGCGGGAGAATGCTGAGCTCGACGTCAAACGCCGCGAGATGGGCGTTGAGGATGCGCTTCTGGAGATTCCCGGACTGAACCTTAAGATGATCGTGGCGCTTGCCGGCAAGGACGTCCGCACGGTGGAGGATCTTGCCGGCCTGACGGCAGAGGAGCTGCGCGGCTGGTGGGAGACCAAGCAGCCTGAGACCAGCAAGCCTGTCGGCATCGGCAGAGGGCGGATCGAAGTGAAGGCGAAACCGGAAGGCAAGCGGGAGCGCATCTGGAACGCCGGCCTGCTTGACGGCTTCAAGATCAGCGAAGACGACGCCAAGCTCATGGTCCTCAATGCGCGTGTGATGGCGGGCTGGATCGATCCTGCGGTTCTGAAGGAGCCCCTGCATGGCGAAGCCGTCGAAGCGATCGACCAAGAGGCGGACGCCTGACGCCCAGGTGCGCCCAGTTGGAGGGCCCGCTCAACCTGGCGGCCCTCTCCAGACTGGCCCTCTCCAGACTGGCCCTCTCCAGACTGGCCCTCTTCAGACTGGCGCCGCGGCGCCCGCCGCGCCGCCACGCGACGGCAGCGACGCGGCGCGATCGTCGCCGCCATCGTCGCCGCCATCTTCTCTGGGCCCGCGTCACGCGTGCGCTCCTCAGAGCGCGGCTCAGATCTGTCCTGGCGTGGAGTCTGAGCGTCAGGCGGACCAGGGCGTGCTCCCTGGCCAGGGCCCGGCGGACGCTCCCGGCGCTGCGCATAGAGCACCCGGTGACGGCAGATCCCGGCGGTGTGTGGCGAGCGGTGCTGTCAAGCCGGAAGGCGCCCTCATCCGGTTCGCACGCGCGCCTGACGGCGTGCTGACGCCCGACCTCGGGGCCAGGCTGCCGGGCCGCGGCGTCTGGGTGAGCGCCGACCGCAAAAGTCTCGCCGCCGCCCTCAGGCGCGACGCCTTCAGCCGCGCCTTTGATGCCCCGACGACAGCCCCAGCGCATCTTGCCGATCTCGTGGAGGCGCTGCTCGCCGAGCGCTGCCGCGGCGTGCTCGGCATGGCGCGGCGCGCCGGAGCTCTTCAGGTCGGCGCCGAAAACGTCGCCACAGCGCTCCGGTCGGGCGGCGTCAGTTGGCTGATCGAGGCGCGTGACGGCGCGCGCGACGGCCGGGAGCGGCTTCTGGCGCTCGCGGCGGCGACTGGCGCAGCGATTGCCGTGACCGGACTGTTGAGCGGCGATGAGCTTGGTATGGCGTTGGGTCGCGATCGTGTGGTACACGCCTCGCTGTCGAAGGGCGGATTTGCCGATCGGTGGGCCAGCGAGGCGCACAGACTGGCAGGGTTCCGGACCATGGCGCCGGAAGACTGGTCAGTTTGAACTCCCCTGACCGGGAACCTCCGCCAGGGCCGGGTCCTGGTTCGGCGCCGCTCATTCCCGCTGGTCGGCGACCGGCGAAGTCTGGGCGGAGAGGGTTGACCGCAACGGTCGTGGACTGGCGCGGGTTGGAGGTTCCGGTCTTCCGGCCTCCGGCGACCCTCAAGACCTGAGGTGCTGCGGGCCCAGTGCCCCGCATGCCGGATGCAGGCGGAACTGATGCAGGGCGATCCCGTTTCTGGAGCGGAGACCCCGCAACAGTCGGTGCGGGCGGCGAAGCGCATGCTTCGACGCCCGTTTGGATTTTGACACGAAGGCGACAAGCGCGCGCATGAGCGACGGCAACGACACCAACAAGACCGGGGGCGGCGAGCGGCGTCCCCTGACCCTCAAGAAGACGGAGGGCGCCGGAACCGTGCGCCAGAGCTTCAGCCACGGACGCACCAAGACCGTGGTCGTGGAAACCAAAAAGAAAAAGGTGCTCGGCGCGCCGGGCGGAGGTCCTGCTCCAACCGGCGCAGGCCCCGCGGTCGCGCCGCCTTCCGGCCCCAGGCCAACCGGCCCGGCGCCGCAGGCGCCTGCGGCGCCGGCGTCTTCGGCCTCTTTCTCCACTCCGGTGACGCGCGCCAGCACGGGTACGTTAGGCCTTTCCCCGGAGGAATTGAAGGCGCGCCAGTCGGCGCTTGCGCGCGCGCGCCAGGAAGACGAACGCCGCGAAAGCGAGCGACGCGTCCAGGAGGAGGCGCGCCGGCGCCAGGACGAAGAGCGCCGGCGCCTTGACGAGGAACGACGCCGTGAGGAGGAGGCCTCGGAGGCTCGCCGCCGCGCGGAAGAAGAGGCCGACCGGCGCGCGCGAGAGAGCGCTGAGCGGGCGGCTGGACGCGCCGGCGACCAGATCGCAGCTGACGCCTCAGGCGCTGGGCCGACGGTCGAGGAGAGCGCCGAAGCCCCTGTCGGGGCCGCGAGTTCGGATCTGCTGGAGCAGCTGGGCGGGCGCGTGAAAAAGCAGCGCGGGCCTGCCCCGAAGCTCACGCCGATCTCACGCACGAAAGGCGAGGCTCAGCGTCGCCAGGGCCGTCTGACGGTCGTCAGCGCCCTTGCCGATGACGAGTCGGAGCGTTCGCGCTCACTTGCGGCGATGCGTCGCGCCCGGGAGAAAGAAAAGGAACGCCGCATGCGCGGCGTCACCGGAAACACCGACAAGGTCGTGCGCGAAGTGGTCGTGCCGGAGGCGATCACCGTTCAGGAACTCGCCAACCGCATGGCTGAGCGTGTCGCCGACGTCGTGAAATACCTGATGCGTCAGGGCCAGATGATGCGCGCGATCGACACCCTGGACGCTGACACCGCCCAGCTGATCGTGGAGGATTTCGGTCACTCGGTGCGCCGCGTCGCAGAATCCGACGTTGAGATCGGCCTTGAGGGTGTGGCTGACACGGATGAGAACGTGAAGCCGCGCCCGCCCATCGTGACCGTGATGGGCCATGTCGACCACGGCAAGACATCGCTGCTCGACGCCCTTCGCCAGACGGACGTGGCTGCGGGCGAGGCTGGCGGCATTACCCAGCACATCGGAGCGTATCAAGTGCGCCTCGCCGACGGCGAGCGCATTACCTTCCTCGACACGCCGGGCCA
>JBILMQ010000026.1:0-19657 GCA_044375455.1 Caulobacterales bacterium | reverse complement strand
AGCGATATCGAAAGGCTTTATGCCGCGCTCCAGGCGCTATGACCATGGGTGTGTGCGACGGGATGTGCGCCCGTCTGACATGCCGACCGCCCATGTCGGTTGCCAGCACGCCCACGCCCCGTTTGATCGGTTGCGATCATCTGCGCCACATGCGTCTGTGGCTGGTGATCACTTCAGCCGCTTGTCGAGTTCAGCCAGCACCGCGTCGCCCATTTGACTGGTCGTCAGAGGCGGGGTCAAGGCGTGGGCCGACCACAAATCTGCGGTCCGAGCGCCGCCATTGAGCGCACCCTCAACGGCAAGGCGCAACAGCATCGCATCGTCGGGGCGCCGGAACGAGTGGGCGAAAGCCATCTCCAGGCTCAAGATTGCGCCCAGCGGATTTGCGACCCCCTTGCCAGCGATGTCGGGAGCCGATCCATGAACCGGCTCGTACAGGCCTGAACCGGGGGCCGCCCCGATGGCCGCCGACGGCAACATCCCTATGGACCCGGTGAGCATCGCGGCCTCATCGGACAACAGGTCGCCAAACAAATTGTCTGTCAGGATGACGTCGAACTGCCGCGGCGCGCGCACCAGCTGCATCGCACAATTGTCTGCATACATGTGACTGAGGCCGACATCTGAAAACTCTTCAGCATGCAGCCTTGTGACCTCCTCCCGCCACAGTCTGCCTGACTCCATGACGTTGGCCTTTTCCGCGGAGGTCACATGTCCAGGAAGGCCGCGCTGCCGGCGCGCACGGGCGAGTTCAAATGCGGTGCGCGCGACGCGCCGGATCTCGCCGGTGGTGTAACTTTGCGTGTTGACGCCGCGCCGTTCGCCGTTCGCCAGTGTTTCGATGCCGCGCGGCTCGCCGAAATACACCCCGCCCACCAGCTCGCGTACAATGAGGATGTCCAGGTGCTCAACGAGCTCGCGCTTGAGCGGGGAGGCATCCGCCAGCGCCGGAAAGCAGAACGCAGGACGCAGATTGGCGTAGGCGCCAAGCGCCTTTCGCAGCCGCAGAAGGCCTGCTTCCGGGCGCAGGTCAAACGGAACATTGGCCCATTGCGGCCCGCCGACTGCGCCCATCAGTGTTGCATCGGCCGCCTGCGCCTTGGCGATCACCGCATCGCTCAGAGGTTCGCCATGCACGTCGTACGCCGCACCGCCAAACAGCGCTTCCTCGATTGACAGCGGCATGGCGCGGGCGTCGGCGAACCATTCGGCGACCCGGCGCGCCTGCGCCGTCACTTCTGGGCCGACCCCGTCGCCAGGCAGGAGGAGAAGCTTCAAGCTCATGATGAGTTATCCTGCAGAAAAGTTGCGGGCGGGGGGCCGGTCAACGCGCCCAGGGTTGCGACAGCTGTCGTCGCGTTTCGAAATCCGCGATCGCGTTTTCCTGGCTCATGGTGACGCCGATATCGTCGAGGCCCGTCAGGAGCTTGTGTTTGCGGGACGGTTCAATGTCGAACCGCCACACACCGCCATCCGGCGCGGTCACTGTCTGCGCTGCAAGATCAATGTGAAAGACATGATTGGCGCCGCGCGCCTGGTCGAGAAGCGCTGCGACCTGATGGGTTGGCAGCACCAGCGGCAGAAGGCCGTTGTTGAAACAGTTGGTGTAGAAGATGTCCGCGAAGCTCGATGCGATCACGCATCTGATGCCTGCGTCCAGGAGGGCCCAGGGCGCATGTTCCCGCGAGGAGCCGCATCCAAAATTCGGCCCGGCGATCAGGATCTGCGCGCCAGCGTATTCTGGTTGATTGAGCACGAAGGCGGGGTCGGGCTGGCCGTCCGGCCCCGTTCTCAGGTCGTAGAACAGACCGCGTGCGAGGCCCTCGCGGGTCACTGTCTTGAGGAACTGCTTGGGGATAATCAGATCGGTGTCCACATTGGCCCGTCCCAATGGCGCGGCGATCCCGGTCAGTGTTGTGAAAGGCGTCATCAGCGCGGCTTAGCAGAGGCCCGTCGGTTTGGGGAGGGGGCAGCGTCCCGCGCGCGCCTGCACGGCTCCCGGACCGTTTGCGCTGTGCGCCCGCTTCAACGCGTCCAAGCCACGCTTGGCGATCACGAACGGTGTCGTACCGGCGCCGGGCGCGGCGCCGCGCCGGGTCCCGGCTGCTGGCGCAGCCTGCGTGTCGACGCGGCCGTCCCGCCAAGCCGCCGAACAGCAGGGCGCGAGGTTTCAAGATGACGCTTGAGAGGGTAGAGGACGGTCTTTCCGGGCGTCGGCCCGTCAGATGTGGGATGGATGATGCGTCGTGCGGCGATTGTGGCCCCGGTTCGTACGCCGGTCGGGAAGTTTCAGGGGGCCTTGGCGGGGGTGTCTGTGGAGGCCCTTGCAGCAACCGTGGTCAGGGAAACCGTCGCGCGCGCCGGCATTGATCCGGCGCGTGTCGAAGACGTCGTGTTCGCCCAAAGCTATGCGAATGGGGAGACGCCCTGTGTCGGGCGGTGGGCGGCGCTGGAGGCAAACTTGCCGATCGAAACCCCTGGCATGCAGCTGGATCGACGCTGTGGCGGTGGCCTGCAGGCGGTCGTGACTGCGGCGATGATGGTTCAGACCGGCGCAGCTGACGTGGTGATCGCCGGCGGCGTCGAGAGCATGAGCAATGTGGAGTATTACACGACCGCCATGCGCGGGGGCGCGCGCGCCGGCAATGTGGCGCTCTACGACCGCCTCGAGCGGGGGCGTGAACGCTCCCAGCCGGAGTGGCGGTTCGGCCGGATCAGCGGCATGATCGAGACGGCGGAAAACGTTGCGCGCGCGCATGGCGTCACCCGTGAGGCAAGTGACGCCTATGCGGCTCAGAGCCACCGTCGCGCCGCAGCGGCTTGGGCCGAGGGTCGTTTTGCAGCTGAAATCGTCCCGGTCGCTGCGCCCCAGCGCCGTGGCGATCCAATACTGGTCACCACCGACGAGGGCATACGTGCTGACGCCGCCCCGGAGAGCCTTGCCGGTCTTAAGCCGATCCTGAAGGATGGCGTCGTCACCGCCGGAAACGCCAGCCAGCAGAACGATGCAGCAGCGGCTTGCCTGGTGGTTGCTGAGGACAAACTGACGGAACTGCGCCTGACGCCCATCGGTTTCTTGGTCGGTTGGGCGGCGGCGGGGTGCCATCCGGCGCTGATGGGCATCGGGCCTGCGCCAGCGGTTGCGCGTCTGTTCGCCCGCACTGGTTTGTCGTGGGACGACATTGGCCTGATCGAACTGAATGAGGCCTTCGCCGCTCAGGTGCTCGGCGTACTGAAGTGCTGGGGTCTGGAAGATCAAAGCCTGCTCAACGTCAATGGTTCGGGCATTTCCCTCGGCCATCCCATCGCCGCCACTGGGGTGCGTATCCTTGCCACGCTGCTGCACGAGATGCAGCGCCGCGAGGTGCGCTATGGGCTGGAGACGATGTGCATCGGCGGCGGGCAGGGCGTCGCGGCCGTGTTTGAGCGCGCCTGACAGGCTTGGCCATGCTCACACTGGAGTCCCTCACCATCCGGGTCGGCGCGCGCGTCCTTTTGGATCAGGCGAGCGCGGTCATTGCGCAAGGCTGGAAAGTCGGTCTGATCGGCCGAAACGGCGCTGGAAAATCCACGCTGCTGACGGCGATCCGAGAAGCGATCGATCGCGGGAATGATCCCTCGATCAAGCTTGCGCGCGGCGCCCGTCTCGGCTTTGTGGCGCAGGAGGCAGAAGCCACGCCGGAGCCTCTCCTGTCGGTCGTATTGGCGGCCGACCGCGAGCGTGCGGCGCTGCTGCGGGAAGCGGACAGCGCCACTGATCCAGACCGGATCGCAGAGATCCATACACGCCTTTATGATATCGACGCGCACAGCGCAGAGGCCCGCGCCGGATCCATCCTGTTGGGGCTTGGCTTTGGCAGCAGCGATCTTGGGCGCGCCATGAAAGAGTTTTCCGGCGGCTGGCGAATGCGCGCAGCGCTTGCCGGCGTGCTGTTTTCCCAACCGGATCTCCTGCTTCTGGATGAGCCCACGAACTACCTGGATCTTGAGGGAGCGGCGTGGCTTGAAGCCTATCTTCGAAAATATCCGCATACGGTTATAATGGTGAGCCATGACCGCGAAATGCTGAACCGCAGCGTGACGCATATCCTGGCCCTGGAACAATCCAAACTCAGTCTGCATCCTGGAGGCTACGACACCTATTTGAGAAAGCGCGCCGAGCAGCTCGCGCTTGCGCAGTCGATGAAGGCGAGACAAGACGCCGATCGCGCGCGGCTGCAGGCCTTCGTTGAACGCTTCCGCGCCAAAGCGTCAAAGGCGCGGCAGGCGCAAAGCCGCGTCAAGATGCTTGAACGCATGACGGAAATCAGCGTGCCGTTGACCGAACGCACCACGCCGTTCCGTTTTGAAATCGGCGAACAGCTTGCGTCGCCCCTTCTTCAGCTTGAGGACGCCGAGCTCGGTTACGCTGCGGGCAGGCCCGTCCTTACGCGGGTTTCATTGCGCGTTGATCACGATGACCGCATCGCAATCGTCGGATCAAACGGTCAGGGCAAGACGACACTGGTCAAATCCATCGCCGCGCGCTTGCCGCTGCTGGCTGGTCAAAGACGCGCGCCGGGCAAGTTGCGCATCGGCTACTTCAGTCAGGATCAGATGGATGAGCTTGACGAGGGTTTGAGCGCCCTTGATCAGGTCCGGCGGTTGATGCCCGATGCGGGTGAGGCGGCGCGGCGGGCGCGGGCCGCAGCCATGGGCTTTGGACCAGAGAAGATCGAAACGCCGGCGCAGCGGCTGTCCGGCGGCGAAAAGGTCCGCTTGCTGCTTGGTCTGGCGGCCTTTGCAAAGCCGCATATCTTGATCCTTGACGAGCCGACCAGCCATCTGGATATCGACTCGAGGGAGGCCCTGATCCACGCACTGAATGACTTCGAAGGGGCCATGCTGCTCATCACCCATGACGTCTACCTTGCTGAGGCATGTGCAGAGCGTCTCTGGCTTGTGCGCGACGGCCGGGCTTCTCCCTACCAGGGCGATCTCGACGACTACCGGAAATTGGTCCTGGCTGCTGACAGGCCTGCCAGCGGTTCCCGCGTCAAACCCGTCTCCAGCCCCACCGCAGGTTCAGGGCGAGCCCCTTCCGTCAAGCCGCCGACGGATGGCGTCATGCGATCTGATGCGGTTTCATCTCCGGCCAAACCTGGCGCGCGCGCCAATCCCAGCCTGCTGCGAAAGCGCCTTGGGGCGGCTGAATCAGCACTGTTGGCCGCGCAGGATCGTATCGCGTCGATCGATCGTCGTCTCAGCGATCCAGGGATGTTCGCCGCCGACCCCAGGCAGGCAGCCGCTCTCGCCGCGGAGCGGTCGGACCTTGAGACGGTCTTGGCGCGCGCCGAGGCAGAGTGGCTTGCCGCCGCCGAGGCGCTCGAGGCAGCCGGCTGAGGACAGATGATACAGGTTGACGGCGCGCGCAGCCCTGCATCAGACATCAACATGCGCGAGGCATTCTGGCGCCGCCTGATCGTTCCTCGCCCGCCGCCCGTTGTCTGCCGCCTGTCGCCCGTCGCCTGTCGCCTGTCACCAGCGCCGTCATTGTTCGAGGAACGCGCCGCCATGATCCTCTATCCCGCGATCGACCTTAAGGACGGCGCAGCCGTCCGGCTCCAAGAGGGCCGCATGGATCAGGCGACCGTCTTCGACGCCGACCCGGCATCGGCCGCCAAGCGGTTCGCCCATCTGGGGTACGCCTGGCTTCACGTCATAGATCTTGATGGCGCGATCGCCGGGGCGTCGCGCAATGCAGGCGCCGTCACGCGCATCGTCGATCAATCCAGGATCCCGGTGCAGCTCGGGGGCGGCGTGCGGTCTCTCGAAGCAATTGATCACTGGCTGACCGCGGGGGTGACGCGGGTGATCCTTGGCACCGCTGCCGCGCGCGATCCCAGGCTGGTCAAGGAAGCCGCCAAAGCCTTTCCCGAACGCATCGCTGTGGCTGTTGACGTGAAGAATGGACAGGTCGCCGTCGCTGGCTGGGTATCGGCCGAGGCCATCGGCGCGCTTGAGCTTGCGCTGCGCTACCAGGACGCCGGCGTGGCGGCGCTGATCGTCACGGACATCGCGCGCGATGGAATGCTGTGCGGGCCGAACATTGATCTGACGGGTGCTCTCGCCGATGCGGTGGACATTCCGGTAATCGCGGCCGGCGGTATGGCCGAGGCCAGCGACGTGGCCGCATTGCATGCCCGCGCGGGCAGGCATCCGATCGCGGGCGCAGTGATAGGACGCGCCCTTTGGAAGCCGGATTTCGATCATGCGGCGGCGATGCGCTACGCCTGCGGTCCGGCGAGAGCGTCATGAGTTTGAAGGTCCGCGTCATTCCCTGTCTCGACGTGAAGGATGCACGGGTCGTCAAGGGTGTGCAGTTCGAAGGTCTGCGTGACGCTGGCGACCCGGTCGAGGCGGCCCGGCGCTATGATGACGCAGGAGCGGATGAGCTTTGCTTCTTGGATATCTCCGCCAGCGTCGAAAACCGCAGCGCCCTGCTGGACGTGGTGCGCCGCACCGCCCAGGTCTGCTTCATGCCGCTCACTGTGGGCGGCGGCGTGCGCAGTCCGGACGACATGCGCGCCTTGCTGCTGGCTGGCGCCGATAAGGTGGCGATCAACACGGCGGCGGTGAGGGATCCCGCTCTTGTATCGGCCGGGGCGGAAAAGTTCGGGTCGCAATGCATTGTCGCCGCGGTTGACGCAAAGCGAACGGCGCCCGGTCGATGGGAGGTGTTCACCCATGGCGGGCGCACTCCGACGGGCATTGATGCGGTCGCGTTCGCGCAGGAACTCGCCCGGCGCGGCGCAGGCGAGATCCTGTTGACGTCAATGGATCAGGACGGCGTTCAGACCGGTTTCGACATCGACCTGACCCGCGCGGTGACTGAACGCGTCACCGTTCCGGTCGTTGCCTCGGGCGGGGTTGGTTCGCTCGATCACCTTGTCGCCGGGGTGCGGGACGGGGGTGCGAGCGCGGTGCTGGCCGCCACCATCTTTCATTTCGCAACCCACACCATCGCCGAAGCCAAGGCCGCCATGGCGGCGGCTGGCATTCCTGTTCGGATGACGCCATGACCGAGACGCTTGCCCGAGCCATTACGCACCTCGAGGAGACAATCGCGGTCCGCCGCCTGGAGGGAGCTGACACATCCTACACGGCGCACTTGCTGAAGGCCGGTCCGGTTGTCTGTGCAAAGAAACTGGGTGAGGAGGCGATCGAGGCTGCGCTTGCCGCTGCGACCGGCGACAAGGCTGGCCTCGCACGCGAGGCGGCGGACCTCATCTTTCACCTGCTTGTCACGCTCGCCGCGGCGGACGTGCCCGCCTCTGAGGTCGCCGAAGTCCTTGCCGAGCGCCGCGGGCGCAGCGGCCTTGCGGAAAAAGCGAGCCGTCTGTCCCGCTGATTTCCGGCGGCTGGCTGATCTGAGGCTTCTGGTCGAACTGGGACCTCTGGCTGAGCTTAGGGCGGGCTGCTCCAAGCGCGGCGACTGTGCTCAAGGCGCTGGCGGCGATTTGGCGGTTCTGCGCCGCCACGCCCGCCAGGCAAGCCAGAGGACAGGGCTCGCGATCAGCGCGACCGGCAAGAGGGCTGCCGTCAACGTGACGATCGCTGCCAGGCTCGTTGCGGCGACCGCCAGAAATCCGGCGATGGCGTCGCGCAGTGGCGCGAGCGCACCCGCGGACACGGCATTCGGGCGGGCTGTGTAGGTGATGTCCAGAACCGACATCTCCACCCGCGCCTTCATGACGGCGAGCGTGGATTGATCTGCATCTATTTGGCTTTGCACGCGGGCCAATTCGCGCTCAAGCTCCAGCAGGTCTGCAAGTGAGCCAGGTCGTTTTGCGAGCAGCGACTGCAGCCTGTCGCGCAATGTCTTTTGAGCGCGCAGGCGTGCTTCAGAATCGACGATCGTGCGGGTCAGGTCTTCCGTGGTCGTGGCGTCCTGCGTGATCCGTCCATCTGTCCGGCGGGCATCCGCCGCCAGGCCGGCCCGGAAGGCGCTCAGCCATGCGGGAGCGGCCCGCAGGCTCAATTGGCCGGTCACACGATCCTCGCCATAGGACTCAAGGTTGGCCCCAAGCACCTGGCAGATCCGCGAGCCGGCGGCGAGGCAGGCCTGCTCGTGGGCGTTCATGAGCGGACGGATCTGCGCGCCGGGAACCTCCAGCCCGGCCCGATGGGAATAGGCCAGCATGGCGGGTCCCGTGAGCGTAAGGCTCTGCTCGCCGCCGGCCGGCGCTCCCGGCTGAGCGGACGTCTCGCTCACCGTCCCTGATGCGCCGACGGGCGCGCCCTCCAGGCGTGACGCGTCGCCATGCGCCGGCGCGGAGTTTTCGGCGCATGACACAATCGCCAGACCACAGACGGCGACCGCCGCAAAGCAAGACCCAACCCGCATTGTCTCCTCCTCAACTCCAGGATGACATGACCTCGCGACTGTGACCGCAGTGAGGGCGTGGGCATGGCGGCGCGCCAATCTCTTGAAGGGACGCCAAGGCCCCTGGTTCCCCGATCGCCGCGGCCCTTTGGGTCCAGGCATCGCCCGCACATCGTTGGGCAGGCGTCAAAGCGATCGGGGCATGATCGGGTGTGTTGGGTCAACCGGCTGCGCGCCGGCGTGACGCGCGCCCCCGGCCGGCGCCCGCCTGAAGGCGGCTCTTGACCCCGCGCCCGTGGTGCTCTCGCATGAGCAGGAGGCAGAGGTCCTGGGCACGCCGCGCCCACACGCTGGCCAGGACGCCTGACCAGACGCCTGACCAGACGCCTGACCAGACACCTGGAGCAGCGCCATCGGGCGGGCCAGCCGGAGGCATCGCGCCGCACATGTTCACCACGCGCTTTGCGCCATCGCCGACGGGTCGGCTCCATCTTGGTCACGCGTTTTCAGCCTTTTGCGCCTTCGACGCCGCGCGCGCCGCTGGCGGTCAGTGTTTGTTGCGGCTTGAGGATATCGACCGGACCCGGTGCTTGCCTGAGTACGACGCCGCTATCCTGGATGATCTCGCATGGCTTGGGCTGCGCTGGCCCTCGCCGGTTCGGCGTCAATCGCAACACCTGGACGCCTATGCGGCGCGTCTGGCGGATCTGCGCTGCAGGGGACTTGTCTACCGCTGCTTCAAGACCCGACGCGAAATAATGGAGGCGAGCGTCGCGGCGCCGCATGGCCCGGAGCCCATCTACCGGGGGCCTTCCCGGCCGATGTCGCAGGACGAGGAGGATGGCCGGGTTGCCGCTGGCGAGGCTTACGCCTGGCGGCTGTCGATCGATCGGGCGCGCGCCCTCCTGGGAGGGCGTGGCGATGATCTCTGGTTCGTGGACGAAACCACGGGCAGCGCCTGCCAAGAGCGGGTGGATGTGTCGCGGCTCGGCGATGTGGTTCTGGCGCGCAAAGACACGCCCGTGAGCTATCACCTGTGCGTGGTCCACGACGATGGCCTGCAGGGAATCACGCATGTCATCCGCGGCGAGGACCTCAAGGAGGCGACGCACCTGCACCGTCTGCTTCAGGCGCTGTTCGGTCTTGCGAGCCCGGTCTACCGGTTCCACCGTCTGATGATGGGCCGTGATGGCAAGCGTCTTGCCAAACGCGATCGTTCCGAGACCCTGGCGCAGCTGCGCCAGCGGGGCGCAACTGCGCAGGATGTCCGGGCCATGACAGGGTGCGCCTGACCGGAGGATCAGGCGTTCTGGCTATGATCCGACACCCCGGGGCGGGCCCGGCCCAACATGGCGTCGTCTGATGGTTGCTCGAGCAGTCTGCGCGTGTGCGCCGTCTCCAGGCTCAGGCCTGCGACTGTGGCGCGGACCTGTTCGTCGGCGGCGATCGGGCGCGCAATCCGGCGCAGGTGATCTGCCCAGGTCGGACTGTGATAGCGCTCGATCCACAAGGTGGGATCATCGATATCCTGCATCAGCGTCCAGCTGCGCGCGCCGTCGCGTCGGCGGATGCGTCCAAGCGCTTCTGCAGCGGCCCTGAAGGCGAGCGCATTCGCCGGATCGACGCGGTGCTCCACCAGAACCACGATCGGTCCGGCGCGCGGATCCATTTCTTCCGGCGTCGGCCGGCTCGTCATGGCGCGCGGTTCGAGATCGCCGCGATTGGGCTCAGGCAGGCGCAGGCGTCCCGCGAGGGCCAGGGAGGCGAGCAGGAAGGCGCCCGCCATTGCGAAGGTCGCAGACAGACCCGCCTCTCGGGCCGCCACGCCCCACACAGCGCTGCCAATGGCCATGCCGGCGAAGACAACCATGCCGTACACAGCAATCGCACGCCCTGCCACCCACCGCGGAGAGGAGATCTGGACGGATACGTTGAGGCTTGAAAGCGTCAGGACCCACGCTGCGCCGGCTGCGGCGACGCACAACAGGCTCGCCGCCAGCCAGGGACTGAACGCGAGGCCGAGGAGCGCAAGCCCAAGGCAGGCGGTCGCAGCGGTGACCACGCCATCGGCTGACAGGGATTGGCGCAGACGCGCGCTCAACAGAGCTCCAGCCATGGCGCCAAGCCCAAAGGCCGCAAGAAGCACGCCGAGCGTTCTTGGGCCCTCCCCGAGCGCTTTGGCGGCGACAGGAAGAAGCGCCAGGAGCGCAATCCCTGCGAAGGTGAACAGGAATCCCCGCATCATCATCGCCCGGATCGCTGGCGACAGACTGACGAAACGCACCCCGTCCGCCATGGCCCTGCCGAGCGTCTCGCGTGGCAGGTGGCCCGAGCGTTGCGGCGGGCGCCAGAGCGCCACCACCGTGATCAGCCAAACATAGGACAGCGCGTTGGCCAAGAAGGCCCCGACTGCGCCTGCCACCGCGATGAGTTCTGCACCGAGGGCCGGGCCGACGCTGCGCGCCACATTGAAGTTGAGGCTGTTCAGCGCGATCGCCTGGGGCAGCTGTTCGACCGGCGCGAGGTCCACGACGCTGGCCTGCCAGGCGGGGATGGTGAAGGCTGCGCCGGCGCCGACAAGAAAAGTCAGACCGAGCAGCAGCCAGGGCGTCATCACTCCTGCCAGCGTCATCAGGCCGAGCAGCGCCGATCCCAACGAGGATATGAGAAGCGCACCGATCATGAGCTTGCGGCGATCCATGATGTCCGCAAGCGCACCTGCCGCGGGGGAGAACAGCATCAATGGCAGGCTGCCTGCGGTCTGCACCAAGGCGACCATGTCTGGCGATGGGGTCAGCGACAGCATCAGCCAGGCCGCCCCGACGCCCTGGATCACGCCGCCGAAATTCGATACGAGATTGGCGCACCAGAACGCGCGAAATGCGGGCGAGGCGAGCGGGCGCGCCGTCGTTGACGCCCAAGCGCGAACCCCGCTTTGCGTGCTCTTCGCATCGTCTTGCGCAACCATAATCGCATGCTGCGCTCGCGCTGCGGCGCCTGCAAGGGCGCGCGCGCCCGAATTTGCGGCGCGCTACTTTGGGGCGCGTTTGGCCAGGATGCGCTGCAGGGTGCGCCGGTGCATGTTGAGACGGCGCGCCGTCTCTGAAACGTTGTGGTTGCACAGTTCAAAGACGCGCTGAATGTGCTCCCATCGCACCCGGTCAGCCGACATGGGGTTTTCCGGCGGCACGGGTTTTTTGTCTCCAGACGCGAGGAGCGCGCGCGCGATATCGTCGGCGTCGGCAGGCTTGGAGAGATAGTCGAGCGCGCCCAGCTTCACCGCCGCGACCGCCGTTGCAATGTTGCCATAGCCGGTCAGCATGACGACCTTCGCGTCCGGCCGCCGCTGGTGCAGCGCATCAACCACTGAAAGCCCGTCACCGTCCTCCAGCCTGAGATCGAGGACGGCAAACGCGGGCGGCTCCGCGCGCACAAGCTCCAGCGCTTCCTTGACTGCGCCGACGGAGCGCACGTCAAACCCACGGGTTTCGAGCGCCCGGGAAAGGCGGTTGCGCAAGGGCGCATCGTCGTCGAGCACCAGAAGGCTCTTATCGTTCGGCATCTCATAGGCCAGGGCGGCTTCAGCCATTGTCAGCTCCGTTGCTCGGGCCCGATGCGCCGGACCCATGAGGGTCGACCCCATGAGAGTCGGCCCCATGAGGTTCGGCCCATAAAAGCCGGCCCATGAGAGCCGGCCCTGGGGAAGCCGACCCGATGTGCGTCAGCCCCATGTACGTTTATGTATGTTTGACGCTGCGACGCTGTCACGCAACGCGACCCTTTGGCGCGGGCGTCAGTCGGCCTCCACGATCCTGCGCGGCCAGACGATGCGCACAACCGCGCCATGATGCGGCGGCGGCCGATTGCGAAATGTTACTTTCCCGCCCGAGCGCTCCAGCATGGTCTTCGCGATGAAAAAGCCAAGACCCAGCCCCTGGCCTTCGCCGTCGGGGCCGACGCGCGTCGACACATAGGGTTCGCCAAGGCGGGTCAGCACTTCGGGTGCGAAGCCCGGTCCGTCATCACGCACGGTGACGTCAAGGAACTCCTTTGACCACCGTACGGATACCTCGACCTCTGACAATGCGTGATCAGTGGCGTTTTCGATCAGATTGCCCAGTCCGTGGAGGATTTCAGGACTTCGCTTCAAGACCGGTTCAGGACCCGCTTCGGCCCCCCGCGGCGCAAGATCGCGCCGGATGAGTGCGCCGCGTCCGCGATAGGGGGAGGCGACTTCCTCGATCAGGGCGGCTGCGGGAAGGCGTTCGTGCATGACGTCGCGTTCGGAGCCGCGTTCGGACAGCTTTCGCAAGATGTCGCGACACCGCTGCGCCTGGGACAGAATCAGGCGCGCATCCTCGCCGAGCAGAGTGTTCTCATCCGTGGCTTTGGTCATTTCCTTGGCGGTGACCTGGATGGTGGCGAGCGGCGTGCCCAGTTCGTGGGCCGCCGCCGCCGCGAGGCCCCCGAGCGCAGAGATCTTCTGCTCGCGCGCCATCGCTGCTTCAGCCGCCCCCAGGGCCGCGCGCAGTCTGCTCTCCTCCTCTGCGACCCGCCAGGCATAGACAGCGGTGAAGATGATTCCGGTGAGGAAGGCGATGACGAACCCCGCCTGATAGAGAAACGGCACCTGCAGCGTTTGCCCATGCTTCCAGGGCAGAGGCGCAGCGAACACCGCCAGCAGCGCCACGCAGGAGAAGGTCAGGGCCGTCAGCGCGAATGTATAACGGGGGGACAACACGGCGGCTGAAATCGTGACCGGGGCGATCAGCATGAGAAGGAATGGGTTTTGCAGACCGCCAGTCAGGCCGAGCAGGGCGCTGAACTGCACGATGTCAAAACCGATGTGCAGCGTGGACTCGGCCGGGCCTGCGCGCTTGCGCGACTCCATCGCGATCATCAGGAAAATGTTGAACCAGGCGCTTGCCGCGATGGCGGCGAGGCAGGGGCCCAGCTTGATATCGAACTCAAGAATGAACCTTACGAAAAGCACGGCTGCGGTTTGACCCGCCACGCCGAGCCAGCGCGTGAGCACGAGCGTGCGCAAGCTCATGCCCTCGCGTCCGAGCGTGGGGTCGGTCAGGAAGTAGTTGCGGTCCTCCGCGTGGACTGGACGGGGCGGATTTGCAAAACCTGATAAATCGCTCACGGGCAGGGCAGCCTTGATGTCTGATGCAGCGAGGATTTGCAGCTTTCCCCGACTTGTCGAGCAGTTTCCGTTGATCAATTCTGCGCGCCGACGCTTGCTGGGCGCGGCGAAGATCTGTTTTCTGGTCGTATGAGGGCCCCTCACACTTTGCCGCTGCTCGCCGCGCTGTTGTCGCTGGCGTTCGGGTGCGCGCCGGCTGCAGAGCCGGCTGCAGAGACCGCAGCCTCTGTGCCGCCGATATGTCGCGGTCGCGCCTACGCAGAGATCACGGATCGCTTTTCGCTGGTCGACCACACCGGCACGCGCGTCAGCCAGGATGACTTTCGCGGCAAACCGACGCTTTATTATCTCGGATTTTCGTTCTGTCCCGACATCTGTCCTATGGCGCTGCAGCGGATGGCGGCTGCCCTGTCACTGCTTGGACCTGACGCCGGGCGCTTCAACAAAGTCTTCATCTCGGTCGATCCGGAGCGCGACACCCCGCAGGCGCTTGCCGCCTATGTCGAGACCCCCGCATTTCCGCAGGGCCTTCGCGGGCTGACCGGGACCCGGCAGGAGGTCGAGGCCGCCCAGCGGAGCTTTAAGTCTGGCGCAACGGTCGAACCCGACCCTTACAGCGCGGCCGCGTATACCATTGCCCACACATCAATCATTTACCTGTTCGACAAGGACGGCCGTTTAAAGTCTTTTTTCCCGGATGCCGTCAGTCCCGAGGACATGGCCGCGTGTCTGGGGGCGCATCTTGAGGGCCGTCTTTAGCGCGGCCGGGGCGCGGTGCTGCGTTTTCAGGACGGTGGGCGTCGTGAGGGATGGCCGAACCCGGAAATCTCCTTAGAATGTCCTGTCGGTCACAGAGCCGCGAGGTGGCCTGATGCTGTATGCGTTTTATGAGATGCAACGCGCCGCTGTTGCGCCGATGCGGGCAGGCGCGCGTCTGCAGCGCAGTCTGTGGAGTTCAACCTTCAATCCCCTGGCCGGAACGGTGCTCGCGCGCACCGCGACGGCGGCCGCCGATGTCTTCGAGAGCGTGACCCGACGCTATGGGAAGCCTGAGTGGGGCATAACCTCGACGCGGGTGAACGGCGTTGAGGTCCCGGTATCGCCAGTCGCCGTTCACCGCGAGACGTGGTGTGACCTCGTATACTTCGAGCGTGATCCTGCTGTGCTGGATATCGCTGCGGGACCGCGGGTCGATCCCCGGGTTCTGATCATCGCGCCGATGTCTGGCCACTATGCGACCCTGCTGCGCGACACGGTCGAGGCTTTCCTGCCAGACCATGAGGTGTTCATCACCGACTGGGCCGACGCCCGTATGGCGCCCGTGTATCAGGGGCGGTTCGATCTCAATGATTACATTGACGCTGTGCGCCGGATGATCGCGATCATCGGCCCTGGCGGCCATGTTGCGGCTGTCTGTCAGCCCGGTCCTGCGACGCTCGCTGCGATCGCCCTGATGAGCGAGGATGGCGACGCCGGTCTCCCGGCGTCCATGACGTTCATGGGCTCGCCAATTGACGCGCGCCGCTCTCCGACCCAGCCGAACGTGCTTGCCGAGGAGAAGCCGTTTGAGTGGTTTGAGCGGCGCATGATCCATACGGTTCCTGCACCCTATCCTGGCGCTTTTCGCCGGGTCTATCCCGGTTTTGTCCAGCTGGCCTCGTTCATGAACATGAACTGGGACCGCCACGTTGACGCGCATCACAGCTTCTTCAATCACCTTGTGGCGGGCGACGGCGACAGCGCTGCCAAGCACAGCGCATTCTATGACGAATACCTTTCCGTCATGGACTTGACCGCTGAGTTCTACCTGCAAACGATCGACGAGGTGTTTCAGCGTCATCTTTTGGCGCGCGGCGAACTTTATCACCGCGGTCGTCGCGTCAACCCTGACGCCATTGACGCTGTCGGCCTCATGACCGTTGAGGGTGAAAACGACGATATCTCAGGCATCGGACAGACCCAGGCCGCCCACGACATCTGCCCCAACATCCCGGCGCGCCGGAAGATCGATTATGTGCAGCCCGGGGTCGGGCATTACGGCGTCTTTTCGGGGCGCCGCTTCCGCACGGAGATCTATCCCCGCATCTGCGATCACATGCGCGACGGATACTGCCCGGACCTCGAGCTGGAGCATCGTGCGTCGGGGGTCCTGGGGTAAGAAAACTCCCGTGACCGCTACAGCATGAAACCAAGATCGCGTGATGCGAAATTGCGCAAGTTCGGAAAGATCTGGTCTAATTGCGCGTCCGGCACGCCAAACCAACGTCCGAGCGTTGCTCCGAACTGATCGACAGACGTTGTTGGAATTGTGATGTTTCGGTCTGCGTCGGGATTGCGGAATGTCCCCTGATCGACGCCAAGTGTGGGATACTGACCCCAGACGTTCTGACCGCGCACCGCTCCTCCCATCACGAAGTGATGGGCGCCCCAGGCGTGATCTGTCCCGTCGCCATTTGTGGTGAAGGTGCGAGAGAAGTCCGACATCGTGAATGTCGTCACCCGGTCGCGCATATTCGCGCCGCCCAGATTGGCAAGGACGCTGTCGAAATACGCCATGGCGTGCGCGACGCGCCCGAGCAGGACCGTCTGATTCTGGTTTTGGAAATCGTGCGTATCCCACCCGCCGATGCTCACGAAGAAGACCTGTCTTCGCAACCCAAGCACGCTGTTGAGGGCGATCATGCGCGCGACGGTCTGCAACTGGGTCGCCAGCGCGTTGTTTTCCGTGGCCCCCGTAATCGGGTTCACATTCGCCGGCGGCGCAGGCACGCCGGTCGCGAGACTGCTGGAGAATGCCTGGTTGAGAGCGTCCGCGACATCCATCGAGCGGCGCACGACCGAGGCATGGTCCTGACCAAACAGACTGACATGGGCGTTGTCGCGAATGATCTCGCGCATGCGCGTGACCGCAAGCGACGATGTGTTGAGCGTTGTGCCGGTCGCCGGGTTGATCCGCACTGCGGGCTGCGCATTCGTCGTCATTTGATATTGGACAGCGCTCTGCCCGGCCAGAAAGACCTGATTGCCCGCGACTGAGACGCCAGTGAACACTGCGTTTGCGCCGTTCTGGGAGAGCATCGTGTCTGCGATCAGGCCGCCCCAGCCGCGCCGCGCGCCTTCCCCCGCGCTGGCCTGCCAGATCGACTGCTGGTCGTTGTGCGACATCAGACTTGCGGGCAGAGGGACGCTGCGGGCCTGATATTGCGCCTTGGTGGTGGGAACAATCAGTGGGCCGACATTGGCGAGCGCACCCAGGCGGCCAGCCTGCCAGATCGGAACGAGCGGGGCCAGCACCGGATGAAGTGCGAAGGTGCGCGTTGTCGCATTGGTCCCCAACGGGATGGCGTTGGGGGTCAGTGAGTTGACCGGCAGAACGCCGCCGAACCGTTCCGGGCTGTCGTTGTTCACGGTGCGCCCGGTCAGCGGTGCGACCTGACCCGGAGCGACAGGCGCGGCGCCTACCGGCATCAGGGCGATCGGATCGCTGCCGGTATTGCGCGCTGACCAGTACCGCCCCCAGCTGTCGGGGTCGGTCGCCAGCAGCATGTTGTGGCTGTCATTGCCGCCGAACATGAACAGGCAGACCAGCGCGCGATAGTCTGGAGCGGCTTGCGCTGAGGCTGACCCGAGCGTTGCAAGTTGCATGGCGAGAGGTGTGGCGGCGCCGAACATGGACAGCGCCCCGGCTGTCTTCAAAAAGTGGCGCCGGCTGGCTTTGTCGAAACCCATCACGGCCTCCTCAGCGCTGGATCAAGAAGTCGGGCGACGCAAGCGACAGCTGGATGGCTGTTCGCACGCGGTTGAGCCGCGCGGTATCTATCTGGGCCTGCGTCACTGTGGCCCCGGAAGGGATCGCAATCGAATTGACCGCCTCCACAATCCGGGTGCGGGTTGCTGTGGGCAGCGCCCCGTAAAACACCAGCCGGTCCATGCGGTCGACAAGCGCCTCGGCGTTATCCGCCACGGCCACCTCGGCCCCATAGGCGCTGCGCACGTCAGGCACGCCGCCCGTCGCCACGCCGATGCCCGTGGCGACCGCAGTTTGCACCGTGTTGATGTAGCCGGCGACAGAGACCTCGTCGACGATCTGAAACTCCGGGGCCCGCAAACCGCGGGTCCCCAGCAGGGTCGTGCCCGCTGGGGTGAAACCGGGGCGCCAGAAATTGAACACGCTCGGCGAGGCCAGCGGCGTCTGGCCAAGGGTCTGATTGCTGGATGTGTTGCCGATCAGCCAATTGCCGCTGGCCGAGGTCGCGCCAAATGCGCGCGCCCAGTTGGTGATGCGGATCACGGGTTCGCGCAGCTTGCCGAACGAGTCACCGCTGGGCGTCGCACGCGCCTCTGTATCTGTCAGCACGGCGCGGATCACGGCGCCCATGTCGCCGCGCACGCCCTGGCCATTGTTGTTGAACACGCGCGCCACGCGCTCGACATAGGCCGGGCTCGGATTGGAGGTCACGAACTGCTGGATCAGCCGTGTCGCCATGAATGGACCGACATTGGGATGATTGGCGAGGGCGTCGAGCGCCACCCGCAGATCATCCGCCATTGTCTGTTGCGTGACGGTCGCGGCTGTGCGCGCCGGGATGGTCACGCCGAGGAAGCTCTTCTGCGCAAACGAATGGTATTGCGGATAGAAGATCATCTGCCGGACGAAGGAGTCGGCGTTCCTGTTGCCGCCGAGGAAGGTCGTGTTGGTCGGCGTTGGATGATACCAGCTGATCCCCGTGAACACCTTGGCGAGCTGAGAGATGTCCTGCTGCGAGTACGCCAGGATAGGCTGGCCCTGCGCGTTCAACCGGGTGCTGCCGTCGAGATTGAGCTCGTGCAGTCCTATGGACATGAGCTGCATCACTTCTCGGGCATAGTTTTCGTCGGGGGTGCGGGTCCCCGCGGCGTCTTCCCGCTGATTGGCGAGAAATGTCAGGTAGACCCCCATTGCGGGGTGGAGCGTGACCTCCTCAAGCAAGGTGCGATAGTTCGAGAATGCGTTGCGGGTCAGCATGTCATAGTAGGATGCTGCGCCGCGGATGCCATTGCTGGAGCCGCTGATGGCCGTGTCGACCAGGGACACCACGAAAATCTGCGAATAGGCGAAGGCCATGCGCTGACGCAATTGCGCATCTTCTGTGACGGCCTGACGCCACCAGGAATAGTAGAAATTGTTCGCATTGAGTGTGGCGCTCGGGTTGGCCGCCTGCGCAGCCGCCAGCGCGGCCTCAACAGTCGCCTGATGCGACTGGGACGGCGGCGGGGCTGCGATCTGCTGGGTGATCCAGGTGTCGAAATTCGAATCGCGCAGCGCTTCAATGCCGGCGTCCGTGGGGCCGAAGCTTGCCTGGGTCAGGAAACGGGCGACCTCAGGGGCGCCCAGGCGCACAGGCGGTGTGGGCGGTGTCGGCGGCGTTTGACTGCCGCCTCCCCCACCGCCGCAGGCTGCGGTCAAAACCGCCAGTCCGGCAATGAGGATCCGGCGCCAAGCCTGCCGTTTGGCCGGCCCATGATTGGCTGGACACGTGCTGTCAGTCATCCCGCTGTTCCTTGCCCCCTGCTCGCCCTCTGCGGCTCACCCCCTGGTGGCTTCCCCCTGGTGGCTTCCCCCCGGCGGCTTACCGTATGGACGCCTCGCCGGCCGAGGTCGCCCGCCGGCTGCGGGGGAGAGCTTCAGATGTTCGCTGACGGGGCCGACTTGCGCAAGCAAGAAGAGGAAAGCTGAGGTTTATGATCAAGCCACGCGCCCCTCAATGGCCCTGTCGCTGGCCGCAGTGTCGGCGTGCGCGGCGTTGGGCTGGGTGACGGGCATGACGGCCCGACCCGGGCGACCAAGCGCTCAGCGCACGACGCGCTGCGACGCCGACAGATCCGCCTCAGCGTTGTCTTCCGCTTCGTCTGGCCCTGGCGTGTAGCTGAGGATATCGCCTGGCTGACAGTTCAGCTCGCGGCAGAGGGCGGACAGCGTTGAAAAGCGGATCGCTCTTGCCTTGCCTGTTTTCAGGATCGACAGGTTTGCCATCGTGATGCCGACACGCTCGCACAGCTCGGTGAGCGACATGCGCCGGTCGAGCAGGACGCGGTCAAGGGTGACGCGTATCGCCATGACCGCCTCAGATCGTCAGCTGCTGGTCGCGCCGCAGCGCAGCGCC
>JBILMQ010000239.1:0-5762 GCA_044375455.1 Caulobacterales bacterium | reverse complement strand
CTTTGGAGTCAATGGTGACGCGTCCGCCATGGCCAGCGGCCAATGCCCGCACGATGGACAGCCCCAGGCCCATGCCGCGCCTGCGGCCGGCTTCCTCAGCACCTTGCGTAAACGCGACGCCAAGGCGCTCCAGGTCCTGGGCCGTTATCCCTGCCCCAGTATCGCGCACTGTGAGGTCCACGACAGGCTCGTCCTGCGCCCCTTTGGCGCGCGCACTCACGTTGACAGTCCCCGATGACGGGGTGAACTTGAGCGAGTTCGAAATCAGATTCAGAGCAATCTGACGTATCGCGCGCCGATCGGCGCGCACCAAAAGCGGCGCCGGCTCAACTTCCAGATGGATCTGCGCAGCGTCAGAGAGCCGAAGGCCCGCCGCAATGTCGATCGCCTCCTGCAGCGGTTGCGCAACGTCGAATTCCGTCAGACTTGGCTCGTATCTGCCAGCCTCTATCCGCGCGAGGTCCAAGGCGCCCGCAATCACCTCCTGCATGTGGCGACCCGAGGCCAGAATGTGGCGGACATACTCGCGGTATCGCTCAGGGAGCGGACCGAACACGCCCTCATTCATGACGTCGGCAAAACCCATGATCGCGTTCAACGGCGTGCCAAGTTCATGCCCCATCTCGCCGATCAGGCCCGCCCGGACCCCGACATCCGGCAACGCCTGGTCGGGTGACGACAGGTCACGGGACGCTGGGTCCTGCGGCGTCTGCGCGGTCTCGTGTGGCGTCGCGGTCTGGATATGCAGCCCACTGCTGGCGGCTGGCTGCAGCGGGCCGACGGCGCGCACATGAGCCGTCACTCCCCCGGTCCGGTCAGGATCGAAACCGAACAAGCCGGGCTGGCGCTGACCGCTGGACCACGCGATCTGCGCGCGTGCGCTGGACGGTTTGCCGCCATCGCGTGCGCGCTGAACGCCGCTGACTATCTCCGCTGCGTCGGCCTCCTCAACCAGGCTCGCAAGCGGGCGACCGACAAGTTCACGATCGTCGCGACCGAACAGAGCGCTCGGCGCACCTGCGACAACCGCTGCAATCATGCCCTCGCGGTCCAGACGAAGATAAGCATGGGATTGTGCGGCGACGTCGTCCAACTGCATGACGCGGCCCCTGAACGAGCCTTGGGGAAGCGGCGTGGATGCCGAGTGAGCGATTGCGAACGCCGCCGCCATCAAGAGTGTTGCGAGCGCCCCAAATTGTGGCGCCGGTTCGACAAGACCCGCGCCGGCGGACACCATTCCCAGGGCGGCGAAGGCGCTGGCGACTGCATAGCCGAATGCAGAGAACACAACAGCGACAAGCGCGAATCCTTCATCTTCAAAAACCATGACCACAAGGAGCGGCGCCACGAGAAACATCGCAGCGAGGGGCGATTGGGCCCCTCCGGAGAGAGCAGCCCCCCACGCGGCGACAAAAGTCCAGGAGGCCACGATGGCGCACTGGGCCAACGGCCCCTCAATCCTCTGGTTGAGCGCCATGCCAACAAACGCGGGGCTCGCTGCGATAAGCGCCGCAAGTGCGAGACGTGTCGGCTCTTCGCTGCGCACGAGCAGGGCCGCCGCGGCGCACACGGCGACGATCAGCACCCAGGCGTTCTGAAGAAACACAAAACGGGACCGCCGCAGCTCGGTGTCGCCGGTTCGGGCGGATCGTACGTCAGGCCACAGCATTAAACTTTCCTCATGCGTTTTCGCACCCGTCGACGCGCGACCGCCCATTAACGACCCAGTCATCAGATCAATCAATTGTTTACGCGTAGCAGGCGCGCAATCTGGGCCGCTCGCCTGATGCGCGCCATGGGTTGCACCGATGCGCGCGACGACTGCCCTGTTCCGGCGACTCGGGGCACTGCGTCTGCTAGGGCTGGCGATGCAGGGAGCATTCGTTGGGTCGGGCGTCAGGACGCCTAACGGCGTCGAAGATTGATTGTGGCGCATGGGCGCCCGCAGGAGACGACAGGATGAACAGACTGGCGACAGTTTGGGTTTCAGCATTGAGCGTCATGGCCGTCGGTCTATCCCTGACAGCATCGGCCCAAAGCGCGCCTGTGCAAACGGCGCCGGCAAAGACCGGAGCGGCCCAAGCCGCGCCAGCCCAGATCGCGCCAGTCACGAGCACGCCCGCGCGAAGCCCCCAGGCTCGAAGCACCGCTGCCCGAAGCACCGCTCCTCGAAGCGCTGCGGCGCAGGCGACACCTCCCCAGACTGCAATTCCCAAGGCCGAGCCGGCCCAGGCCGCGGCCTCCCCGATCGCAACCGGCAATCCAATTGCGAAGGCCGCATCAAGTTATGGAACCTTCCAGGAAGACATCACCGCTCTTGATACGGGGGTAATCGCCAAGCCGGGCGATCTCGATGCGGCGCTGGATCGGATGACGGGCCACAGCCCGCAAAGCCTCGCGCAAGGCTGGATCGCTTTCTCAGCGATCGCCGCGTCCCAGTCAGCGTCATTCGTGGCCACCGTCCGGGAGGCCGAAGCCGCCTTTGGTCGTGACATGCTGATGCGCGGGTTTCGCAATGACAACGCCTATGCGACCCGCCTCAAAGGCGCCGGGGATGCTGTGCAGGGGATGCTGGCGGCAGCGTCGCGTGAGAGTGCGCGCGTCTACTCTGTGGGGGCCGCTTTTGAGAAGCGGTCCTATGATCTGCAGAAGACGGGATGGGCCGATCTGCGAGCCGGCAACGCCGCTGCGCGGGTCGCCCAGCTAAAGCAGGTCACTGCCGCGGGCAGACCCATTTCGAATGTTGTTCTGGCCGCTTTTTCACCGGAAGCATCAAGCGCAGCGGCGAGCGAAGGGTCCAGGCTCGCCCAGTCACTCGCCGAAGCCCTGCGCCTCGGCCCATCGCCTGCGCAAGCGTCTGGCAGCGCCGCGCCCACCGGCCTGCGCTACCGCGATGACCGCAAAGCGACCGTCGACCGGGTCGTTACCCTGGCGGCGATCCAGGCTCTTGATGCAGCGCCCGGTGCTCCAGCGGACGTGTCAACAATGCTGTCGGACAAACCAACACAGGACTGCCTTGAGTGGGCGCGCTTGCACATGTACCAATGCATATCGGCGGCGCGGTTCCGCTATGAACACGCCTTCTGCCTTGGGACGCATGCGCTGAAGGACGTCGGCGCCTGCATGCGCGGCGTGGTGCAGTAGGAACCTCGATTTGCACTCTCGCGGCGGCGCTTGCACCCTTTCCACAACGTGGCCTTGCGCACGAGGAGACCGTGCGTGAGCACGATCGCTGACACGGTTGCAGAACTCGAGGCTGATCTCGGCCTGTTTGACTCCTGGGAAGACCGATACCGATACATCCTTGATCTGGGCAAAGCGCTTGCGCCATTGCCCGACGCGCAGCGCACCGAGGCGACCCGCGTGCGCGGCTGCGCCAGCAATGCGTGGCTCGTCTCGCAGCGCAATCGCGATGGGCGTCTGACGTTTGCGGGCGACTCCGATGCGCACATCGTGCGTGGACTGATTGCGATCCTGGTGCGTCTCTATTCATCGCGCACACCGGATGAAATCGCAGCTTTGCCGCCAGAGACCGCGTTCGGTCGCCTCGGTCTCAAGGACGCCCTCACCGCGCAACGCTCCAACGGCCTGGCGGCCATGGCTGCGCGCATCCGCCAGGAATGCGGACTGCCGCCTGCCAGCCCCTGAGCAGACCCCAGGGGCTCATGTGCACAGCCTCCACCGTCGCGGCGTCCATTCTTCAGGCGCCCATACGCCAGGCGCCCAGCCTTCTAAATGTTGGTGTCATGTCACAGCGCGAGGACAAGCGCCCACGCCACCCCGAACGCCATCATCAAACCGAGGGCAATCAGGTTCGAGGCTGCATCGTCACCGGACACGTCTTGGTCGTGCGGCGTATGGTCACCCGACGCTGCACGGGTCAGCGGCGCAACAGCATCATGGACAGCCTTGTCGATGGCCCCGAAAGGCACGATTGCACGTGCGATGTCCCAATTCGTGAACAAGCGATCAAGGTCTGGCGTGGGCGATGCGCCGTTCAGGGGGTACAGCCCCCATCGCGAAAGGAGTGCGAGCGCTGCAGCCGCCCCGCCGACCACCTGAGCGCTCATGATGAGCCGATCCGATCCGTATGCGTGAAGATCAAGCCCAGGTTGCAGCGTGCCCGCAGCCCATCCAGGGGCGACACCAGCGAACGTGACGAACACAGCGCCCGTCGCCATGGCGGCGAGCATCTGGGGATTGGGATCTCCCCGTCCGACGGTTGCGGGCGAAAGGTCGATGAGCCGAGCGCCAAGGCGCACCGCAATTGGCAGCAACGCACCTGCCACGGTGACACAGACCAGAGCCCCTTGCCAAACAGCGCCCTCCCGCGACGCAGCATCAATCGCGGCGACGAAACCGACATGGCCACCGAAGCCAGGAACGCACGCGATGCCCGCAACTGCGATCCCGATCGCGCCGAGTGCGAAGGGCGCATCTGGCCCGAAGGGCTGGGCGCGCGCCTCATAGATCAGGATCGCCAGCGCCAGCGTGAGGTTTGACATGCATGCAACCGCCGCGAAGACGCCGGCCGCCACGATACCTTCCGCCCCCCCGAAGCCAGCCGCCATCAGGATCAAGCCGATCTGAGTGAACATGAGGTAGGCAAGCATCCGACGCGGCGCTCGGTCAATCAGGGCAGGCAGGACGGGCGCCAGCGCCATCACGGCGCCAAGCGTGACGAGGCCGGTTTCGCCTGCAAAGCCGCGCGCCACGCTGTAGCCCACCAGAAGCGGCGTGATGGCGGCCAGCGCAACAAAGCCGCCAGGTCCAGCGCGGGCTATGCCGTCACGAACGGACAGGTGCACTGGCGGCGCCCCAGCCGTCAGCAGCACGGCGGCGAGGGTGAGAAGCCCGGCGAAGGCGCCCGGCTCAAACCGCTCGAAAGCCGCTGCGCCCTGGAGGGCCGCAGCGGCCGCAGCGGCAGTCAGAAGCAAGGCGCCAGCAAGTGACTGCTGGGTGAAGACCACAAGAGCGGTTTGGCGCGCCGTCTCAGTGCGACCAGCCCAGACAAGCGCGCAAACCGCCAGCGCGGCAAGCTGCCAGCCAAGAAAGAACATTGCCAGATCGCCACTGAAGATGACCGTGAGGACGGCGCCGCAATAGGCGGTGAGTGCGGCGGCTTCCAACCGGGCGCCGGCGCGCGCCACCGCGACGATGAGCGCCGCTGCGGCGATCAGGCCAACCAGCCCGAACCAGGCGCTGAGCGCATCCAACCGATAGAGCGCGATTGACAAGCCCATCAGCCGCAATTGGCCGTAGACGCCAAAGGACGGCGACAGCAGACATACCCCGGCAGCAGCCAGCCCCAGCGCAAGCGTGGCGACGCGGCCGCGGCCGATCGGCAGGGCGGCAATGGTCAGGGCCGCCACAAGCAGTGCAAAGCCAGGATTGAACGCCGTGGTCATCACTCCTCCCGGCCTGCGCCACGACCACGATCAATCCGGCTCCAACCAAGCGCGATGACACAGGCAAGCGCAGGGGCGAGAAAGCCGATCAGGGAGAACGCTGCGGGAGCTTCCGCCAAGCCGGGCCGCCCAACGGCGCGGCGCACGCCATCCAGCGCAAGGCCGGCGCTGGCGCAGATCAGGATCATCACGGCGCAGATGAGGGCAAGGCGGGAGAGATCCGGCGTTTTCCAGTTCATCAACCCGCCTCGATACGGCCGAGTGCGATGGCTCTGATCGCACCCTCAGCAAAAAAGAACCATAGCACAAGGATCGGCATCGGCGTGGCGATCGCGATCGCCACAGCAAGATTTG
>JBILMQ010000238.1:0-5840 GCA_044375455.1 Caulobacterales bacterium | reverse complement strand
GCGACGGTCGCAGACCGCGGCGCTCGTGGTTCTTGCGGCGTCGACGGCTGCGGCGGCGCCCTTCGCCGTGATCGGCTACGTCGCCGATACGCTGCCGATCGCCATCGGCGGGATGTATCTCGCGACGATTCTCGGGGCCGGCCTCGTCGGGCTGGGGCCGGCGATCGTCCAGGCCGCCACGCCATCGCAGGCGCGCGGCCGCGTCTCCGCGATCCAATTGCTTGCCACCAGCGTGTTCGGGATGAGCGCCGGCCCGTTCGCCGTCGCCGCTCTCACGGATTACGTCTTCGTCGCCGAAGCCCGCGTCGGCGAAGCGCTCGCCATCTCGGTTGCATTGTTCTCACTGGCGGCGGGGGCGGCGCTCGCGGCAGCGCGCCGGCCTTACGAAGATTTGCTTGGCGCGGGGGCTGGGCGCCAAGAAAACGATGCTCCGGAGGCGACATGATGCGGTCGATCGTTGCAGCCCTGACTTTTGCGCTGCTTGCCGCAAGCGCGGTCGTGCAGGCGCACGCGCAGACGCTGCCGGACGCCAACTGGGATGGCGCCTGGGCCGATCGTGCGATCGGCGGCGGCGTGGCGGAGGGACGCGCCTCTGCGGCCGTCGTTGCGGTCGTCGGCGCGAAGGGCGCCCCGTTTGTTCGCGGGTATGGCCTCGTTGACGGTCCCGGATCACGCGCGGTTGACCCGGCGCGAGATCAATTCCAGATCGCTTCGGTCTCGAAGACGTTCACCGCGGCGGCGTTGGCCCAACTGATCGCAGCCGGAGAGATCGCGGGGCTCGACGCGCCGGTGAACTCTGTGCTGACGCGCGCGCAGATCCCAGACAATGGCGGCGCAGCGATCACCTTCCGCGATCTCGTCACGCACAGCGCCGGCTTCGAGGAGCGCGGCTACGGGTACTTCGATCAGCGCGCCGGCGCTGCGCCCGCCAGCGGCGCGCGCCTTCTGGCCCGGCTTCCCGCTTATGTGCGCCCGAGGGGCCAAACAGCAGTCTATGCGAACTTCGACCCGATCCTGGTGGGCGCTGCGCTGGAGGACCACAAAGGCGGCGCACCCTTCCAGGCGATCCTGCGCGATCAGATCTTCGCCCCCCTGGGCATGACGGCGACGACGTTGAACTACGATCCCACCGGCGGGCCCGATCTCGTCACCGGCTACGCCAGCGCGCGCAAGATCAGTCATGCATTCAACGCGCCGATGTTTGCGCCCACTGGTTCGGTGCAGACGACGGGCGCCGACATGGTCCGCTTCATGGAAGCAATGCTCGGACGTCGACCTGACGTGCTGACGCCGGTCGCCCTCGACCTGCTTGAGCGGCCAGCTTTCTCCAACGATCCGGCTTTGGATTCGATCGCAATGTTCTGGACTCGATCATCCTGGGGCAATGCGCTGATCCTGGAGCATGCGGGCGGGCTTCCGGGCGTGGGCGCCTGGCTGATCCTCGCGCCGGAACAGGGGATCGGCATCTTCATCGCGTGGTCGGGCGGAACGCAGCCGTTCGACTATGGCGCGCTGCGGGACGGCGCATTGGCGGCCGCACTTGGTCCCAGGGTGTATGCGCCTCTGGTGGCGATCGCCCCGCCACCCGCTTCGGCGGCGGGGCGCTATCTCGAGGAGCGTCGGCCGCGGTCGACGCCCGAGGCGCTGTTCGGACTGGGTGCGATCAAGACGATCCGCGTGTCTCCGGCCGGTCTCTTCGTCGGCGAAAAGGGGCCTTATCTGCAAACCGCTCCCGGCGTGTTCGAGCGCGACGCCGGCGCCGCGAGCGGGCGTGACGTCATCGTCGTGCGTGACGGCGTGATGCGCACGCGGCTTGGCGCGGCGCGCAAGGTCGATGGCGTCGATGACCCATCCACGCAACGCGCCGTCCTGCTTGCAGCCGGTATCGTCGCGCTGACTGGGTTTGCCGCCATTTTCTGGCCGCCGACGCGGGTGCGCCCGATCGCGATCCTTGGGGCCTGCACGCCCCTCATCGGGCTTGCTGCGCTCTTTGCGCCGAGCCCTTCCGGGCGTTCGCTCGTTGAACTTATGCAGGCCGGGGAGGTGCTGCGATTCCACGTGCTCGCGGGCGTCATGGCGATCGCCGCGATCGCTGCGACGGCACTTGCGGTTCGCGTGTTCGCGCCGGCCTCGATCCGTAGACCGACGGTCTCCGGCCGTCTCGCCCGCGGTCATGCAGCGGCTCTCGCGTTGTCGCTGGCGACGATCGCCGTGATCCTTTGGGTTTGGCGGATCGGCGCGCCCCTCTAGCCAGTGAAGGGCCAGAGGTCGCGGCGCACCTGGGTAAACGGCAGGGCGTTCAGATCCAGCGAGGCGACGCCCGGTGTCCCGACATAGGCGATGTCGCGGCTGATGCGGCTGAAGCCCGTGTAGAAGTGCTGCATCGACTTCACGACGAGGACGCGTTTCTTGCGGGGATCGACGCCAAAAACGCTGAACGCATTCGGCGCGAAGCACTGGCTGCGTTTGCTTGTCAGAACGAGGTCGAAATCACCGGGACCGCGAACGACGGCGACATCGCCCAGGGCGACGCGCACGACCTTCACGTCGTGCTCGGCATTTTCGGCGAGCGCAACAACCTCCACGTCGAGATCAAGCGGCGGGCCCGAGAACGTGCACGTCTTGCCACCGACGCGCAGAGGAAAGCGCGCGCCGACACCCGCCGCCTTGGCGATCTGGACGGCGACCGGATCGAAGATGAAGGCGGCGCCGCCATTGGCGATGCCGGCGTCAATGAACCCGCCGATCAGGTATGTGGAATCGCTGGGCGCGCCGGCGCCGGCATTGTCCGCGAAATCCGCCAGGACGAGCGGTGTAGAAGCCGTATGCGCGTGCGCCATCGCCACGGCCTGCGCGACCGAGATCAACGGCGTGCGGGCTTTGCCGCGCATCCCAAAGACACGTTCGGCCAGTGCCTGCGCCACTGCCGCGCCACGCGGGTTTGCGCCGTCGGTGACGACGAGCGTGCGGGTTCCGAAATCCGGAACGTCGCCCCAGGGAAATCCGTGGATCAGCGACACGGACAGAATGCCAGGCTCGGACTCGAGCGCCGTCATCTCGCGCACGAAAGATGCCGCCGGCTCGACCGGCGTGAAGAACATGTCCATCATCCCGCAGTCGGCGACGTGCATGTGGGGGCGGACGGCGCCGTCGAGGGTGTCTTCCAGGATGCGCCAAAGATCTTCGGCGCGTTCTACTCCGTCGGTATGCGGATACTCCTTGAAGGCGATCAGCACATCAGCTGCGTCGGTCATTTCGCGCGAGAGATGCGCGTGCGGATCAAGGGTCGCGCCGATGACGCACGCAGGCCCGACGATCGCGCGCAATCGGGTGAGAAGGTCACCTTCGCAATCGGGGTAGCCATCCGCCGCCATCGCACCGTGAAGGCCGAGCGCGACGGCGTCCAGCGGGCCTGCCGCGGCGACATTGGCGAGAATGTCGTCGCGCACGGTCTCCCAGGCGTCACGCCGGATCAGGCCGCCGGGGTGTGCTCCATAGCATGGGCCTTCGGTCAGCGCCCAGTTCCGCGCTGCGCACACGCGTCGGCCGATCGTCAACGGGGCGGTGTAGAGCGTCGGCGCGTCCGAATGCGTTCCCGGCGCGACGTAGAATTCGCGAAGTTCGGTAAGCCCGGTGCGCAGGGGGGAGAAGGTGTTCGTTTCGGTCTGGACGGAGGCCGTGAAAATCCGGCGCATGGCGGTTTTTCCTAAAGGTTGGCGGCCGCGATCAGCGCCTGCGCATACGCGGTGCCGGGCGATGTCAGGACGGTGTCCGTCGGGCCCCGCTCGATCAGTTCGCCATTCTTCATCACCGCCACCTCAGTGCACAAGTGCCGGACGACAGCCACGTCGTGCGAAATGAGAAGGAGGCCGACACCGGCGAGACTGAGGGCGAGGAGTTCGTCCAGGATCGCGGCCTGAATGATTGCGTCCAGAGCCGACGTCGGTTCGTCGAGAATGATGAGGCGCGGCGACGTCGAGAGCGCGCGCGCGAGCGCCAGTCTTTGCCGTTGGCCGCCGGAAAGCGCATGCGGAAAGCCATCGAGCGCGGTTCGCGGCAGGCGAAGACGCGCAAACAAGGTCTCAGCAAGCGCACGGCGTTCGTCGCCTGTCACGCCATCGATCAGGTGGGCAGGCTCGGTCGCGCAGCGCCAGTTGGCCATGCGCGGATTGAGAGCCGACGCACTGTCCTGGTAGACGAACTGAATGCTCCGTCGAAAGGCCGGCATGCGCGTGTGTGCGGCCGTGAGGGTCTCGCCGTCGAAAACAACCCGCCCCGCGCTTGGCGTTTGCAGTCCGGCGAGCGTGCGCGCCAGGGACGTTTTTCCCGAACCGGATTCGCCGATGAGGCCAAATGCGGCTCCTGCCTGGATTTCCAGGGATATGTCGCGCACGGCCAGATGGCTCTGTGCGTCGGATGCCGCGCCATACCGGATGGCGACAGACTCGGCGGAAAGGATCGCGGTCATGGCCGGTCCTCGCCCAGCAGAGGCTGGCGTAGTGAGCCCGCGCCGGGTAGGGAGGCTTTCAGCCGCTGCGTATAGGGATGCTGGGGCGTCGCCATGACGTCCCGCGCGCCCCCGACTTCGACGAGGCGCCCGGCCTGCATGACGCCGACCCTGTCGCAGAAGCGGGCGACGGTTCCGAGATCATGGGAAATGAACAAGATGGCGGAGCGCGTCTGCGCCGCACGTGTCGCGAGGAGGTCAAGCACCGCGATACGCGTCGTTGGATCAATCGCCGTGGTGATCTCGTCGGCGATGACGAGGCGCGGCGCTCCGGCAAACGCCATAGCGATCAGAACGCGCTGCCGCATGCCGCCCGAAAGCTGATGCGGATAGCTGCGAAGCACGCGTTCGGGATCCTTGATGTTGACGGCGGCAAGGTCCTGCGCCGCATCCGCCATGGCCGACTGTCGTGACCGTGCGCCGTGTGCGCAGGCCGCATCCGCCATCTGCGCGCCGATCGTTCGGGTCGGCGCCAACGCGGTCATGGGCTCCTGAAAGATCATGCTTGCAAGCCCGCCTCGGACGGCGCGCAGATCGGCCGCACGCGGTGTGCGCAGATCAACGCCGCAAACGTCGAGGCGCGCGGCCGTCAGAAGCGCGCTCGGCGGCTCCACGCGAAGGGCTGCTGCCGCGGTCAAGGATTTGCCGCTCCCCGATTCTCCCAAGAGACCGAAAATCTCGTTGGGCGCGATTGTCAGGCTCACGCCGTCGACGGCACATGTCGTCGCTCCGGCGAAGTGGATGCGCAGATCGGCGATGTCGAGAACGGGCGGCGTCATGGTCGCACCCCACGCCTGGGATCCAGCCCATCCCGGACCGTGTCCCCGAGGAGATTGAAGCCAAGCGTCGTCAGCACGATCGCCAGTCCCGGGAACGCCGCGTACCACCAGCAATCCAGGAAGAAGAGACGCCCAGATGCGGCGAGCGCTCCCCACTCGGGCGACGGCGGCTGTGCGCCGAGCCCGACAAAGCCCAAGGCAGCGGTGGCGAGAATCACGCCGCCGATATCGCTGACGGCCTGAATCAGCATCACGGGACAAATGTTCGGCGCGATGTGGCGCGCCAGGACATAGGATCCGGATGCGCCATTCGCAACAGCGGCTTCCACAAACGCCTCGCGGCGGAGCGTGAGCGTCTGGTTCCTGGCGAGGCGGATATAGGCCGGCGCGCGCGCGACGATGATCGCGATCAGGGCATTCACGAGTCCGGGCCCCAAAGCGGCGGAGAGCGCCATCGCCAGGACCAGTGCAGGTATCGACAGCATCACGTCGACGGCGCGCATGATGAGGGTGTCGATCCAGCGCGGGGCCAGCGCGCTTGTCCCACCGATCAG
>JBILMQ010000237.1:0-5865 GCA_044375455.1 Caulobacterales bacterium | reverse complement strand
GCCCGCGATCATGCGTGCGAGCCAATAGAGCGCAGCATCCGGATCAGAGCCGCGGATTGCTTTGTGCAGCGCCGACACGAGATTGTAGTGCTCCTCTTGATTCTTATCATACGCGGGCGCGCGCTTGTGCAGGGCGCTTGCGAGATCGGCGCAATCGAGCGCCGCCTGCGGTGCAATCGCGAAGACTTCCTCCGCCAGTGTCAGGAGATAGCGGCCATCTCCGTCCGCAAGAGCACACAATGACGCGCGCGCCGATGCGGTCAAGGCGAGCGGTCTTCCCTCATTTTCCTCAGCCCGCTGAAGGAGATTCCCAAGCGCGCGCTCGTCGAGCCGTCGCAGGACCATCACCTGGGCGCGCGACAGCAGCGCGGCGTTGAGTTCGAAGCTCGGGTTCTCCGTCGTTGCCCCGATCAGTGTGACAACGCCCTCCTCGACATACGGCAGGAAGGAGTCCTGCTGGGCGCGGTTGAAGCGATGAATTTCATCGACGAAGAGCAGGGTCCCCTGCCCGGCAAGGCGGCGCGCCTTGGCCGCCTCAAACGCCTTGCGCAAGTCGCCGACCCCGGAAAAAACCGCCGACACCGTCTCAAAAGCCAAGCCTGTCTCTTTGGCGAGCAGGCGCGCTATGGTTGTCTTGCCGACCCCCGGCGGCCCCCACAGGATCATCGAAGCAAGGCGGCGCTGCGCCAGCATGCGCCCGATCGGCCCGTCGGCGCCGAGCAGATGGTCTTGCCCGACGACGGCTGCGATGCTGGTCGGGCGCAGGCGGTCGGCCAATGGACGCGGGGCGGCCTTGTCCAGTCCGGCGGCTTCAAAGAGATCTGCCATGGTTCTCTGGCTAGCGGTTGGCGCGTCGGAACGCCAGCCCCCGTCGGGCTCGGGTCTTGAGCGGTCGAGCTCTATTGACGCCGCCCTGCGCAGGATCACTCCTTTGCATTATTGGGCGTATCATGAGGCGTATCATGGGCCGTATCATGGGGGCGCAGCTGCAGGATCAAAACCGCGCAACGCCTTCCAACCGTCGACCGCGCCGCTCGATGACGATGCGCGTGGCGCCGCTTGCCCCCGCCAGAAGTTGCTCAAGGCGCTGCGTTGTTTCGACCTTCTGTCCGTTGATCTCACGCAGCAGATCGCCGGGTTCAAGCTGAAAGCGGGCGGCAGGGCCGCGGCTTTCGACAACCAGCACGCCGTCCGAGAACGGATCGAGCCCGAGTTCTTCGGCGACAGCGGGCGAGAGATTTATCACCACTGCGCCATCGAGCGGGCCATTGGTGCGGATCTGGCGCAGGTCGCGGCGCGGTGTTTCCGGCGGGGCGACGGCGCGGGCGGACAGCGTCAGGGCGCGTCCCTGGCGCAAGACCTCGACGCTCACAGTCTCGCCAGGCCGGCGGGTGGCGGCGAGATAGCGCAGGCCCTGCTCATCGAACACTTCCTGGCTGTCCACCTTGGTGACCACATCGCCGCGGCGCACACCGGCGCGCTCTCCGGGTCCGCCGGGAAAGAGATCGCTGACCAGGACGCCGACAGGACGTGCGAGGCCGAGCGTGCGCGCAATGTCTGCGGTCACCGCCTGTCCCTTCACGCCAAGCCAAGGCCGCACGACGCGGCCCTCATTGATCGCGCTTTCGACCACACGGCGCACCATTTCGGCTGGAATTGCGAAGCCAACGCCGTTGGAGCCGCCGCTGCGCGAATAGATCGCCGTATTGACCCCCATCAGCGCCCCGGCCATGTCGACCAGCGCACCGCCTGAATTGCCCGGATTGATCGCCGCGTCGGTCTGAATGAAGAACGAGAAATCGCTGATGCCGGTGTCCGTGCGCGCCAGGGCCGAGACGATGCCGCTGGTGACGGTTTGGCCAAGGCCGAATGGATTGCCGATCGCAAGGACAAGGTCGCCGACTTCCGCTTTGCTCGTGTCGGAAAACCTTAGGGTCGGCAACTGCTCCACGCCTGGGTTGATCCGCAGCACAGCGAGGTCGGTGCGCGCATCGGCGAGGATGAGCTTGGCTTCAAACTCGCGCCTGTCCGCCAGCACGACGCGCAACTGGTCGGCGCCATCGACGACGTGATTGTTGGTCACAATGACCCCGTCGGCGCGCACGATCACGCCGGAGCCCAGCGCATTCTGCACCCGTTCCTGCGGCGCAGCCTCGCCAAAGAAGCGGCGAAACACCGGGTCATCGGCGAAGGGCGAGCGCCAGGCCTGGCGCACGATGCGCTGGGAATAGACATTGACCACTGCAGGGGCCGCGCTGCGCACGATCGGCGCATAGCTTTGCTGGATCTCCGCCTGGCTCGAGGGCAGACGCCGCTCGGTCGTTTGGGCATGTGTGGGGATGCATGCCCCGCACATCGCCAGGACCGAGATTGCGGCCCGGAGCGTGGCCTGCAGGGCGCAGTGTGACCAGAAACCTGATCTGTTCATGCCCGTTCACCCCCTCCTCTCGGGATCTGGTGCTGCGGCCTGCTGCGCAGGGATTGCCAAGAGGCTGCTGTGCCCACGCTCGCCGCCGGGGTGCGCCCCCTTCTCCCGAGCCCGTGCCGCGCAAGAAGGGCGACATTACGGCGCTGCCCCGTCGCTCCATGCGGCGCGCGGCGCGCACAGCGGATACACGGCCCCTGGCGGCGGCCTCGCCAGACCCTGCGTGTCGGACCAGCTCGCCCAACCAGCTCGCCGGACCAGTTTGTCGAGGCTTGCTGATCGGGTCCTGCCGATCGGGTCCTGCTGATCGGGAGCCGGGCCCTGTCGACCGGACCAGGCGGCTGGATCAGATCGATTTGTCGGCTGTCTTGAGGTCAAAATCGCTGGCGTCATGACGCTCATGCAGCTGGCTTGCCGGATCGCCCCACACTCGGTTGACCATACGACCGCGCTGCACGGCTGGACGCTCGGCGATCCGGTCCGTCCACCGTTGCACGTGCACATAGTCATTCACCTGGAGGAACTCCCCAGCCTCATAGACGAGGCCTTTGGAAAGGGCGCCGTACCAAGGCCAGACGGCGATGTCGGCGATCGAATATTCTGCACCGCCGAGATAGGGGCTCTCGGCGAGACGACGGTTCAAAACGTCGAGCTGGCGCTTGGCTTCCATGGCGAACCGATCGATGGCGTATTCGATCTTGATCGGTGCGTAGGCATAGAAGTGACCGAAGCCGCCGCCGAGATAGGGTGCGGACCCCATCTGCCAGAACAGCCAGGACAGCACCTCAGCGCGGCTCGACAGGTCGCTGGGAAGGAACGCCCCGAACTTCTCCGCCAGATAAAGCAGGATGGCGCCGGATTCGAACACCCGGGTCGGCGTCGGCGTGGCGCGGTCAAGCAGGGCGGGGATCTTGGAGTTCGGGTTGACGCTGACAAATCCGCTCGAGAACTGATCGCCTTCGTTGATGCGGATCAGCCAGGCGTCGTACTCGGCGCCGGCGTGTCCGAGGGCGAGGAGTTCCTCAAGCATGACCGTGACTTTCACGCCGTTGGGCGTGGCGAGCGAGTAAAGCTGCAGCGGATGGCGCCCGACCGGCAGATCTTTCTCATGCGTCGGGCCTGCGATGGGTCGGTTGATGTTGGCGAACCGACCTCCCGAGCCCTTCTTCCACTCCCATACCTTCGGCGGGACATAGTCAGGGGGAAATGCCGCAGGCTCGCTCATGTCCGGTTCTCCAGGGGCGTGTCAGGTGCGCCGACACTGTAAGCAACCACACGGGGCCGGCAATGGGTGACAAGCGGCGGCGATCCCGGGTCGGCGGCGCGCGGGCGGTGGGCGATCCGGGAGCTTTCTGGAGGCCGATCTGTGGGCAAGAGCGCGCGGCCGGATGCGACCGGACGACATCCCAGCATTGGCCGGCGGCGCCGCGCATCAGAACCCTGCAAGCAGCCTCGAAATCAGCACGGTTCTGCCCCAGGTCAAAGAATCAGGCAAAGCCCTGACCGGCCCTGCAGTCGGACATGCTCTATGAGGCTGGGCCGAGCGGGCCGCGCTATAGATTTTTGCCGACTGGCGCAGGCGGCGGCAACGGCGCGACGGCAGCGTGATCGCCCTTGCGCGTTCCGGGATCAATGTGCGGACGTCCGTGTCAGCCGCCATGGGAAAGCATGGGGTCCCTCAGTCTCGACGGATCAAGACGGTTCACGGCGCGGCCATGCAGAGGCCGGCACAGGCGAGACGGGGCGCGTCGTGCGGACAGGCAGGCGTACCGGCCTTTGGAGCGTCGCCTGCAGCATCAGCCTGCTGTGCATCCGGCGCGGCGACTGGACTGCTAACGGAGCACTTGGTTGCACAGGGGGTGTCTGTCCGATCCGCGATTTCGAGGCTGCCGCCGAACGGGCTGAAGAAGGTTGGTGGGTTTGACGACCTGGGCGGGGCCTGGGCGCTGCAGAACAGCCCGGCCGCCATGGCAAAAGCGGCGCCGCCCATACGATGACGTCGCTCCGCGCGCCGACCTTTGGCATGCTCCGCCCCGGCGACACGAGCCTCGGCGCCGACGCGCTGTGCTGCTGGAATTGCGTTATTGCTCGACTTTGGTCTGAGCGGTCGCCGTCGCACGCCGCCGACTTCGCTCGCGTGCAGACCATGTTCAGCAAGGACCGCGCGCAGGTCCAGCCCCAGATCTGGGATTGGGATCTGCGCAGCACCCGGCGCGTCGGCTCACCACGCCCGGCCAGTGAGCCGGGGCGGCGCAGCGATGCGGTATCTTTGGTCTCAGGCGCTCCAACGGCGCAGGGCGGCGAGCAGCGCCTTGTCGACACTGGCGGTCAGGATGGATTCCGCCGCATCCAGCGGGGCGAGGCTGACCGCTTGTGTTTCCCAGCCCATGTCGGCCGGCGTGCCTGCTACCCGCTCGGCGACATAGAAACGCGCTAAGGAGGTGGAGCGCTCCACGTCGTCGAGCCAGGCGATGATCCGGACATGCAGACCGCTCTCCTCGAAGGCTTCCCGGATCGCGGTCTGCTGGAGCGACATGCCGGGTTCCAGGGAACCTTTCGGAAAGGTCGCCACATAGCCGCCGAACTGATTGGTCGGATGGACGAGCCAGATCCGCCCATCCGGTTCGACGATCAGGACGCCGGCGCTGGGCCTTTTAGCGGAGCCAGCGCCCGTCTTTGCGAGGGGGCGTCCGGCGTCCTGCGCTGCGACCGCATCATTCTGTCCCGCGACCGCGCGCCAGCCGGCGACGTCTGTCGGGGGCTTCCAGGCCGACAGCGCACACCCATTGAGGCGCTGCGGCGCGGGCGATCCTGGCGTCCAGGTCGCCACCGCCGAAGCGTCGGCCCACGTCTGCGCGGATGTGGCGCGGGACGGCCTGCGGATGGTTACCGCGACCCCGTGATCATTCAGGCGGGGATGCACCATGGGCTGAGGAGGAGTGGACACAGACGTACTCCGCTGCTTCGTGCGATCCGCGTGCCGCCCCCGCTCGGTTCCTGCGCTGGCCAGAGGACCCAGGCCCGCAGCCCCGATCCCGGCTGCATTGAACCGCACATGGTGTGGCCGATGCAACTGCGTCACGCTAACGGCGGCGCGCTTTACCAGCAGCATGACCTTGCGGGCCGGCTCTCACGATGATCGCAGTCGCGACTGGGTAAGTGGTCCGGATGCGCCGACCATTTGTGATTTGTCTCACATGTGCAAAACTGAAATTTGCGCCAAACTGAAGCTGGAGCAGAGTTGATTTTTGCACAGGTCTGAAGCATTGCAGAGCTGAGTTATGGGCACAGCTGAGTTATTGGCACAGCGGAAAGGATGCTGCTGCGATGTGGATATTATCACGCTACGGATTTTTCAGCATTGTCGAGAAACCCGAAGACCGTGCCCGCGGCACGCTGACAGTGCGCGCACGGGTCCGGGAGGATCTTGACGAACTTCG
>JBILMQ010000236.1:0-5871 GCA_044375455.1 Caulobacterales bacterium | reverse complement strand
GGATTCTTGAGGGCTTGGCGGCAGGAGCCGTCGGGGTGCTCGTGGGCCACACAACTGGCTGTTCTCCGAACGGCGAGACTGGCCGGCGACAGCTGATGATCGTCACGCAAGAGCAGCTTGCGCACGTGGCAGAGGCATCCTGGCGCGAGATCCTGGCGCAGGAACAGCCGACAGGCGGAGCGCTGGCGCGGCGTCTCACCGACGTCGGACGCCGGATTGTCGACGCCTCCGGTCTGACCGGTACGTCGTGGGAGTTCGTCGTCTTCGACAATCCGGCGGTCAATGCGTTTGTCTTGCCAGGCGGCAAGGTCGGCTTCTTCCGAGGGATTTTCGATTTGTTCGAGAATGACGACCAACTCGCAGCGGTGATGGGGCATGAAGTCGGTCACGTGATCGCCCGCCATGCCGCCGAGCGGATGAGCCAGGCGATGCTCGCCGAGCTTGCGGTGATGCTCGGTCAGATGGCGATCGGCGAAAGCGAGATTCCATTTCAGGAGGAAGCCGCCGCCGCGCTTGGCGCCGGGGTGACGTTTGGCGTGCTCCTGCCCTACTCGCGCAAGCACGAGTATGAGGCCGACCGTCTGGGCGTCGATCTCATGGGCGCGGCTGGTTATGATCCCAGCGCAGCGCTCACGTTCTGGCGCCGGATGACCGAACAGCCCGGCGAAAAACCGCTCGAATGGCTGAGCACGCACCCGTCTGATGCAAACCGCATCGCAGCGCTTCAGGCGCATCTGGCCGGAGCGGCCCTGCCCGCCCCCTGAGACGACGCCGGCTGCAGCGCTGTCTGAAGCGTCGCGGCCCCGCCGTCTGAGCGGCGACGCCGGCGCCGGTCGGGGCGGCGACGCGGTCGTGGTATAGGTCTTGCTGTGCCGCAGGCCTCTGGGGCGACTTTGACGAGGCAGACATGTTCAAGGCGAACAGAAACAGCGCCGGCATGCGCCTGTTTCGCGGGGTGCGCCTGAGAAACGCCGCGGGCAGGCTGTGCCTGGCGCTTGGCGGGGCGTTCCTCGCCTCTGTGGCGGGCGCCAGGGCGCAAGGCCCCATTCCCCAGCGCGGCGTTGGCCTTGTCGCCCCCCCAGGCTGGATCGTCCAGGCGCCGGACGCGGCGCGCATTTCGGTGCGTGGACCGGACGGCGTGAGCAGCATCGTCATCGTGGCCGAAGACGGAACGCTCGCCAGCGCTCAGGAACGCTTTTCCCAAACGTTGGTCCTGCCGACGCTTCTCCTGCCGGCCGTCGGGGAGCTGATCCCGCTTGGACCACCGAGACGGCGCGGCTCCATGGTGTCAAACCGGTTCCTGGCGCCGGGCGGCGCACCGGCGCACCGCGCCATCGTGCTGGCCCGCGAGACCGCTGCGGGCCGGTTGATTGTGCTTTACGGTCTTACGCAGCCCGGGCTTGAGACAGACCTGAACACCACCATGCTTCACCTTGCAGCGATGGTCGGCCTGCCGAGCGAACCGGGCTGGACGCCTGAGGGCGATCAGACTGCTCCGAAACAGGACAGGGCTGAATAATCATCCCGCGATCACCGCATCATTTTGGGCGCTTTGCACCGATGGTGCGCCTCGGCTGAGCGCTTGGAGGCCTGCGGCGAGATACGCCGGCCAGAAGCGCCTGCACACGCTCGCGGCCTCCTGGGCCGCGCGCGGGCGCCCGCGAGGCCCTGTGCTGACGGATGCGCCTTGCGGGCCCTTATCTCTTGGTTGCTTGCGAAAACCGCAGTGTGTGCGGTGGCGCGCGCGCGTCTTTCGCGCTCGCGCAGGGCTGTTCTGCAGATGGCATGCGCCACGGGACAGGCGCCCGCCGAGGCGGCCTTCCTTATGGTCCGACGCGCGCTGCGGCGTCCTGCGCCAGAACACGAATGCCCTGGCGCGATCCTTGCGTTGGCTGGCCGGTGCGACGGCCGGACCTTCCCAGGAAGCTGTGTTCTGAGTGCTGGCTTTCGTCTCTGTTCGGCCAAAGATGGAGAAAACCCGTGCGTAAAATACTTCTCACCTCAGGCGCAGTCTTGCTCACGCTTGCTCTTCATGCAGGCCCCGCGCTCGCTGGCGCCAAAGATAACGCGGTCAACAACAGCCAGCAGAACTGGGCCCAGACCCGCGCACATTTGAATGCAAGCGTTCAATCCGTGACCGAGGACGTCACGCTGACGGCGGCAGGCATCGGCAACTCATTCTCCGCCGCGCTCGGGGGCGCATCGCGCGTTAACAACCACCAGCTCAATGGCAGCGCGGCAACTGCGGTTCTCAATGCCGAGGCGCATGATGCGCTTGGATCACTCACGGCGACGGCGGCTGCGATCGGCAACTCGGCATCGGTGGTGATCGATGAGACGCAAGGCGTCAATCCAGCCAATCGCGGATCCGTGATCAACTCTTCACAAGTCTATTCCAACGGCCATGGCGTGAATTCAGTCCTGAACCTGAGCGGCGGCGACATCACCGGCAACGACGGCGCAGCAATCTCTGCAACGTCAGCGGCCATTGCAAACTCTCTTTCGGCTGAAGTCACGGGCGATCTCACGGCAAACAATTATCAGCGTTTCTTCGGCGACGCCCGTTCAACCCTCAACGTTGACATGCACAACGTGGTGGGAGACTCGCAGCTGACCTCGGCGGCGATCGCGAACACGGCCTCTTTCAATGTCGAACACGCGCACAAGGTCACGATCAACAACACGCAGTATGCCAATTATGATCCGACAGCTATCTCCAACCTTTCTCTGGGCGACATCACTGGCGACATCAGGTCAACGACCGCCGCCATTTCCAACTCGCTCAGTGTGACGACGCTTCCCTCCCAGGCGCGTCTCACCGTGAACAGCAATCAGATCAACCGGGCTGATGTGCTGGCGGTGACCAACCTTGATCTTGGCGATGTGACCGGGTCCGTCAGCGCAACGGCGGCCGCCATCGGCAATTCCGTGTCAATCACGAACCTGCCGCAGTAATCACCCGCAGCGTATCCATCGATCAGCTGGCTGCATGGGGCCCGGGCCGTTCGGCCCGGGCCCCTTTGTATGCGCGTCGGCGATCGGACGCACGCCCCGGAGGACTCGCGCGGCGCGTCTTTTGACAGGACAGTCGCTCGGCCTTCATGGGGCTGCAGGCGGCATGTCCTTTGCTTGGTGACGTTCAAGCGAAAACGTGAGAAACGCCATGTTTCATTTCTGGACTGCCAACACACGACGCGCAGGCGCGTTGCTTTCTGTCGGCTTTTGGCTCTGTGCAGCGCAGACGGCGCAGGCTCAGCCGGATGACGCGATGACGCGCCCCTACGGCATGGACGACACCAGCTACTCTGAGCCCTTCTATGCGGCGGGACGCGACAATTCTGGCGTACGCATCGTCGTGAATGGCCGACCGGTCGACCTGCAGGATCGCAGTGGCGGATATGCCGGGGGATATGCCCCGGGGCGCTGGACACGCCCGGGCCGTGCGGACGCATCCACGGGCGTGACACTGCCCCGGCCAACGCTTGCAGCCACCGCGGTCGGCAATTCCGTCTCCGTCTCAAACGTGTCGAACACGACCCTGTTCGTGCAAATGCAAAATAACGGCAACCAGATCTCGACCGCCAATGGAAGGCGCTACTGACATGCGTATCGTGCCCCTGGTGCTTGCGACGGCCGCTGTGTTCACGGCGGGATGCGCGTCCTCCTCGCCGCCTCCCGCACCCGTAGCGCCACTGGTCGGACCGGAAGCCCAAACGGTCAAGACGGCTTATTCCAGTGCACTGCGCTGCCTCGCGGGACATGTGCGCAGTCAGGACTACGCGCCTCCGCGAGTTGCGGTCGGGCTTATCACCGACATGACCGGTGCACAGGATCGGGACAACGGCCGCAAACTCACGCAAGGCGCGACGCTGATGGCCATCACGGCGCTGTCTGAAGCTGGCGTGCGCCTCGTCGAGCGCTATGACATGGGCGTCATTCAGGTTGAAATGGATTACGCACGCAGCGGACTTGTCCGGGACAGCGACCAGGTCGTTCGGTCGGTGAAAAACGGAGAACTTCAGGGGGCGGATGTCTATATCATCGGTGGCCTCAGCGAATTTAATCCCAATATCCGATCCCGCGGCGTAGAAGGTTTCGGCGGCGGCACGACCAGCCGCAGCGGATCGCTGACCTTGGGCGGCGGCGATTACGTGGTGGACGTCGCTCTTGACCTGCGCATGGTCGACGCTCGCTCAAGCGAGGTCCTTGCTGTGCGCAGTCTGCGCAAGCAAGTGGTCGGCCGTGAAATACGGGCCGGCGTGTTTGCCTTTCTCGACGGTACCGTGGTGGATATCGGCGGCGGGCAGCGCGCGATGGAACCGGTGCAGACTGCCGTGCGGACCATGGTCGATCAGATCATCTTCGAATTCATTTCGACCTTGTATGGCATGGGCGCCAGTCCCTGTCTTTCGACCCCGACCGCGGTGGCTGAGGCGCGCGGGCGCGCCAGCCCCGTGCTGGCTGCGGGCCCCCTCGCCCAGTCCCCGACCACCGCAGCGCCGAGCGCAGCGGCGCGGCAAGTTCTGCCTGCGGCCCCGGCCGCGCGCAGGCTCACGCCCCGACCGACCGCGCCTTTCACCTACCGCGTGCACCCGGACGTTGCCCAGGCGCCTGCGACAACGGCGCCTGCCGACCGTCAGGGCGCGTCAGGTCAGCGTCAAAGCCCGCCTGCGCCGCTCGCGCTGCGCGGCCTGAGTTCGAGCGGGACTTTCCAGTAAGCGGCGCGACAGGACACACGCCCTGAACTGCAAGGGGCCTGCACTGCCGTCAGGCTGCACTGGGACTGCCCAGATTTGCCGATCTGCAGTCTTGCAGGACGGGTTGAGGAGCGCAGCGCCCACCCTCGCCTTGCCTGCCTGCACACTCCTGGCCCCGCCCTCCAGACCCGGCACATGCGCCGCCCCCTGTTCTATGATGCGCGTTTGACCCCACGCCCCTCACGACGCGGCCATGAAGGAGCTTCCCAGACCGCGCATCATGGGGCGAGCCTCGCGCCGGCGCCGCGCAGACAAAGGCGCGTGCCAGAGGGCTTGTCGCCTCGTCTCCGCAGCAGGACGGGTGCGCCTTGCTACATGCGAAACACGCCAAACTTCGTGCCGCCGATCGGCGCGTTAAGGCAGGCCGACAGTGCAAGGGCGACCACGCGGCGCGTGTCGGCAGGCGCAATGACGCCGTCATCCCACAGGCGGGCGGTGGAGAAGTATGGGCTGCCCTCCTCCTCATACTTGGCGCGGATCGGGGCCTTGAAGGCTTCTTCGTCTTGCGCGCTCCAGGCGCGGCCCTTGGCCTCGATGTTGTCGCGCCGGATCGTGGCGAGCACACTCGCTGCCTGCTCCCCGCCCATCACGCTGGTGCGGGCGTTCGGCCACAGGAATAGGAAACGCGGGGAATACGCTCTCCCGCACATGCCGTAATTGCCTGCGCCATAGGAGCCGCCGACCACCACGGTGATTTTGGGAACACGCGCTGTGGCGACTGCGGTGACCAGCTTGGCGCCGTCCTTGGCGATGCCGCCTGCTTCATACTTCGCACCCACCATGAAGCCTGTGATGTTCTGCAGGAACAGGAGCGGAATGCGGCGCTGGGCCGCAAGTTGAATGAAATGGGCGCCCTTGAGCGCACTTTCGGAAAACAGGATGCCATTATTGGCAAGGATGGCGATGGGCATGCCGTTGATGTGTGCGAAACCCGTCACCAGCGTTTCGCCGTAGAGCTTCTTGAACTCGTCAAATACCGACCCGTCGACAATGCGGGTGATGATCTCGCGTGCATCGTAGGGCTGGCGCACATCGACGGGCGGCACGCCATCAAGTTCCTGCGGGGCGTAAAGCGGCGCGCGCGGCGGCGCCAAGACCACGTCCGGCGTCTTGG
>JBILMQ010000235.1:0-5881 GCA_044375455.1 Caulobacterales bacterium | reverse complement strand
TGATGCTGGCGATCCGGACCTCCTGAGCCCTCGATCTCCAGTGATGGCGATGCCACCAGGCCGGCCGCGATTGTCCTGCTGCACTGGCGCGCGGCTGACGAGTCTGCCAGAACACGTCACAGTGGCGCGCAGCCAAAACACCGGAATGGCGTCTGTGAATTTCGACCACATCTTCCGCAGGTTTCCGTCCATGACACTGCAGCGTGGCCGAAACCTGTTCGATGCCGGCGCAGTCGTGGAGTGGAGCATCGCGCCCGACGCCAGCAGTCTTCAGGGTCGCGTCGTCGGAACAGGCGGCACGTCCTACCGGCAATCGGTCGCCTTCGGGCCGCGCTCTCAGAAAAGCACATGTTCGTGTCCGGTTGGCGGAAACTGCAAACATGTCGTGGCCCTGCTCATCGCCGCGCAAAAAGACCTCAGTGCGCGGGCCCAATCCGAGGGATCTGCCGCGCCGGGCGCGCCAGGCGCCCAAGCCGCCGAGGCCGATGGCGCTGGCGCCCCCGGCAATCAGGCGGCAGGCGCTCAGGGTGTGGCGACCGAGGTTTCGGGTGCTCCGGCTGCAGGGGCGCTGCCCCCAGACGCACCGGCCCCGCAGTGGAGCGAGGCGCTCTCCGGACCGCTGCAGGTCTGGCTCGCGAGACTGGATGAAAGCCTCGCTGGCGACGTCGACGAACCCTATCCCGATGATCTGCGCTCGCGTCTTGTCTATGTCATCAGCGTGCAGCGCGGCGCCAATGACGTGCGTCCCATGGCGTCGTTCCAGCCAATGAGCGCCTATCTGCTCAAGTCCGGCGCCTTTGGCGCGACCAAGCCCTTCCACGCCTCGAACAGTCCGTCCGCCCAACCCGCCAAATTTCTGCGCGCCAGCGACCGCGAAATCCTTGCCGACATCGACTGGGCGAAACGCCGTAGCGCCTACACCGGCTTCCGCAGCGCACTGATCGGCGCCGACCCGATCTGGGGACGCATCATCACCCGGGCGCTCGCCACCGGGCGCTGCCGGCTTGAGACCGTTCACGGTGCGACGCTGCGCGAAGGACCGGCGCGGCGCGCCATCGCACAGTGGCGCACCCTGGCTGGCGGGCGCCAGCGCCTCGCCTTCACGCTCGTCCCGCCCGACGCCGCTGACCGGGATGCGCCGCGACCCCTGTCACCGCCCGTGCCTGGCGGCGCTGGCGCACCAGACGAGCCCCAACCGGGGGCCATCGACGCCGTCCTGCCGACAACCCCGCCCCTCTATGTCGACGCAGCCGCCGGACTGGTCGGGCCGCTCGATCTCGGCCTGCCCGAACCGCTGGCGCAGCACCTCGCCGAACTGCCCGACGTGACGCCGACGGTGGCGCACGCGTTTTGCGCCGCCTTCGGCAAACGCCTCGCCGCGCTTGACCTCGCAGATCAGGTGCCGCTGCCCGCCCCGCCGCAGTCGGTCGTCCGGCGCGCTGTCACGCCGCGCCCGCGCCTCGAGGTGTTCATGGGCCGGTCCGAAGTGCGCTACCCTTATGCGGCGTACCTGCGCGACGCGAGAAGCCGCTTCGGCGTCGATGCGCCCATGGCGCGCTTGTCCTTCCTCTATGGCGACATCAGCATCGCCAGCGGCGCGCCTGGCGAACAGCTCGAGTGGCTTGAGAACGACAGCCTGATCGTGGCGCCGCGCGACCACGCCGCCGAGGCCAGAGCGCGCGCGCGTCTCGTCGAGACAGGGTTCCTGCCGATCGGCGCGAGCATCCTGACGCCGACCCCCGAGACCACCGGCGCTTTCGTCCTGGCGCCTGGCGCAACCAATCTGAGGTCGCCACGCGAGGTGGTGGATACGCTGCAGGACACGCAGCGTTTCATCGCCTTCTCGGGCGAGGCGGCGCCCGCTCTGCGCCAGGAGGGCTGGCTCATCGCGATGGCGCAGGACTACCCCTACCGCATTGCCGAGGGCGACGTCGCGTGGTGGGCCGACATCGGCGAAGGCGCCGGGATCGACTGGTTCTCATTCGAGATCGGCGTCACCTTCGACGGCGTGCGCATTGATCTCGCCCGCCAGCTCGCAGCCATGCTGGGGCGCCTGCCGAGCTGGGCCGGCGAACTCGCTTTGTCCAGCGAACCCGGCGCGCAGGCTGAGTTTCTGACCCGCTGCGCCGCCTTGAAGCTTTACCAGCCCCTGCCCGACGGGCGGTTGCTGGCGCTGCCAGGCGCCCGGGTCGCGCCGATCCTGCGCGCCCTGTTCGAGCTGATCGGCCCGCGCGCCGACCAGCCGCCGGGCGCCAGGATCGGCCTGCACCGCGCCCAGGCCCATCAGCTCGCAGGCCTTGTCGACACCCTCGGCGCGGACGTCGCCTGGGCGGCCGCAGCGCAGCGCCTCGCCACCCTCGGACGCAGCCTCCAGGCCGGGCGCCTCCCGGCGGACGCACCGCCGCCGCCGACCTTCAAAGCCGCGCTGCGGCCCTATCAGGCCGCAGGAGTGGCCTGGCTTGAATTTCTGCGCGCGGCCGGATTTGGCGGCGTCCTGGCCGACGACATGGGGCTCGGCAAGACCGTGCAGGCGCTCGCCTTCCTGGCGCGCGAAAAGGCGGCCGGCCGGCTCGTTACCCCGGCGCTCATCGTGGCCCCGACAAGCGTTCTGCCAAACTGGCAGGCCGAGACCGCGCGCTTTGCCCCCGACCTCAAACTGCTGACCCTGCACGGTCTGGACCGTAAGCAGGCGTTCGGCGAGATCGCCAGCCATGACGTCGTTCTGACGACCTACCCCCTTCTGGGGCGCGATCAGCGCGAACTGCTCAAGCACAGCTTCCACGCGGCCATTCTCGACGAGGCGCAGGCGATCAAAAACCCGCGCGCCGCTGTCAGCGCGATCGCCCACAAGATCAAGGCGCGCCACCGCCTGGCCTTGACCGGCACGCCGCTCGAAAACCATCTCGGCGAAGTCTGGAGCCTGTTCGAGTTTCTGTCGCCTGGCCTGCTCGGCGACGAGACGACCTTCCGTCGCACCTTCCGCACGCCGATCGAAAAGCATGGCGACAAGGCAGCCCAGGCTTTTCTGACGCGCCGGCTGAAGCCATTCCTGCTGCGCCGGACCAAAGAGGAGGTCGCTGGCGAGCTGCCGCCCAAGACTGAGATCCTGGAACGCATCCGCCTCGACGGCGACCAGCGCGACCTCTATGAGACCGTGCGCGCCCTGATGCACGACAAGGTGCGCCAGGAAATCGCCCGCAAAGGTCTTGCCAAGAGCCACATCGTGTTTCTCGACGCGCTGCTGAAGCTGCGTCAGATCTGCTGCGACCCGCGACTGCTCAAACTGGCCGCCGCCCGCAACGTCAAGCAATCCGCCAAGCTCGAACGGCTGATGGAAATGCTTCCCGAAATGGTGGCGGAAGGCCGCCGCATCCTGGTGTTTTCGCAGTTTACCGGGATGCTGGATCTGATCGAGGCGCAACTGCGCGCGCGCGACATCCCCTATGTCCTGCTGACCGGCGACACCACCGACCGGGCGGCCCCGGTCGCCGCGTTCCAGGCCGGGGCAGTCCCGCTGTTTCTGCTCAGCCTCAAGGCGGGCGGGGTGGGGCTCAACCTCACCGCGGCCGACACGGTCATCCACTACGACCCCTGGTGGAACCCCGCCGTTGAACGCCAGGCCAGCGACCGCGCCCATCGGATCGGCCAGACAAAGCCGGTCTTCGTCTACAAGCTCATCGTCGAAGAAGGCATCGAAGAGGCGATCGAACAGCTCAAGATCCGCAAGGCGGCGCTGGCCGAGGCGCTGTTTGAGGGCGGCTCCAAGACCGGCCTGGATCTCAACGAGGACGACATCGCCGCGCTGTTCGCACCGCTGTCCGGCGCCGCGGCCGCGCGCGCCTGACAGCTGCCTGAATACCACGGCCTGAATACCGCGGCCGCCGCGCGCGACGCCTGCAGCGGCGGGCTTTGATCGAACCGTCACACACCGCAGCTATCAGAGCCCCATGGCGCTGGAGATCGAACGAAAATTCCTGGTGCGGTCGCCGGACTGGCGCGCGCATGCGCACCGGTGCGACGTCATCCGTCAAGCCTATCTGGCTGTCACCGAGGCGCTCACCATCCGGGTGCGGGTGATTGGTGACGCTGCCTGGCTTGCGATCAAAAGCAAGGCTGAGGGACCAAGCCGGGACGAATTCGAATATGCGATCCCGCGCGCCGATGCGGACTGGCTTCTCGCCGCACGCCAGGGCGGGGTGATCGAAAAGGTCCGCCATTCCATCATGGTCGCCGGTCGCACCTGGAGCGTTGATGAATTCAGCGGCGATCATGCGGGCCTCGTGTTGGCCGAATGCGAATTGGAGGCGGCGGACGCGCCCCTCATCCTGCCCGAATGGGTCGGGCAGGAAGTCACCGGCGATCCTGCCTACCGCAACTCGGCATTGGCGCACCGCTAAGGCCCACCGCGAAGGCCCGCTGCTGAGGCCCCCTGCTGAGGCCCGGCATCGGCCCTGGCGGGCGCAGCGCGCCAGCGTCGCCACCTCGTGGAGCGCAGGCAATTCACATAGACTGACCGCGCAGCCGCACTGACTGCGCGTTTGGACGAGGGTGGCCGGCCTCGCCGAGGCAAGAGGCAAGCCCACACACTCTTCGCCGTCATGACGTCTGTTGGTTCGCGGCGGCGTTTTCAGCGCGCCGCGCGCTGACGGCAAAATCCTCTGCGCGCGCGCGGTTGATCCGGGCGTCGGCGACATCCGTGACATGATCTGCTTGCCTGGCTGTCTGCCCAGGATCAACGCCCTGGCGATCGACCGCAGGCCAGTCGTTTCAATGCACCCTGTTCAGGCGCGGCGCCCGCCGCCGTCGGCGCACGCTGCGCGCCAGCGAGGCGCAGCGCAGTCGGATCGTCGCGCGTGCGCCCCGCAAACGGCGGCGTCCTCCAAACCGGCGCCCCGCGACCGGTGAGCGGCGCATCCGCTGTGATGGGGCTCGCCCGGACGCCCTCGACCCGCAACAAACTGGCACTGTCCGTGTCTGGGCCTATCCAGGTCTGGGCTTATCCAGGTCTTGCCGGGGCGGATAAGCGGACCGCTGCTACAGTCCGCAGACCATCAGGGCATACTCGGCGGTCCCGCCATTCTGGTCCTCGTCGAACGCAACCGTGTCGCTCACGCCGCCACCGCTGAGTGCGATGACGCCCTTGCGGGCGGTGTTCATGCCTTCAAGGAACCCGAGCACGCCGGCGCCGCCAGCGCCTTCCCATTCCCAAATCCCGTCGCCGGAGGTGCGCATCGTCAAGGTCCCGACAGGCGCTCCGTTGACGGTCAGACTTACCGGCAGGCCGATCGCGCCTGGATTTTGCAGCGCCCGTGACGGACGCCACATCACGACGACCGTCTGACCGCCCTTACATCCATAGATCAGGCCGGTTCCGTTGCCCTTGTACTGGACCCACACCCCTGACGACTCCGCTCTGGCAAGCGGCTCGCCCACTTCGAGAAGGCTCCAGCCCGCAGGCCCCCCGGTCACAGGTCGCCAGTCCTGCGCGCCCGCAGCGCCAAGGAGCGAAAGCGCGAAAAGTCCTGACAAGACCATCCTGATCATGGCTGATATCCCTCCGCGGCTGCGGGGAGCAGCTGCATCATGTCTGAGCAGCAACGTATCCTCGACCGGCCCGCACACGCAACCCGGCCCATTGCCCAGACAGTTTCACCCCCAGCACTTTTCCCCACGGCCCATCGCCCTCCCGCGACTGGCGCCAGTCCGTTGCTGCAGGCAGACCTATCGACCCGGCGAACCGACGAAAGGACGCTCGGCCTGTTCTGTCGACAGATTATGTCGCAGTCGCCGCCATCCAGCCACGACAGTCAGAACAGGCGACGCGCGCATAACGCCGACAGACCAGGCATGTCGACACCGATCACAGGTCGAGCCGCGCCCG
>JBILMQ010000025.1:0-20031 GCA_044375455.1 Caulobacterales bacterium | reverse complement strand
TTCTCGCCAAACCCGGGCCACAGGAATGAACCGTCCGCACCTTTGCGAAACCAGTTCACAAAGAAAATCTTTGGCAGCTTCTCAGCATCCGCACTGGCTCCGATTTTGAGCCAATGGGCGAAGTAATCACCCATATTGTAGCCGCAGAAGGGAAGCATCGCGAACGGATCCCGGCGCAGTTCGCCGATTTTGTTTTCCGCTGCTGCGGTGCCCTCCGAGGCCACGTTGGAGGCCATGAACACGCCGTGACGCCAATCAAAGGATTCGGTCACCAGCGGGACGGCGCTGGCGCGCCGGCCGCCGAACAGGATGGCCGAGATCGGCACGCCCGCAGGGTCTTGCCACTCCGGCGCAATCGCTGGGCACTGATCGGCTGGGGCTGCAAAGCGTGCGTTCGGATGTGCGGCTGGTTCGCCGAGCGCTGGCGACCAGGGACGGCCTTTCCAGTCGGTAAGTCCGGCCGGTGGTTCCTTTGTAAGCCCCTCCCACCAGACATCAGCGTCATCGGTGAGGGCGACGTTGGTGAAGACGGTGTTTGCGCGCAGGGTGTCCAGCGCATTCTTATTGGTCGCCGCCCCCGTGCCGGGCGCCACGCCAAAGAAACCGGCTTCCGGGTTGATTGCATAGAGACGGCCGTCGTCTGCGAAACGCATCCAGGCGATATCGTCGCCGACGGTTTGCGCCGTCCAGCCGGGCAGCGTAGGCTGCAGCATCGCAAGATTTGTCTTGCCGCAGGCGCTTGGGAAAGCTGCGGCGATGTAATGGGATTTTCCGGCCGGGGAGGTCAGCTTCAGGATGAGCATGTGCTCAGCAAGCCAGCCCTCATCGCGCGCCATTACCCCGGCGATGCGCAAGGCGTAACATTTTTTGCCGAGGAGTGCATTGCCGCCATAGCCGGACCCGAACGACCATATTTCGCGCGTCTCCGGATAGTGGACGATCCACTTTTCCTCATTGCATGGCCAGGCGACATCCGCATCGCCCGGCGCCAGCGGCGCCCCGAGCGAGTGAACCGCGGGAACGAAGAAACCGTCCTCGCCCAGTTGATCGAGCGCCGCCTGACCCATGCGGGTCATCACCCGCATGGACACGGCGACATAGGCGCTGTCGGTAATTTCGACGCCGAGGGCGGAGATCTTTGACCCCAGGGGGCCCATGCAGAACGGGACGACATACATTGTGCGTCCGCGCATGGCGCCGGCGAATAGACCGTTGAGGCGGGCGCGCATCTCAGACGGTTCAGCCCAGTTGTTGGTTGGCCCGGCGTCAATTTCGCGCTGCGAGCAGATGAATGTCCGGCTCTCGACCCGGGCGACGTCCTTGGGATCGGATGCGGCGTAAAACGAATTGGCGCGCTTGGCGGGATTGAGCGGCTTCAGCGTGCCGGCGGCGACCAGCTGGCCGGTGAGGGTTTCCCACTCTTGGTCCGAGCCGTCACACCAATGCACGCGATCTGGCTGCGTGAGGTCAGCGATCTCACGAACCCAGGCCAGCAGCCGGTGGTGTTGTGTCGGGGCGGCGTCGAGGCCAGGAATCGTGCTCACCTGCGGTCTCCCTCACGTCAACGCCCCTCGGGCGCCCGGCTCCATAGTCTTATCCGATGGTGTCGGCCGTCGGACTCTGCGCTCTGTTTTCTGGACGTCGTCCTGTCCAGGTAGTCCTCACCATGTTGCCCCATCCATGTCGGCGCGTCGCAATCACGACAGCGTCATCATGAGCGTGCGACTTCCCAGGGACCGTCCTGTGCGCAACGACCGGAGCATGCCTGCGGCCGCAAAGAGACAGGTTGACGCAGGTCAGTCAACCTCTGTTCGCCTGTTCAAGGTGCGGCGCGCATGTGGCGCCATGGAGCTTTGCGGGCGGTTTGTCCGGGCGCGCGCGTCGCATCTTCGTCGGCCCGCTCGCACCCTGGCGGGATGGCGCTTCACCCCTGCGTGCCCAGCCGAACGTCGGCGGGCGTTTTTGCCGGCTTTTCCTTTGCGCCGGAGCGGACTAGAAGGCGGGCCCGAATCCCAACCCATTGTCCTGGAGCCGACCATGGCGCTCGAGCGCACCTTCTCGATCATCAAACCCGATGCGACCAAACGTAATTTGACCGGCAAGATCAACGCTATGATTGAAGCGGCAGGCCTTCGCATCGTGGCGCAGAAGCGTATCCAGATGACCCGTGCGCAGGCTGAGACGTTCTACGCGGTCCACAGCGCGCGGCCGTTTTTCGGCGAACTCGTGGAGTTCATGACCTCCGCCCCGGTGGTTGTCCAGGTGCTTGAAGGCGATAATGCGATCGCCCGCTATCGCGAAGTCATGGGCGCGACAAACCCGGCCAATGCGGCGGACGGCACCATCCGCAAGGAATGTGCGCTGTCCGTCGGCGAGAACTCTGTGCATGGCTCCGACGCGCCCGAAACCGCAGCGCTGGAGATTTCGCAGTTCTTCGCGGGCAACGAAATCGTCGGCTAACCCGCAAGAATCGCCAGATTTGCTGCAACGGCCGCGTCCACCCGAGCGCGGCCGTTGTCGTAGCGCACCTGTCCGCGCGCCAGCGCATCGATGCAGCGCGGATAGAGCAGATGCTCAAGCACGAGCACCCGTTCGGCCAGGCTTTGCACGGTATCGCCAGGCGCCACACGCAGCGCCGCCTGGCCAATGATGGCGCCCTCATCCACGCCAGCGCTGACAAAGTGGACGCTGCACCCATGCAGCCGCACGCCTGCGGCGAGTGCGCGGGCATGCGTGTCCAGTCCCTTGAATGCCGGCAGGAGTGCGGGATGGATGTTGATGAGGCGTCCCTCCCACCGCGCGACGAAGCCGGCGGTGAGCACGCGCATGAAGCCGGCGCACGCCACGATGTCCGCACGGGCGTCGGCAAGCACGCCATCCAGGGCCTTCTCGAAGGCCGGGCGATCGGCGAAGGCGCGGTGATCAACCACGCTGGCTGGCACGCCGTAGCGGTTGGCCGTCTGAAGGCCTGTCGCGTCCAGACGGTTTGCGATGACGGCGACCGGTTCAGCGGCGATGTCACCGGTTCGGCAGGCCGCCACCAGCCGCTCCATGTTCGAGCCGCGCCCGGAGATGAGGATCGCAAGCCGGGTCACGCTGCGGCAAGGTCGCCAACGACCCAGGCCTGCTCTCCAGCCCCCGCCAGGGCTGACAGCACGTGCCCGGCGTCCTGCGGCGCGACGGCGACAACCATGCCGAGGCCGCAGTTGAAGGTGCGGCGCATCTCGGCTGTCGCCACGGGTCCGGTTTCGGCGAGCCAGTCAAACACCTTCGGGGCCGGCCACGCGCCCCAATCGAAGCGCGGCGCGAGGCGGTGGGGCGTCATGCGCGGCGGGTTCTCCACGAGGCCGCCGCCGGTGATGTGGGCGCCGCCTTTCACCATGCCGGCGCGGATCAGCGGCAGCAGGGCGCGCACATAGATGCGGGTCGGCGCAAGCAGGGCCGCCCCGAGGCTGTGCTGCGGCGCAAACGGAGCAGGATCGGTCCACGCCAGGCCGGTTTTTTCGACAATCCGGCGGACCAGCGAGTAGCCGTTCGAGTGCGGGCCGGACGAGGCCAGACCAATCAGCAGATCTCCGCAGGCCATGGCGTCATGGCGCGGCAGCAAGGTCCCGCGCTCCGCTGCGCCAACTGCGAAGCCAGCCAGATCAAAATCGCCGGGCGCGTACAGGCCCGGCATCTCCGCAGTCTCTCCGCCGACCAGCGCACAGCCGGCCTGCCGGCAGCCTTCAGCGATGCCTTCAATCAGCGGCGTCGCTGCCGCCGCCGACAGTTTGCCTGTCGCAAAGTAATCCAGGAAGAACAGCGGCTCAGCGCCCTGAGCGAGCAGGTCGTTGACGCACATCGCCACGAGATCCACCCCGACCCCGGCCATCAATCCGGTCTCGATCGCCACTTTCAGCTTGGTGCCGACGCCGTCGGTCGTGGCGAGCACGATAGGGTCACGATAGCCGGCCGCCTTGAGGTCGAAGCCTGCGGCGAACCCGCCGAGTGCGACGGCGCCCCCCGGACGGACCGTTGAGGCCGCCAGCGGCTTGATCGCTTCGACGAAGGCTGCACCTTCGTCGATATCAACGCCGGCGTCCCGGTAAGTGAGAGAGGGTGTGTCTGGGTTGGTCATCGCCGCAACTTCGCCATATCGCGCGACATGACTGATTTGCGTTCTTTCTGGCAAGCGGCCATCGCGGCGCCCGCGCATGTTCCCTTGCCGATCTCGCTGAGGTATGTCGCGCCTATGGATCGACGTTTCGTCTTCACCGCCGCCCGGGCCCTGCTGTGCTGTGCGCTGCTGCTGCCGCTGGCGGGGCCGGTTCTGGCGCAGCAACTCCGCGCGAAGGATCCCTTTACGGTCGTTGGCGTTGAAGCGGACGTGCGTGCGGCCAACGCCCAGGCGGCGCAGGCGCAAGCGATCGCCCAAGGTCAGCGGGCTGCGCTCGAACGTGTGGTGCGCCGCCTGACGCTGCCGGAGGATTTGGCGGCGCGCGGCGGCGTGCCGGCGACTGACCCAGCCGCGCTGGACCGCCTGGTGCAGAGTTTTAGCGTCTCGAGCGAGCGGCGCAGCGCCACGCGATACATCGCGAGCCTCACAGTTGTGTTTGATCCTGCGGCGATCCGGGAGTGGTTGCGGTTTCACCAGACCCCATTCGTGGAGGCCCGCGCTCTGCCGCTTTTGGTGTTTCCTGCCGTGATTGGCGGCGACGCCGCGTCAAACGCTCTCTGGCAGGCGGGCTTTCTCGCCGGCGGGTTCGAACATGAACTGGCGCCGCTGTTTGTTGAACCGGCCCAGCCCGCGCAATGGGACTGGCCTTCTGTTCAGGAGCGGGTCGAGGCCGCCGGCGCGGGAGGCGCGATTTTCGCCTTCGCCCGCGCGGGCGCTGCAGGCGGATCGGTGACCGTTACGGTGGATTTACGCCAAGTCGACGGATCAGGGCAGATCTCGCTCGGCCAGGTGGCTGCGTCGGCGCCGCTGTCGGACAATGAGACGTCAAGCTATGCGTCGGCCTACGTTCTGGCCGCCGCGGCTGCGGCTGAGCGCGCGCAGATCGCCTGGAAGCAACGCGCTGTGGTGCGCGCGGCGAGCACGCAGCGTCTATCGGTGAGCGCGCGCTACGCCTCTCTTGATGACTGGAACCGCATGCGCGCGGCGCTGCGGACGTCAAGCATGATCGCTGACGTGCGCATTGACGCCATTGCGATTGACGGAGCCTGGGTGCAGATCACCCACTCCGGCACTGTGGATCAACTGCGCGTCGAACTGCGCCAGCTCAATCTGATGCTGACTGAGGACGGCGATGCAGCGATCCTTACGCTGCGCCCGTAACGCATGGACAGGCAGCTGGCGCTTGACCTTAGGGCCGGCCTGTTCCGACGGCAGGATTATATAGAGGGGACTTGCAACGCAGCGGCGCGGGCCGCGCTGGCGCAGTGGCGTCGCTGGCCGGGTGGCGTACTGGCGCTCATTGGTGCGCCCCGCGCGGGCAAAAGCCATCTGGCGGGGATTTGGGGTGAGCAGGTGGATGCCCACCGGCTGGGTGCGGCTGGGCTTCCAGGCGCGGACCCCGACGCGCTCGCTGCACTGTGCGCCCGGCCCTTGGTGATCGACCCGGCGGAACCGCCGCTGGACGAGACGGCGCTGTTTCATGTGCTGAATCTGGCGCGCGAGGGGGCTGGGCCGGTGTTGTTGGTGTGCGCCCGCGCGCCGCGGCTGTGGCCGGTTGCCATGCCTGATCTGGCAAGCCGGCTCGCCGCAATCCCGCAGACATGTCTTGAGCCGCCTGATCAATTCGTTCTGGCCGGAGCTCTCAAGGGCGCCTGTCGTCAACGTTTCATCGCTATAACCGACCAGGCAGCGGCGTTTGCGGCGTCTCGCCTGGGCGGGTTCGCCCAGGCGCGCGACTTCGCGGCGCGGATTGATGCGGTCGTCGGACCGGAACGGCGGCGCGTTGGCATGCGCGTGGCGCGCCGCGTGCTGTCGACGCTGGCGCGCAGAGGAGACGTCGAGGCATGACGAAGCGGCAGACCGGCGCAAAAGGCGGCGTAAAGCGCGGCGCGAGATCCCGCGCGAAGGCTGCCGGCGCGCCCGCCCGGGTCCGCCCGCCAGGGCCTGTCGCCCCCGCGGGCCCCGCGCGGTTTCTGAACCGGGAGCTGTCTTGGCTGGCCTTCAACTGGCGCGTGCTTGAGCAGGTGCAGGCGAAGGCGCATCCGCTGCTTGAGCGCCTGCGCTTCTTGTCGATCTCGGCCAACAATCTTGATGAATTCTACATGGTGCGGGTGGCGGGTCTGCAGGAGCAGGTGCGCGCTGGCGTGGCGACGCGAAGTCAGGATGGATTGACCTCAGGCGAGCAGCTCGACCGGATCAATGCCGTGGCCAAGGCGCTGATGGAGGAACAGCAGGCGCAGTGGCGTGTGTTGCGCAGTGAGTTGAAAGAGGCGGGGATCAGCGTGCTGGACCCTGGCGAGCTGACGGCTGCGGACATCGACTGGTTGCGATCTGAGTTCATGGCGCGCGTGTTTCCGCTGCTGACGCCGCTCGCCATCGATCCGGCGCATCCGTTTCCGTTCATTCCCAACCAGGGATTCGCCATTGCGCTGAAACTGCGCCGACGCGAGGACGCCCGGCTGATGAATGCGTTGACGCCGGTGCCTGCCTATGTTGAGCGTTTCTTCGAGCTCCCGCCTGTGCGGGACGGCGCCCCCGGCCGGCCGGGGCGCCGGTTTCTCGCCTTGGAGCAGGTGATCATCCTGTTTCTTGACGTGCTGTTTCCTGGCCATGACGTGCTCGGCAAGGGCGCCTTCCGCATCGTGCGCGACAGCGACATCGAGCTGGAGGAGGAGGCGGAAGATCTCGTGCGGGAATTTGAGCAGCTGCTCAAAGCGCGCAAGCGCGGCGAAGTGGTGCGCCTTAAGATCGAACGCACAACGCCGCCGGATCTGCGCCGGTTCATTATTGACCACCTCCGCGCTGATGATCATGACATCTTTGACGTCGACGGGCTGCTCGGGCTTGCACATTTGTCCGAACTGATCATGGACGACCGCCCGGAGCTGAAGTTTTCGCCCTATGAACCCCGTTTTCCCGAACGGATCCGCGACTTCGGCGGGGATTGTTTCGCGGCGATCCGCCAGAAGGACATTCTGGTGCATCATCCGTTCGAAAGTTTCGACGTGGTGGTGCAGTTTCTGCGTCAGGCGGCGGGCGATCCGCATGTCGTGGCGATCAAACAGACACTGTACCGGACATCCAAGAACTCACCAATTGTTGCTGCGCTGATTGAGGCGGCGGAGAACGGCAAGAACGTTACGGCGCTCGTCGAGATCAAGGCGCGCTTCGATGAGGAGGCGAATCTGCGCTGGGCGCGCGATCTTGAGCGCGCCGGGGTGCAGGTCGTTTATGGGTTTGTCGAGTACAAGACCCACGCAAAAATCAGTTTGGTGGTCCGCCGCGAGGGCGGCGAATTGCGCACCTATACGCACTTCGGCACCGGCAATTATCATCCGATCACAGCGCGGATCTATACTGACCTCTCTTTGTTCACCGCGGATCCTGCCTATGGGCGCGATGCGGGTCTGGTGTTCAATTTCGTCACGTCCTATGCGCGCCCGCCGGGGTTCGAGCGCATCGCGATGTCGCCTTTGGGGCTGAAGGACCGGCTCCTTGAACTCATCCAGACGGAGATCGATAATGCAGCTGCGGGCAAGCCGGCGGGGGTCTGGGCGAAGCTCAACGCGCTTGTGCATCCGCAGGTGATCGAAGCGCTCTACAGCGCGAGCCAGGCGGGGGTTCCGATCGATCTTGTCGTGCGCGGCATCTGCTGCTTGAGGCCCGGCGTGGCGAACATGTCGGAGAACATTCGCGTCAAGAGCATCATCGGCAGGTTCCTGGAGCACACCCGGATCGTGTGTTTCGCCAATGGCGAGCCCTTGCCCTCGCCGCGCGCGCGGGTATTCATTTCGTCTGCCGATTGGATGCCGCGAAATCTTGACCGTCGGGTTGAGGTGCTGGTGCCGATCGAAAACCCAACGGTGCATCGCCAGGTGCTTGATCAGATCATGGTGGCCAACCTGAACGATGAGGTCAACAGCTGGACCATGGCCGGCGACGGCGCCTTTTCCAAGACCGTGCCCGCCAATCCCGGCGCCGCGTTCAGCGCGCATCATTATTTCATGAACAATCCGAGCCTGTCGGGACGCGGACGCGCGGCTGACCTCACGCCGATTCTGGCGCCGGGCGGCGGACGCTTGCCGCGCTGAGCGCAGTCTGCGATCGAGGCAAGACGAGGCGAGGTGCGATGGCGCGGGAAGCAGAACCGGTCGGTGGGCGGCGCGGCGCGCGCGAGGCGGCGGTGATCGACGTCGGGTCCAACTCGGTGCGTCTCGTGGTCTACCGCGTCAGCGGCCGCGCCATCGTGCCGATCCTCAATGAGAAATCGACGGCCGGTCTGGGACGCGGCGTTCGCCAGTCCGGCCGGCTGGGACGCGAGAATGTCGACCTCGCAGTGGCTGCGTTGCGACGGTTCCGCTTGATGATCGATGCGATGGGGGTGCCTGAGGTGCATGCGGTGGCGACCGCTGCGGTGCGCGAGGCTGAGGACGGTTCAGCCTTCATCGAGCGCGTGCGGCGGGACGCAAACATTCCGCTACAGCGCATTTCCGGGGCGGAGGAGGCGCGCCTGAGTGCGCTGGGTGTTCTTGCCGGTGCGCCTGACGCGCGCGGGGTCGTGGGCGATCTCGGGGGCTCGAGCCTGGAACTCATCAGGGTGACGCCGGAGGGGCCGAAGATGGGCGAAACCCATCCGCTCGGCCCCCTGTCGCTGATGAACGGGCCGGACTTTGATCCGCGCCGGGTCAGCGCGCAAATCGGCGAGGCCTTGCGTCACAGCCAAGCCCTGCCGGCCCGAGGGCAGGCGTTTTATGCGGTTGGCGGCGCATGGCGCGCCTTGGCGCGCGCCCACATGGTGCAGCGCGATTATCCGCTTCGGGTGCTGCAGCACTACGAGATCGCCCGGGCTGACGCCCAGGCATTCGCTGCCTTCATGGCCTCGCAGAGCCGAAAGTCTCTGGAGCGGATGGAGGACGCCACCGCCAAGCGCGCAGAGAGCTTGCCTTACGCGGCAAGCGTTCTTGCAGGCGTGCTTGGCGCGGGTGACTTCCGAACCGTGATCATGTCCTCCTATGGGCTGCGCGAGGGGCTTTTGTATGAACTGATGCATCCTGGGGTGCGTCTGCTCGACCCTCTGGTGGAGGGCGCGGCCGCGCTGATCGGAGACGACCGGGCGATCGCGTTCGGCCGACAGCTGGAAAGTTGGGTTGAGCCGCTGTTCGCTGCGTTGAAGTCGCCGATTGCCCATGGTCGCGAAGAGACCCTGCGGGCGGCCGCCTGCCGGCTCGCCGACATTGGTGCGGCGCTGCATCCTGACAGCCGCGGCGAAATCAGTTTCGACCTGGTTCTGCATGCGCCGATGTCGGGCGTCAGCCACAGCGAACGCGCGTTTCTCGCCGCCAGCGTCCTGCGTCGCTACAGCCGTCGGCTGGACGACCCCAGGCGCACTATGCTGCTGCGCCTGATGCCCGCGGATCACCTCGCGCGCGCCGAGGCGCTCGGCGCGGCAATGCGTCTTGGCGCGGACCTCTCAGCGCGATCGGCGGGACTGCTGGCTGCGGTTCGGCTTGAACTTGCCGGTCAGAAGCTGAAGCTTACGCCGGCCAAAGGGATGGGTCACCTTCTGACCGACCATACGGCGAAACGGGCGCAGCAGCTGGCCCAGGCGCTTGGTCTGATCTACGACCCCGCCTGAGACGCTGCATCATCTGGCGCCCGTTCGTGCGGGGTCATGGCCGTGCTCGTGCTTGATGGCGATCCTGAGAACGCGGCGGCTGGTGACGCGGCAGGCTTTGCAGCCGGCGCAGCTGATGGCGGCGTCGGCAGCGTGACCACCCGTTTGCCGCGGATCACGAGGGCGATTTCGCCGCGCTTGAGGGCCAGCGCACGCTCGCCAAACACGCGGCGCCGCCACCCGTGCAGGGCGGGCGACCCGTCGGCGTCATCGCTGGCGATCGCCTCCAGTTCCGCGGCGTTCGCGATCAGGCGGGGGGCGACCCCCTCATCGTCGGCGACCTGTTTCAGCAGCACCTTGAGGAGATCGATCACCGGCCCGATGCCCGGCTTGGCCGGTGGCGGCCGGTCGAACTTGGGCGCATGCGCGTCCGGCTCGCTCAGGGCGCGATCGAGTGCGAGCGCAAGATCCTGGCCCAGGCGAGATTGCGCCCAGCCTTTCGGCAGGGCGCGCAGGCGCGACAGCTGGTCAACCGAGCGGGGTCGCTGCTCAGCGATTTCATAGATCACGTCATCTTTGAGGATCCGGCCACGGGGCTGGTCACGGGCCTGGGCGGCGCGTTCGCGCCAAGCGCACGTGGCGGCGAAGGCGGCAAGATACGGCGTTGCCGTCTTCCGCGGTTTCAGGCGTTTCCAGGCGTTCTCCGGCGTGGTGTCGTAGGCGGCGGGATCGAGCAGCGCGGCCATTTCTTCGGTCAGCCATTCTGAGCGGTTTCGCCGCTGCAGATCGGCGGACAGCTTTTCATAGACGCCGCAAAGGTAGGTGACGTCGGCCAGCGCATAGCGAAGCTGTTCGTCGCTGAGGGGGCGCCGACTCCAATCGGTGAAGCGCGACGATTTGTCGATGCGCCCTTTCACGACGGCGGCCACCAGGGCGTCATAGGCGATTGAATCGCCATGTCCGCAGGCCATGGCGGCGATCTGGGTGTCGAACACCGAGGTCGGCGGGCGCCCCATCAGGCGCACGAAGATTTCGATATCCTGGCGGCCAGCATGAAACACTTTCACCACGCCGGGATCAGCCATCAGGCTCAGGAGCGGTCCAAGATCCAGCCCTTCGGCGAGGGGATCGATCAGGAACGCGGCCTGCGGCGTGGCGGCCTGGACGAGGCAGAGCTTCGGCCAGTAGGTTGTTTCGCGCAGAAATTCGGTGTCGACGGCCACATAGGGATGGGCCCGCAACTGCGTGCAGGCGTCTTTGAGCGCGGCGTCTTGGGTGATCAGATCCATGGCGCTTATGTAGACTGTTTCGCGCCCGCGTGCGCCCTTGCTTGACATTTTCCCCCGCCTTGGGCGCATTGCGCGCCTTTCCGGCGCGGGCTCTGCCTCATTTGCAGCCAGCGCCGCGTCGCCCGAGGATCAACTTTCGATGCACCCTTACCGTACGCATACCTGCGGCGCCCTGCGGCGCGCCGATGTCGGCGCCGACGTGCGCTTGTCCGGCTGGATCCATCGCAAGCGCGATCATGGCGGCGTGCTGTTTGTTGATCTGCGCGATCACTATGGCGTCGTCCAGATCGTCGCCGGCCCGAGCAATCCGCATTTTGGCCTGCTGGAGCGGCTGCGCGCTGAGTCAGTGATTTCGGTGACGGGCGAGGTGATTGCGCGCGACGCGAAGAGCGTGAACGCCGATCTCGCCACCGGCGAGATCGAACTGCGCGTGCAGTCGGTCGAGGTGCTCTCTGAAGTTCGCCAGGAGTTGCCGCTGCCGGTGTTCGGGGAGCCCGATTATCCTGAAGACCTCAGGCTCAAATATCGCTTTCTCGACCTGCGCCGCGAGACGCTGCATCGCAATATCATGTTGCGTTCGGCGGTGATTTCCTCCTTGCGCCGGCGCATGATTGACCAGGGGTTCATGGAGTTTCAGACGCCGATCCTGACGGCCTCAAGCCCCGAAGGCGCGCGCGATTTTCTGGTCCCCAGCCGCATGCATCCTGGCAAGTTTTACGCACTGCCCCAGGCGCCGCAGCAGTTCAAACAGCTGCTGATGGTGGCCGGGTTCGATCGATACTTCCAGATCGCACCCTGCTTCCGCGATGAGGACGCACGCGCAGATCGCAGTCCCGGCGAATTCTACCAGCTTGATTTTGAGATGAGTTTCGTGACCCAGGAGGACGTGTTCGCCGCCATCGAGCCGGTGCTGGCGGGGGTCTTTGCGGAGTTCGGTCAGGGCCGCGCGGTGACGGCGGCGCCGTTCCCGCGCATCGCCTACCGCGACGCCATCCGCAAATACGGATCGGACAAGCCTGATCTGCGCAACCCGATCGAGATGCAGGACGTGTCGGAGAGTTTCCGGGGGTCCGGCTTCAAGGTCTTTGCGGGCCTTCTGGAGAAGGATGGGCACGCCGTATGGGCTATCCCGGCGCCTGGGGGAGGCGCGCGGGCTTTCTGCGACAGAATGAACGCCTGGGCGCAGGGCGAGGGGCAGCCTGGGCTTGGCTATATCTTTTGGCGGGACGGCGAAGATGGGGCTGCGGGACCGATCGCGAAGAACATTGGTCCCGAGCGCTGTGAAGCGATCCGCGCCCAAATGGGGCTTGGCTCTGGCGACGCCTGCTTTTTCGTTGCGGGCAAGCCTGACGACTTCTACCGTTTCGCAGGTGCGGCGCGCACCCGGGTGGGAACCGACCTTGGCCTGGTCGACGCCGAGCAGTTCAAATTCTGCTGGATCGTCGACTTTCCGATGTTTGAGTGGAACGAAGACGAGAAGAAAATTGATTTCTCGCACAATCCATTCTCGATGCCGCAGGGGGGCATGGATGCTCTGCTCACCCAGCACCCGCTCGATGTGCTCGCGTATCAGTACGACATCGTGTGCAATGGCGTTGAGCTGTCATCTGGCGCGATCCGCAATCATCGCCCGGAGATCATGTTGAAGGCGTTTGAGATCGCCGGGTATGGACCTGAGGTCGTTGAGGCGAAGTTTGGCGGCATGTTGAACGCCTTCCGCTATGGCGCGCCGCCCCATGGCGGATCCGCGCCTGGCATCGACCGGATCGTGATGCTGTTGGCCGGCGCCCAGAACATCCGCGAGGTGATTGTTTTCCCCCTGAACCAGCAGGCGCAGGATTTGATGATGCAGGCGCCGAATGATGTGACCGCGCGCCAATTGCGGGAGCTGTCAATCCGCGTCGTCGCGCCGGAAAAGAAATAGGCTGCCGCGCCCGGCCCGTCGGACGCTTGGTGATCCGGATCCGCAGCTTGACGCCCGGTGTGACGTCAGAACCGACGCACGCCGTGGGCTCTGCAGTATGGTCCGCCGTGTGGTCCGCCGTGTGGTCTGCCGTGTGGTCTGCCGTGTGGTCTGCACTGCGGCCCACATTGCAGCCTAGATTGAAGCCTAAGCTTTTCTTCGCGTTGAGTGTTGCAATTGGAGCGGGCGTGCGTTCAGCGGTGGCGATCAGCCGGTCGGGCTTCTACCACCGGCCAGCCGGGGAGAGCACGCTGAACCTCGAGCTGATGCGTCAATACCGACCAGGGCAGCCAGTTCACCAGCCCGCGCTTCCTCGCGGTGCTGACCGGCGCCGACATCAAGGTCTCGATGGATGGCAAAGGGCGTTGGATGGACAATGTGTTCATCGAGCGCCTGTGGCGGTCGCTGAAATACGAGTGCGTTCGACATCCACGCCGTCGAGACCGGCAGCGAGCTTCGGGTGGGGCTGACGCGGTGGATCACCTTCTACAACATCAACCGGCCTCACACCGCCCCTGGCGGTGCAACCCCAAATGAGGCATACACACGAACAGGCGCCCAGCCTGATCCGCGGCGGATCAGGCTGGGTCCACAGTCAAACTTGCGGCCTGAAACACACAACCCAGATGCCAGCTTGTCCAGGCCGCAAAACTGTCCGACCAATGGGGACCAGCTCAGTCGATGCAAATCGAAATTGATGATCCGTCTCGTCCGGACGTCTATGCCCTTCTAGAGGAGCATCTTCGCAACATGCATGAACTCTCGCCTTCTGAGAGCGTTCACGCACTTGATGTCTCTCGCCTGAAAGCCCCGGACATCACCTTCTGGACAGTGCGTGACGGACAGCAATTGCTCGGCTGCGGCGCGCTCAAACAGCTCTCATCGGACCACGGCGAAATCAAGTCAATGCGAACACCCTTGGCGCTGCGCCGCCGGGGCGCGGGCCGAGCTGTTTTGGATCACATCATGTCTGTGGCAAAACAGCGTGGCTACACGCGACTGAGCCTTGAAACCGGGCCAGCCAACTCATTTGGCGCTGCCCATACGCTTTATGCAAGTGCTGGCTTTCAGGAGTGCGGACCCTTCGGTGACTACAAGCTCGACCCGTACAGCGTCTATATGACGCTTGATCTCACGAATGTGGCTGCCTAACCCAACGCTCAACCGGACGTGCGAAAGCGTTCGTCGCCCGGGCCTCATTTCATTCTGGCCCGGTGGCCGCACGCTGCCGTACGCCGGTCAGCTTCACGGTAGATCTCACAACCAACAGATCGGTCGGCGCATGGATGGGGAAGCGGTCAAGCACCGGACCCGGCTGGGGCTTGGCCAGATGCTGGGCTGGGGCGCGGGCGCGAAACGGGTGAGGCGATACGGATGTGGATGATCTGGCTCGGCCTGATGCTGATCGGCGCATCCGCCATAGTGGTGCTTGGGCTCACGTGCGTTGCACGCGATGAGGAAGACGACGAACTGCGTGGGACGGTCAACACCGGTGCTCTGGGCGGACGCTTTCTTGACAATGACGATCGCTGACGGGGGCCCCTGCGACACCGGGGCGACCCTTGCCGGCCGGACGCAGTCACAGCGGCGGCGCGCGCCGCCAGGGGCCGGTGTGATGCAGGATGCTGGTCTGCTGGCCCGCACCCGGCCGCCGCAAAAAAGCCGGCGCCTGTGCCGGTCTGCGAACTGTGACCTGGTCGCGTGGTTGAGCTAAGGCCGGACTGGGGCTTGGACTGGGGCTTGGACTGGGGCCTGGACCCGGCTCTGACCCCGGTCGTCAGGGGCGCTTCCGCCGACCCGGGCGCGGGAGGGCGCTTTTGTGGGCGGCGTCCCCAGCCTTCGCATTCCGGTCGGTTTGACCGCCGTGGCGGCAGCCGGCATTTGCCTTGAGATCGAAGGTGATCCTTACGAACCGAGATCCCAGGCCCATTCCCAGGCCCATTCCCAGGCCCATTCCTTGATCCCGAAGCCGCGCGCGGCTAGGTTTTGCGCCCCTTTCCCGGGGAGTCGAAGTCGGAGGCAGGCGCGTCATGAGCGATCAGGCGCGACGCGTGCGGGAGCCCGCGCGGTCGTTTCAAGAGGTCATCTTGCGCCTGCAGACCTATTGGGCGCGCCACGGCTGCGCCGTGCTGCAGCCCTACGACATGGAGGTCGGGGCGGGCACCCTGCATCCGGCGACAACGCTGCGCGCCCTCGGTCCAAGGCCCTGGCGCGCCGCCTATGTCCAACCATCACGCCGCCCCAAGGACGGGCGTTATGGCGAGAACCCCAATCGGTTGCAGCACTACTACCAGTTTCAGGTGATCTTGAAGCCAAACCCGCCCGATCTTCAGGATCTGTATCTGGCGAGTCTCTACGACATCGGCATTGATCCGATGACGCACGACCTGCGATTTGTTGAAGACGACTGGGAAAACCCGACGGTCGGAGCCTGGGGGCTTGGCTGGGAGGTGTGGTGCGACGGCATGGAGGTGAGCCAGTTCACGTATTTTCAGCAGGTGGGCGGTCTCGATGTGCGACCGGTCTCCGGCGAGCTCACCTACGGTCTTGAACGTCTCGCCATGTACGTCCTTGGCTATGACCGGGTCTATGATATGCCCTTTAATGATCCCGCCAGCGCCACGCCGCTCACCTATGGCGACGTCTTTCTGCGCAACGAGCAGCAGCAGTCGCGCTTTAATTTCGAACTGTCTGATCCAGAGATGATCGCCCGCTGGTTCGTCGACGCCGAGGCGCAGGCACAAAGTCTGCTTGCGGCGGGCTGCGTGCTGCCTGCCTTCGATTATACGCTGAAGGCAAGTCACCTTTTCAATCTTCTGGATGCGCGCGGGGTCGTCTCGCCCACGGAGCGTCAGAGTTTCATCGCGCGCGTGCGCGATTTGGCCAAGGGCTGTGCGCAGGCCTGGGAGACCCTGGAGAAAGCAGCATGAAATCCGAGACACTTGAGCTTCGGTTCGAGCCTGACGACGTCAGTTTTGCAGTGGCGGACAGGGCGGAAGACCGCCCGCCTGCCCTGGTCATCCTGATCTCAGCCGATGCAGAGGCCGACAGCGCCAGCGCGGAAGCGGTCATGGCGGTGCGGGCGAAACGTCCAGGCGAGGCGGCCGGCCCCTCGGTGATCGGCGAGGTCAATGTCGAGGCGCGCGGCAAGTTGAGAGTTGATCTCGCGACGGATGAAGTCCGTTTCGAGCATCTGCGCCGCCTGCTTGAAAGTCCCTTCTCCTACGAGGGCGAGTTCACACTGCATCTGGCTCAGGCGATCGATTTTAATGCGCTGGATCAGGCCGGGGTTCAGATCGTCGCTTATGATTTCATGATGCACCGCGAAGACTGAGGGCGCGCGCGCCTGCACCGCTCTGCTCGCTCGCCACACTCTGCCCATCGGGCCGTCTTCGAAAGCCGAATACCCCATGCCGCAACTGCTTCTGGAATTCATCAGCGAGGAAATGCCCGCGCGCATGCAGACGCGCGCAGCCGCGGATCTGGAACGTCTCCTCACGGAGCGACTTTCGACTGAAGGATTCCCACCGGAAAGCGTCAAGGCCTATGTGAGTCCGCGTCGTCTCGCCGTCGTCGCGCAGGGCGTTGCCGCTGTGTCGGCGCCCGTTCGTGAAGAGAAAAAGGGCCCCCGCGTGGGAGCTCCAGAGGGCGCGATAGCGGGCTTTCTGCGCAGTGCGGGTCTGGCAAGCCTGGATGAGGCCGAGGTCATCGAGGACAAGAAGGGCGCTTTTTATGTGGCGGTGGCGCGGCGTCCGGGACGCCGTGCGCAAGAGGTCATCGGGCTCGTTGTCGCCGACCTTGTGCGAGGCTTTCCGTGGCCGAAGTCGATGCGGTGGGGCGAGGGTGATCTGCGCTGGGTGCGCCCGCTGCATCGCATCGTCTGTCTGTTCGACGGCGCCGTGGCGCCGGTGGCGCTCGATGGGATATGCGTCGGTGATGAGACCGTTGGCCACCGTTTCCATGCGCCCGGGCTGATCCGGGTCAGTGATTTCGCCAGTTACAAAGCGCGCCTTGGCGAGGCGCGCGTTATGATTGACGCAGCAGACCGCAAGGCGCGGATCTTGGAGACGGCGCGCGGCGTATGTGCGGCGCGCGGCCTGGAGCTGGTCGAGGACATGGGTCTGCTTGACGAGACGGCTGGGCTGACGGAATGGCCTGTCGTGGTGATCGGCGACATGGATCCAGCCTTCCTCGACCTGCCCGGCGAGGTGATCCGGCTTACAATGCGCACCCACCAGAAGTACTTTGCGGTGAGGGACCCAAAGAGCGGCCGGCTCGCGCCGCACTTTGTCACCGTCGCCAACATCGAGGCTGCGGACGGCGGGCGTGCGATCGCGGCCGGGAATGCGCGGGTCTTGAGCGCACGTTTGAACGATGCACGCTACTTCTGGGATCTTGACCGCCGCACGCCGCTGGAGGCGCGTGTGGCGCGGCTCGATCGGATCGTCTTTCACCAGCGGCTTGGCAGCGTTGGCGACAAGGTGCGCCGCATCGAGACGCTTGCAGCCAGGCTGGCGCCTCTGGTCGGATCCGATGCGGATCTGGCGCGGCGCGCCGCACGCCTCGCCAAAGCGGATCTTGTCACCGAAACTGTCGGGGAGTTTCCGGAGCTGCAAGGCCAGATCGGCCGACAGCTTGGTGAGCTTGAAGGTCTTGACGGGGCGCTCGCCGCAGCGATTGAGGATCATTACCGCCCGCAAGGTCCCAATGACCGGACCCCTGGCGACCCGCTTGCGGCCTGCGTGGCGTTGGCCGACAAGCTCGACAGCCTTGCCGGCTTTTGGGCGATCGGCGAGAAGCCGAGCGGATCCAGTGACCCTTACGCGCTGCGCCGGGCGGCCTTGGGCGTGGTTCGGATCATCCTTGAACATGGCCTGCGCATCGCGCTGACCGGCGGCGCCGCGCCGCACGGTGCAAACCGCCAAGCCAGAGGCGTGCTTGCCTGGGCAATCGAGGCATATCAGGGCGCGCCCTGCGAGGCCGGTCCAGCCCTTGCGGATGCGCGCGACGTGGACGGGCTTGTGGCCAACCTCTTCGGGTTTCTGACTGACCGGTTGCGCATTCAGTTGCGCGATGTCGGCCGGCGACATGATACCATCGACGCCATCCTGGCGCTGGGCGACGACGACCTTGTGCGTGTGGTGGCCAGGATCGAGTCGCTGGAGCGCTTCCTGGCTGCGTCAGACGGGATCAACCTGCTCGCCGGTTACCGGCGCGCGGCGAATATTCTCAAAGCGGAAGAGAAGAAGGAGCCTGGACTGGCCCAGCGTCTGCGCGCGGCGCCGCGTGGCGGCGACGCAGATGCGCCACCGGCGCAGTGCGAGCTTACCGCTGCCCTGGCGGGGGCGAAAGAGACCGCCGGCGCGGCGCTCGCCAGGGAAGCCTTCGAAGACGCGATGGCGGCGTTGGCCGCTTTGCGCCCGGCGGTTGACCGCTTCTTCATCGAGGTGATGGTCAATGACGACGATCCTGCCGTGCGGTTCAACCGGCTTGCGCTCCTGTCGGATTTGCGCGCAGTGCTGCATCAGGCGGCAGATTTTTCGAAGCTGGAGGGATGAATGAGCGGGACGCGCTGGGTCTACAGCTTCGGCGGCGGGGCCGCCGATGGCGAGGCGAGCATGAAGAACCTGCTCGGAGGCAAGGGCGCCAATCTCGCAGAGATGAGCACGCTCGGCTTGCCGGTGCCGCCGGGCTTTACGGTCACGACCGAAGCCTGCAATGCATTCTATGCCGGCGGACGCCAGTTTCCGGACGAATTGGCCGCGCAGGTTGAGGCGGCTCTTGCCAGGGTGGAGGCAATTGTCGGCAAGCGCTTCGGGGACGTGGAGCGTCCTTTGCTGGTGTCTGTGCGCTCCGGTGCACGCGCCTCGATGCCGGGCATGATGGATACGGTGCTCAATCTCGGGCTCAATGACGCGACGGTCGAGGGGCTCGCGGCGCAGAGCGGCGACGCCAGATTCGCCTGGGACAGCTACCGACGGTTCATTCACATGTATGCGAGCGTCGTCCTTGGCGTCGCGCATCACAATTTTGAGGAGATCCTGGACGACGCGAAGGAGACCAAGGGCGTTGATCTCGACACGGATCTCGACGCCGACGACTGGCGCGCGCTCGTGGTACGCTACAAGGCCGCCATTACAAAGGCCCACGGCCGCGAATTCCCGCAAGATCCGCAGGCACAGCTGTGGGGTGCGATCGGGGCGGTGTTCAACAGCTGGATGAACAAACGTGCGATTGACTATCGCCGCCTTTACGACATTCCCGAAAGCTGGGGCACAGCGGTGAACGTTCAAGCGATGGTGTTCGGCAACATGGGACAGGCGTCCGCGACCGGCGTCGCGTTCACGCGCGATCCCTCAACCGGGGAGCGCACCTTCTATGGCGAGTACCTGCAGAACGCCCAGGGCGAGGACGTCGTTGCCGGCATCCGCACGCCCAATCCTTTGACCGTCCGCGCCAAGCAGGCGCTGGGATCAAAGGCGGCTGCGCTGGAGGAAGCGATGCCTGAGGTGTTCGCCCAGCTCGACGCCGCCGCACAACGCCTTGAGGCGCACTACCGCGACATGCAGGACATCGAGTTCACGGTCGAAAGGGGCGTTTTGTACATGCTGCAGACGCGCAATGCCAAGCGGACGGCCAAGGCCGCCGTGAGGATCGCCGTCGATTTGGTCGCGGAAGGCAAGATCAGCGAGAGCGAAGCGGTGCTGCGTGTCGACCCGAACGCTCTCGATCAATTGCTGCATCCAACCATCGATCCGGCCTGGCGGCGTGACGTCATCGCCACCGGCCTTGCCGCCTCGCCTGGCGCGGCAAGCGGCGCCATCGTCTTTGACGCGGACGAAGCGGAAATACTGGCGCGGGCCAAGCAGGATGTGATCCTGGTGCGGCGCGAAACCAGCCCAGAGGACATCCATGGCATGCACGCCGCGCGCGCCGTTGTCACTTCCACCGGCGGTATGACCAGTCATGCTGCTGTCGTCGCGCGCGGAATGGGCCGACCGTGCGT
>JBILMQ010000380.1:0-2963 GCA_044375455.1 Caulobacterales bacterium | reverse complement strand
GCGCGCAGCACTATCGCCATCATGCCCGCCCCCGTGCGGCGTATTCAGTCCGACCCGCCTTGATGGCGTCATATACATCTTGAGCCGCACCGCCGATCTCGCGCACAAGAAGTTCACCGACCCCGCAGCAAGCCTCTACCCAGAGTGCACGTTCAGCAGGCGTCAGTTCGTGGACGCGAATACCGCGCTGCTTCATCTGTGCGATTGCAGACTCCGTCAAATTACGCACACTCGCGCGAGCCTGGACCGACGACATCCAGGCGCTCTCAAGCGCCTGGCGTTGACGCGGTGTCGCCTGGCTCAGCCAGGACGCATTCGCCACGATCGCGCCCGTATCATAGCTGTGTCTGGTGAGCGTAAAGTCGCTGGCGTAATCACGCGTCGAAAAAAAATGAAAGACCGTCCCGCCCAAACCACCGGAGATGAGCCCGGTCTGTAGAGCAGGAACGATCTCAGTTGAGGCAAGCGGCACTGAATCTGCGCCGATTGCCTTCAAGAACAATTGCGCCGCCCGATTGGGCGACCCACGCAGTTTACGCCCGACTGCATCATGTGGCGTGCGCACCGGACCGTTTGAATAGAGATTTGTCCACCCCACCTCCACCCATTGCATCAGGCGCAGACCCTTGGCCCGGAACAAGGGGCGGAAAACCTCGAAAAGATGCCTATCGTAGACATAATCGACTTCAGCTTGGGTTTGAAAGACGAAGGGAGCCATCGCTATGGTCAGCTCCGGGACGATCGATGAAAGCCCCTGCAAGGACAACCCCGCCAGCATGGCTCGCCCGCGGCGCAGATCGAACATCTGCTGCTCTTCCCCGCCCGTCTCACCGCGGTTGAAATACTCCATCCGGATCGTTGGCTCAGCTGCAAGGCGCCCGCGAAAGTAGGACCATTGGTCATCCCAGGGAGAGCGCGGCGGCGTTACCGAGACGGCCCGTCCGTAGAGGACGCCGCGCACGCGCTCTTGCTCATGTTCCCCATCGCAGCCCGAGATCGCCAGCGCCCCGAGCCCGGCGGCAAGCGTTCTGCGACTCATGCGGTCCATTTCGCGCCTCCGTCGCTGCGACGACCAGACGCTTCCGGCACGCCGCACTTCGTATAAACATAGACCATGTCCAGGCGCCGGGCGGAAGTCTTGCCAAAGCGCTGATCGAGGATGGGCGCGATGGAGCTTCAGGGGCAAGGCACGCAGCAGGACCGCACATCTGCCCTGGCTGGCGTGCGGGTGCTCGATCTGTCACGGGTCCTCGCCGGGCCGTGGTGCACGCAGCTGCTGGGCGACCTCGGCGCTGAGGTGATAAAGATTGAACGACCGGGCGAAGGCGACGATACGCGCGGCTGGGGCCCGCCCTTCCACGCGACCGCTGCGGGGGAGCGCTCGGATGCGGCCTACTTCATGGCCGCCAACCGCAACAAACGCTCCGTCACGATCGATTTCACCCATCCAGACGGCCAGGCCCTTGTGCGTCGACTGGCCGCCTCAAGCCACATCCTGGTTGAGAACTTCAAGGTTGGCGGACTCGCAAAGTACAATCTGGACTATAGCGCCATCGCTGCAATAAATCCGGCAATCGTCTATTGTTCGATTACGGGATTTGGTCAGACCGGCCCCTACGCCGAACGAGCGGGCTACGACTACATGATCCAGGCCATGGGCGGTCTGATGAGCATCACCGGCCAGCCCGACGGCGCGCCTGGCGGGGAACCTATGAAAGTCGGGGTGGCTGTCGCCGATCTATTCACAGGACTTTATGCAACGGTCGGCGTCTTGGCGGCCCTGCGCCACGCCGAAGCGACCGGGCAGGGGCAGCATATTGATATGGCTTTGCTCGATGCTCAGATCGCGATGCTGGCGAACCAAGCGACCAACCATTTCGCCGGATTGACGCCGGGCCGGCTCGGCAATGCCCATCCCAATATCGCGCCCTATCAGGTGTTTCAAACTGCGGATGGTCACATCGTTCTGGCCGTTGGAAATGACGGACAGTTTGCGAGCTTTTGCCGAGTTGCCGATCTGACCCACCTGATCGATGATCCCCGCTTTGCAAGGAGCGCGGATCGGGTGGCCAACCGGACAGTACTGATCGGCGCCATTGCCGCCGCCATGGCGGGGCGCAGCACAGCCGACTGGATTGACGTCCTTGGACGCGCCGGGGTTCCATGCGGACCGATCAATTCAATCGACGAAGTCTTCAAGGATCCGCAGGTGCGTCACCGCACCATGATCGCTGAGATGTCCCGCCCAGATATCGGACCGGTGCGCGCAAGCGCATGCCCGATCAAGCTGTCGGCCACACCGCCGCAGATCGCCTGCGCGCCGCCGGCGCTAGGACAAGACACTGACGACGTGCTTGAGCACGTGCTTGGCTTGGATGCAGCATCGCGCGCGGCGTTGCGCTGGCGCGGCGCGATCTGAACGCAGGAGCCACGCCATGACCCTGACCCGACGCACAAGCCTTGGCCTGCTCGCAGGGAGCGCCTTTGCGATCGGCGGTGCTGGCGCTGGGTGCGCGCGTGGCGCAAAGGACGCGGATGTCTTGATCCTGGGGGCCGGACTTGCGGGTCTGCGGGCAGCGCGCGACCTGAGCGCGGCGGGGCTCATGGTCATTGTTCTTGAAGCCCGCGCGCGCGTGGGCGGGCGGCTGATGACCTTGACAGACCTACCTGGCAGGCCCGAGGCCGGCGGCACGCAAGTGGGTCAAACCTATTCACGGCTGCGCGCCGAGGCCAAAGCGCTTGGAATCCAACTCCATGCGCCCCCGCCTTCGACATTTGGCGATGTTCTGAGCGTTGAGGGTATACTTATGCGGGCAGCGGATTGGCCAACCGCGCAAGTAAACCCTCTCAAGGGGGCGCTGCGTGCAATTGCGCCATCGCGCCTGTTCATGGCGGCGGCGGCGCGCGCCAATCCGTTTGAGGACATAACCGACTGGAGCGGGCCTGCCGGGGTTGCCGTCGAT
>JBILMQ010000379.1:0-2967 GCA_044375455.1 Caulobacterales bacterium | reverse complement strand
TGAGGCGTTCCTGCGGGCGCAAGGCTTTGACGAGCGCGCGCTGGCTTTTGCTGACCGCAGTCTTAACGCGAACAATCTGGCGACCTATTCAATGGTGAACGCTTTTCGTTCGCTCACGCTCTACTCCCTGGATCGTCCACTCGGTCCCGCTGAAGACATTACAGGCGGCTCTGAGCGCTTGACGCAGGCCATGGCGCAAAGTCTGGGACCAGCCGTAATCCTGAACGAACCAGTGTCGGCTATCATCGCCGACGCAAGGGGCGTCAGCGTGACAAGCCGCTCGGGACGCACCTGGCGGGCGCCGCATGCAATCTCCACCATCCCCTACCCGGCGCTGCGACGCATCCGTGTCGATGCGCCGCTCACAGCGACGCAGGCGTCAGCGATCCACATGATGGCCTACACCCAGATAGCGCATGTCTATCTTTATACTGAAATCCCGTACTGGGAGGTGGACGGTCTGGCGCCAGACATGTGGACTGACAGAGACATCGAGCGCGTTTTCGCGGTGCGAGACGATCAGGGCTCGCCAACGGGGATCGTGCGACTGTGGCTTGATGGCGACGGCGCTGGGGTGATTGACGGCAAAAGCAATGAGGCGATCGAAACCTGGGCGCGGTCTCGCTTCGCGGCGCTGCGGCCCGCGTCGCAGGGCAGAGTTCGCCTCGCCCGGGTAATCCGCTGGACCCGCGACAATGTAGAAACCGGCGGCGCCTATATGCACTATGCGCCAGGCCAGATCGCATCCTGGGCCGGTAAGCTCGCCGCTCCAAGCGCCCGTCTGCATTGGGCCGGCGAGCATACGAGCAACATCGCCACCGGGATGGAGGGGGCGCTGGAAACCGGCGAGCGCGCCGCGAGCGAAGTGCTGGCGGCAATGCAATGAGCACCCGGCGGGCAATCCTTGCAAGCTTTGCCGTCCTTGCCATCGCTGCTGGCTGCGCCGCACGGCCTGTGCGCGCTCAGGCGCCGTTCGACTGGCTGGATGGCCGCTACTCCAACGAAGCGCAATACGCAGCCGCTTCGGCACAGCTCAAGCGCCCACCCGCCGCGGGTCATCCCTATGATTGGATTGATCTGCAGGACGCCGTGTTTGCGCGCATCGAGGCGCCAGCGATCGACGGACGCGCCTATTACTTGGAGTGGCGCAGCAACGGGCCGGACGGCCCGATCAGCCGTCAGCGTATTTGGACGTTCACCCGTCAGGCAGATGCAGCCTGGAGAATGGACTTCTACACCTTCCGCATGCCGCAGCGCTTCGCGGGAAAGGCCCGCATGAGCGATGCGTTCCTGACGCTCACGCCGGCGGACCTGATAGGTTACCCCGCAGGCTGCAGTCTTGCCTTTCAACAGACCGGGCCGGCGGTGTGGCGCGGTGAGATCGATCCGCACACCTGCCTGATCACCGCACAATCAGGTCGCAGGATGCGTATCTCCGCCGCAATCACCATCGAGCCGGGATGGATCACGTATGCGGAGGCGGGTCAGCTGGAAAGCGGCGCCTATGCGTTCAAAGTGCCGGGCGGCCCCGCCTATCTTTTTCAGCGGCTTGCTGACGCAGCGCAACCTCAGCGCCGGAAGCCCTCAAACGGATCGCGCGCGTCACTCTCATCGAAGCCCAGATGATCGAAGGCATGCACCATGTGCTCCGGCAGCTCAGCGATGATCCGCACCGCCTTTCCGGTTGAGGGGTGTGGAAACTCGATGGCCCGGGCATGCAGGTGCAGGCACTTCTCAAGGCCCGGCGGCGTCGGCGCGGCGGCTTTGTACTTGGGATCGCCAACGATGGCGGCCCCGCTCTCGGCCATGTGAAATCTCAGCTGATGCGTACGACCCGTGACAGGCTTCAAGGCAACCCAGGCTGCCCGCTGAGCGGCATTGGCAATGACCGCATAGTCGGTGATTGCAAACAAAGCGTCTTTTTCGCCATGGCGGGCGGTGCGGACCTGCTCGCGATCGGAAGCATTCGGCCCTTGGTCCTTCTTCAGCCAGCCCCGGATTTCGCCGACCAAAGGTTTCGGCACGCCTGCCGTAACAGCCCAGTAGATCTTCAGGGTCTTGCGGGTCCGAAATGCGGCCGCCAGCGCTGCTGCAGCCGCCGGGGTTTTGGCGGTGACAAGAACGCCGGTTGTGTCGCGATCAAGCCGATGAACCAGCCTGGGACGCTCGCCATCAGGTCCCGTCAGCCCAAGCAGAAGACCGTCAATATGACGCTGGGTCCGCGAGCCCCCTTGCGTGGCCACGCCGAACGGTTTGTTGAGCACCAGAATGTCGTCGTCCTCATAGAGCGTGATCCGCTCGATCAAGGCGCGGTCTTGCGCTGACAGTTTCGCCACACCCGGCCTTGGTTGATCGGCATGCGCCTCGAAAGGCGGCACACGGACGAACTGTCCCGGCCTGACTCGGTCGCTTGCTTTGGCGCGCCCGCCATCGACGCGGACTTGGCCAGTGCGGCATAACTTTTCTATCTGGCTTTGTTTCAGCGCTGGAAACCGACGCTTCAGCCAGCGATCGAGGCGGCTTTCGCCGTCCTTATCGGCAACAGGAATGGTCAAGACAGCGCGCATTGGGTTCGGAGCAAGACTGCAGGCGTATACTTAACCTTAGCAAGCAACCGTCCGGCTGTCGCGGTCTCTGCACGTCAGGGGAACGAGCGCACCACAGCCAACCCGAGAAACACCGCCCCGATGCTCACAACGACCGATGCCACGGCATAGATCGCCCCACGTGCAAGATCGCCGGTCTCAATCAAGCGCGCTGTCTCAAGAGAGAACGCGGAGAATGTTGTGAAACCGCCGAGAAAACCAACCCCGAGCAACAGGCGCAATTCCTGTTCATGGGCCGGTTCAAAGCGCGCCAGGGCCCCGACCAGGACCCCCATGGCCAGCCCCCCGATCGCGTTTACTGAAAATGTCCCCCATGGAAACTCAGGGCCAAAGGCGCGCGCCGCAGCAAGGCCGGCAAGGT
>JBILMQ010000234.1:0-5958 GCA_044375455.1 Caulobacterales bacterium | reverse complement strand
GCGGCGGCCCGGCGGGACCCGCGCGCGCGATGGGATAAGGAGGAAGTCGGAAATGGAATGCTTCAAGACCGATCTGGACGCTGACGGCGTCCTCCGGGTCACGTTCGATGTGCCGGGGCGATCGATGAACACCATCACCGCCACGGTGATGCGCGAGATCCCCGAGATCGTCGCGGAGGTCAAAGCCAATGCCGCAATCAAGGGTGTTGTTCTTGACTCCGGCAAAGCGTCCGGTTTCTGCGCTGGGGCGGATCTTGGCGAAATGGGTTCAAGCGCTGGCGCGCGCGCCGAACCGAAGAACCCCGAAGAGGCGCTGCGCCAGGCCTTTGACAGCTCCTTCACCCTGAACCGGACGCTGCGCCTTCTGGAGACCTGCGGCAAGCCGGTCGCTGTCGCGCTTGAGGGCCTTGCCCTCGGCGGCGGTCTTGAGATCGCCTTGGCCTGTCACTACCGCGTGGCGGCTGACAATCCGAAGATCCAGTTTGGGCTGCCCGAGTCGAAAGTCGGGCTTCTGCCGGGCGCCGGGGGCACGCAGCGCCTGCCGCGCCTGATTGGCGCCCAGGCGGCGCTGATGATGATCCTGCAGGGCGAACCGAAGAGCCCGCAGGAAGCCAAGGCCATGGGCTTCATCAACGAGGTCGTCCCCGCAGGCGAGACGTTTGCCGCCGCCAAGCGGTGGGTGCTCGCCAATCCGAAGGCGGTTGCGCCCTGGGATCAGAAGGGTTTCAAGATTCCAGGCGGATCGGGCGCTGGCCAGATGGTCGGCGCGAACGCCATGATTTCCAAGATGACGTTCGGCAATTATCCAGCGCAGAAGAACATTCTGTCCTGCGTCTATGAGGGGCTGCAGGTGCCGATCGACGCCGCGTTGCGCATCGAGACGCGCTACTTCATCAAGACGATGCAGACGCCGCAGGCCAAGGCGATGATCCGCTCGCTGTTCTTGTCGATGCAGGAGCTAGCCAAGGGCGCCAATCGTCCGTCCGGCTATCCGAAATATGAGATCAAGAAGGTGTCTGTGCTCGGCGCCGGCATGATGGGCGCGGGCATCGCCTATGTGCAGGCGATGGCGGGCATTGAGACGGTTCTTATCGACCAGTCCGAGGAAGCGGCGGCCAAAGGCAAAGCGTATTCAAAAAAGCTCCTCGACAAGGCGGTGTCGCGCGGAAAAATGACCCAGGAGAAGGCTGACGCGGTCCTTGCCCTGATTACGCCGACGACGGATTACAGCCACGTCAAGGGATCGGACTTGGTCATCGAGGCGGTGTTCGAAGACCGCGCCATCAAGGCTGACGTGACGAAGCGGGCCGAAGCCGAGATCGCCGACACCGCCGTGTTCGGATCCAACACCTCGACCCTGCCGATCACCGGTCTTGCTGGCGCCAGCGTGCGTCCGAACAACTTCATCGGCATCCACTTCTTCAGCCCGGTTGATAAGATGGGGCTTGTGGAAGTCATCATGGGCAAGGAGACGACGCAGGAGACGCTGGCGAAGTCGATCGACTACGTTTTGAAGATCCGCAAGACGCCCATCGTCGTGAACGATTCACGGGGCTTCTTCACGTCCCGCTGCTTTGGCGCCTATGTGCGCGAGGGCATCGAGATGCTCGCCGAGGGCGTGAAGCCCGCAATCGTGGAAAATGTCGGCAAGATGACCGGCATGCCTGTGGCCCCGCTGGCCATGAACGACGAAGTGTCGCTCGATCTCGCGTACAAGGTCGCTCAGCAGACCAAAAAGGATCTGGGCGACAAGTGGGTCGACACTGCGAGCACCAGGCTTGTCGAAAAGATGGTGACCGAGCTCGGCCGGTTTGGCCGCAAGAACGCCAAGGGCTTCTATGACTATCCGTCCACGCCGGACGGCAAGAAGCGGTTGTGGCCCGGCCTTGGCGATCTTGTTGAGGTGAAGGTGACCGAGGCGCCGCCCGAACTGCGCGATGAGCTGAAGAAACGTCTGTTGTACATCCAGGCGTTGGAAACGGCGCGCTGTTTTGAAGAGGGTGTCATCACCGATCCGCGCGACGCGGATGTCGGCTCGATCCTTGGCTGGGGGTTTGCGCCCTATACCGGCGGTGCGGTGAGCCTGATCGATGGCCTGGGCGTGGCCCAGTTCGTGGCGGAGTGCGATCGCCTGGCGCAGCGTTATGGAGACCGCTTCAAGCCGAATGCGTTGCTGCGCGAAATGGCGGCGAATGGGGAGACGTTCTACGGCCGTTTCGGGCGCAGGGCGCAGAAGGCAGCCTGATCCAAGGCGCTTGATGCAGGCGCCAGGCTTAAGGCGCCTGACTGAAGGAGGCTCGCGCACATCAGGCTGCCTGACGCCCGGTGCGACGCGAGGCATGCGCCCATGCGACTGGCCTTTGCGAAACGGCTGTCCTTTTGCGAAACGGCTGGCCTTAGCAAAAACAAAGGCCCCGGCGCGCCGGGGCCTTTACATTTGGGGCTGACCTGATTGGCCCAGGACTGCGTGTCAAGCCATTGGCAGCGATGTGATGAAGCCAGCGAGGCGGCGTGCTTCGTGGTCTGTCAGATTGGCGGGCAGCATGATACGGGCCTGGAAATTCAGCCGCAGATTAAAGACATGCTCCACCATGCCGGCTGGGACCTCAGGCGCCGGCGCCTCGGCGATGGCTGGCCTGACCGCTGGCGCTGCAGCCGGCTTGGCGACCGGGGTGGCGGGTGCAGCTGCCGGAGCGGGCGCATCAAGGCTCGCCGGCGACAACTTCGGCTTGTTGCGCGAGCCTGGAGGGCGTCCACGCCGCTTTGGTTCACTGGCTGGCTGCGTCTCCTGCGAGGCCCACATAAAACGGCTTTCCGCACCTTTGCGTCCGATCACGAAACGTCCGACGCCGACGGAATCGAGCTTGCGAAAGAAATGCACGACATTGGCGCGCGACGTATCCGTCCAGCCGGCGAGGTCCCCGACCTCGACAACGCCGGATTTTCCGCGCTTTTCTACCTCGCTCAGGAGGCGCTGGCTCGTCTCGTCGCCGACAAACACCGACGGCAGGGCGTTTGGATCGTCGAGAGAAATCTTGCGAGAACGCGGCATTGACTATCCTTTCACGCAGGTACGCTGAGGGCTGCAGCCCATGGCCGAAAGCCATTTGCACGCCGGAAATGCTCTAAACCACGAATTTGTTTAATGGCAAGTCACCAAAACAAAAACAAAATATCACATAAAAAATGTTTTGGCTGGGCCCGTTTGCGCGCCTTTCAGGGCTTCGTTCGACAAATGGCGGCGCCGATGCGCGACAGCAGGCGTGCGCCCGGGCTGTTTTCAGGCGTGTTCCTGCAAAGGGATTTGCTCAGAGCGCAGTTGGCAGGGGGCGTCTGGGTGCGGGGCTTGGCCGAAGAGGCGGGGTCAGGGGCAATGGCCCTTGTTACAGCCGTCACGCGCACCAACACTGCGTCATCGCTCAAGGATTGCGCGCCAGATGGTCAATATGCCAGATCAACAAGCGACAGGCCATGGGTGTGGCGTCATCGGCTGAGGGAAAGAACGACGGTATGAGCACGGCGAAACCAGGTCGCGTCTTGATCATCGCAGGCTCGGATTCCGGCGGCGGCGCAGGAATTCAGGCGGATATCAAGGCAGTGACGGCGCTTGGCGGCTACGCCATGACGGCGGTCACAGCACTGACGATTCAGAATACGCTGGGCGTTCATGGCGTCGTGCCTGCGCCGTTGGACGCCGTGCGCGGACAAATTGACGCGGTTGCAGACGACCTTGGCGTCGACGCGGTCAAAACCGGCATGCTGGCCACCACGCAAATCGTCGAACTGGTTGCTGAAGCCTTGATGCAAAAAACGCCGGGGGCGCCCAAGGTCGTTGACCCGGTCATGGTGGCGAAAGGCGGCCACCGTCTGCTTGAGCGCAAGGCCGTGGATGCGGTGCGCACGCTGATGGCCCCCCTGGCGAGCCTGATAACGCCCAATGCGCCGGAAGCAGAAGCTCTGACAGGCAAGTCGGTGGAGACGCTGGATGGCCAGCGCCGGGCCGGCGAGCGGCTGCTGGAAAGCGGCGCCCGAGCCGCGCTGGTCAAGGGCGGCCATGTGCCCGGCGACCGCATCGTCGATGTGCTGGCCACCCATCATGGGGAGTTTTTCTTTGAAGGCCCGCGCATCGCCACCAGCGCGACCCATGGCACGGGCTGCACGCTCGCCTCTGCCATCGCGGCCGGGCTTGCCGGCGGGTATGATCTGCGCACCAGCGTCAGCCGGGCGCGCGTGTATTTGCAGGGCGCGATCCGCAATGCACCGGGGTATGGCGCCGGCGCCGGGCCGCTGGACCACGCCTGGACATTGCGCGAAGTTCTGGGGGACATCTTGAAGGCGTAATCAGCCAGACCGGTCTTGCCGGCGGGTCGGCGTGGTCGCCCCGGAGATGACCGGGGACATGACCGGGAGCATTATTGGGAACATGATTGGGGTTTTGCAGAAGCGGGGCGGGGATGAGTGCGCGAGGATCGGCGGTTCGGCAATGGGTGGTCGACGCGTTTGCGGACCGCCCATTTGAGGGCAATCCGGCTGCAGTGACGCTGCTTGAGCGCTTTGCGCCCGATCATCTGCTGCAGAAGATCGCGGCTGAGAACAATCTCTCCGAAACGGCGTTCCTTGCGCCGTCTCAGATGGCTGCGCAGCGCTTTCACCTGCGCTGGTTCACGCCGCTGACCGAGGTCAGGCTGTGCGGCCACGCCACGCTCGCCGCCGCCCATGTCCTGCTGCGTATTGTCCGTCCTGAACTGGGGCTTGTCGTGTTCGACACGCTGTCGGGCACCCTGATTGCGGGGCTTCTGCCCGATGACATGATCGCGATCGAGCTTCCGGCGCGTCCGCGCGAGCCTTGGGCGAATGTGCCGCGCAGGCTGGTCGACAGCCTTGGCCAGCCGGAGATCACGGACGCCTTTCTGGCCGGTTACGCCAACCTTGTGCTGGCCGATGAAGCGGCAGTGCGCGCCCTGGCGCCGGATCCGGCGATCATTGCCGAGCTGTCGCCGATCCTTGGCTGTCTCGCGGTGAGCGCGCCGGCGGGCGAGGCGCTGCGCGCGCGGGGGATTGATTTCGTGAACCGGTTTTTCGCACCCGGAGTTGGCGTTGTGGAGGATCCGCTGACCGGATCATCCTACTGCGATCTTGCCCCCTATTGGGGGCAGCGGCTCGGGCGCCGGGAGGTGACGGGCTATCAGGCCTCGTCCCGCGGCGGGCGCGTCGCCTGTCATGATCTGGGGCGCACTGTGCGCCTGTCAGGCCGATGCCAGGTGTTCTCGGCCGGCGAGTTGTACGTCTCCGGTCTGTGAGGGGGCCGAGGCTGATGGCCCGGCGCAGGTCGCGTGTTGTTTCGGCGCCGCGCTCGCGCATCTGCTGGGGAACGGGCTGAGGGACGAACTGGGAGACGAACTGGGGGACGAACTGGAGGACGGGCTCGGGGAGCGCGCGATGCGCCGGGCGCCCCCCGTCAGCGTGTCATCGACCTGCGAGGCTTGCCTCGCGCGCCGCCTTGAACTCCGATCCCGGCTTCCAGCCTGGCCACTGGTCGCTGTTGGCCACCCGGCGGCCGAGCCCATAGAGCAGGAAGCCGTCCTCCGAGAGGCCGGACAGATCCCAGTGCGGATCATATTCATCGTCCGGCTTGTGGTAGCGCTGGGCGGTGTACTCGCCCGCCCTGTCGCGGCCCCATTGCGCGCCTTTGCCCCGCACATCCACACCGCCGTCCGCCGAAATCGCCGGCACGCCGATCCTGGCCAGATTGAAATGGTCCGACCGGTAGTAATATCCGTGCTCGGGAAACGGCTCCGGCTCGATCACGCGCCCCTGTGCGGCGGCAAGTTCGCCGAGCCAGTCCTCCAGTTCGTTCTGGCCTGCTCCCGTCACCACGACATCACGCGTTCGGCCCCACACCGCCATGCCGTCCATATTGATGTTGGCGAGGGTCTTGGCCGGCGCAAACAAGGGCTT
>JBILMQ010000233.1:0-5959 GCA_044375455.1 Caulobacterales bacterium | reverse complement strand
GTTGTGGATCCTGGCTTGTTGATCCTGGAGTGTTGATCCTGGGGTGTTGATCCTGGGATGTTGACCCTGGGGTGCTGACGACCGGCGCCACGCTTTGCAGCCAACAAGCGACTGCGGCATATCTACCGAAAGTAATATTTTCGACCAAAACAAAATTTCAGGTGGTGGCCGCAGCATGTGCGAGCCACGGTAGCCTGTCCGTCAACAGCATCAGCGCTCCGTCACAGATTGCGCACCTGACCCGGCTGCGGCCCGCCCCCGGCGCGACAGGGCATCGTCAGCGCTATTCGTGGCGGCTTTTCCGCGGTATATGTACTCAATAGGAGCCGGCCGTGGCTGATGTGTTCATTTCTTACTCACGCGACGATCGCGAGCGCGTCCGTGTCATCGCCTCCGCTTTGGAGGCGGAAGGACACGATGTGTGGTGGGACCACGAAATCCCCCCGGGAGCGACATTCGACGAAGTGATCGACCGTGAACTGAAGGCGGCGAAAGCTGTGCTGGCGGTTTGGTCGCCGCGTTCGAGTACGTCCCGCTGGGTGCGCGAGGAAGCCGATGAAGCGCTGCGCAGCCGACGGCTGGTTCCGGTAGTTATTGAGGGCGCCGACGCCGACGTCATCCCGCGCGGCTTCAAAATGATCCAGGCCGCTGATCTGCGGGCCTGGAAAGGCGACCGCGACGCTGCAAACTTCCGCACCGTCGCCGATGAAGTCGCCCGGTTGGTAAAGACCACCGATCAAGGTCCACGTCCCTCGCCTGCGCCGCCGCGCCCGGACCCGGCAGCCCGCAAATCCGCCACGGGCGTCCCGTTCGCCCTTGCAGGACTTATTGCGGCATGCCTCGCTGGCGCAGGAGCCTGGTTCTTCTTTGGGTCGCCGCAACCAGCCAAACCCATGAAACCCGCCATCGTCTCGGCAGATCCGGGCGAACACCTGTGGCGCAGGGCGGTCCAGACGGGCGCCCTTGACGACCTGCGCGCCTATCTGGGCGCCTATCCCGATGGGGCACATGCGGCGGAAGGCAGGCAGCGCCTGGGCGCACTGGACGCAAAGGCGTGGAGCGAGGCCGCAAACGCTGATCTGCGGGCAGGCTATGAGAACTATCTTGCCCAGTTTCCAGACGGCGCGAATGCAGAAAAAGCGCGCGCGCTTCTCGAAGCCCGCGCGCCCGACAGCGCCCAACCAGGCGTGCTGACGATCCCGGATGTCTACGCTAAGGCTGAGCGCATCGAATGGCGCGGCCCCTGCCCGCAGACCGTGCGCGTTCGCGCCAGTTTCCGCGCCCTCGGCGGCGGCGACGCGGTCCAGCAGGTCAAGGTGCAGTGGGTGCGTTCCGACGGCGCAATCGGGCCGGTGGAGACGGTGAAAGCCATGCCGGGCGAGCGGACGGAAGTGACCACGACATGGGAGCTTTCAGCCAATGGCTGGCACTGGATGGGCCTGCGTATTGTCGAGCCAGTATCGGTTGAATCCGACAAAGGGGAGTTCGCCGTGGCCTGCAGCGACCCCGGGACTGCGCCGCCCGTGCTGAGGCCTCGTCCATCCATCCTGGACCAGCCCGGCCTGCGGGTCTCGGACACGGTCGTCAAGCCCAGGATTAATCCAGCCGTCCTGGAGGCCGCACGCCTGCGCGACGCGGCGCCTGCGCCAGCACCAGAGCCCGAGAACTGACGGCGTCGCCCGCAACGCCCGTCAAACATGGCGTGACCCAATATCGCCTCGGCTGCGTATGAGCATCCATGACACCGCGTTCCATCGCCATCATCGGCGCAGGCATCGCCGGCCTCGCCTGCGCCCGGCGCCTGACGCGTCCTGATGTCGTCGTCAAACTGTTCGATAAGTCGCGCTCCGTGGGCGGAAGGCTGGCGACGCGGCGGGCGCCGTTTGGAGCGGGTGAACTGCGCTTCGACCATGGGGCGCAATATTTCACAGCGCGCGGCAGCGCATTCCAGGGTGTCGTCGACACCCTGCGCTCCAGCGGCGCCGTCGCGGCGTGGGCGGCCCCCCTGACCTACCTGGCGGCCGGTGCAACGCGTCTGGGGCGCGACACCGCGCACTTCGTCGGTGCGCCCAGCATGAACGCTGTGGCGAAGGCCCTGGCGGTCGGTCTCGACGTCACGCCCAATGCCCGCGTGGTCGCCCTGCAACGCACCCCGGCAGGCTGGGGCCTTCGGTTTGGCGACGACACAACGGCAGGGCCGTTTGATGCCGTGGTTGTCGCAACGCCAGCCGAACAGGGCGTTGGGCTGCTCGAGGACGCCGCCCCGGCGCTTGCTTTGCAGGCCGCAGCGGCGCGCACGGCGCCCTGTTGGGCCGGACTCTTTGCCTTTGATCAACCGCCGAACCCCGATTTCGAGGCGCTGTGTCTTGCTGATCATCCGGTGCTAGCCTGGCTGGCGCACGACAGCGCCAAACCCGGGCGCAACGCCGCGGCGTCGTGCTGGGTCGCCCACGCGCGCGAGGAGTGGTCGCGCGCCCATCTCGACATCACGCCCGATGAAGCAGCGGCGATCCTTCAAAAGACAGTCTGCGAGATTCTCATGGCTTCCCGAAGGCCGATCTACGCCGCAGCGCATCGCTGGCGCTACGCCAAGGTAGAGCGCACTGCGGCAAGCGCACATGCCTTCGATCCGGAGCTGCGCATCGGCGTATGCGGCGACTGGCGGCTTGGCGCGCGCGTTGAAGCCGCCTGGCTTTCCGGCGCGTCGCTTGGCGAGGCGATGTCATCGTGACACTGGGCCAGCTCCGGTTCGTTCTGGGCGACCAGCTGAGCCCGACGCTCAGCGCGCTGCGCGGCGCGGACAAAGACCGCGACGTCATCTTGATGGTAGAGGCCGCCTCTGAGGCGACTTATGTGCGCCATCATAAAAAAAAGATCGCCTTCGTGCTCTCGGCAATGCGCGCCTTCGCCCAGGAACTGCGCGACGCCGGCTGGCGGATCGATTACGTGCCGCTGGACGATCCGGACAACACCCAGGACCTCGCCAGCGAACTGGCGCGCGCAGTCGCGCGCTGGCGCCCTGCAGCTGTCAGCGCAACGCTGGCTGGAGAATATCGTCTTGTTGCGCAGCAGCGCCTGTGGGGCGAGAACCTCAACACGCCCGTTCACCTTTTGGAAGATGATCGCTTCATCTGCGGAATTGATGAGTTCAACGCCTGGGCTGCAGATCGGCGACAGCTGCGCATGGAGTTTTTCTATCGCGCCATGCGTCGCAAAACCGGCTTGCTGATGGATGGCGACCAGCCCGCGGGCGGACGCTGGAACTTCGACAGCGAAAATCGCAAGCCGGCGCGCAAGGGACTTGCCTGGCCGCATCCGCCCCGCTTCGCACCCAGCCCTGAAACGGAAAGAGTACTGAGCCTCGTTGGCGAGCGCTACAGCGACCATTTCGGCGACCTTGATCCGTTCTGGCTGGCGGTGACCCGGCGCGACGCCGAAGCCGCGGCCAGCGACTTCATTGCAAACCGGCTTGCCCTGTTCGGCGACTATCAGGATGCAATGATCACCGGCGAAGCATTTCTTGCGCACTCGCTGCTGTCATCAGCCCTCAATGTCGGCCTTCTGGACCCCCTGACGCTGTGCCGTCAGGCTGAAACGGCCTATCGCTCTGGCAGCGTCACTTTGAATGCCGCGGAAGGCTTCATCCGCCAGATCATCGGCTGGCGCGAATTCATCCGGGGCGTGTACTGGCGTCACATGCCCGGCTATATCCGCTCCAATAGTCTCGCCGCCACACGCACGCTCCCGCTGTTCTACTGGACCGGCGAAACTGACATGACCTGCCTCGCCGAGGCAATCGGGCAGACCCGGCGGGAGGCCTACGCGCACCACATTCAGCGACTGATGGTGACCGGCAACTTCGCACTGCTCGCCGGCATTGATCCGGCCGAGCTGCACGAATGGTACCTCAGCGTCTATATCGACGCCTTCGAGTGGGTCGAGGCGCCGAATACAATCGGCATGAGTCAGTATGCCGACGGGGGCGTCGTCGCGTCAAAGCCGTACGCCTCAAGCGGGGCTTACATCAAACGGATGTCAAACTACTGCCAAACCTGCCGCTATGACTCCGGCGCGCGGACCGGACCCGACGCGTGCCCATTCAACGCGCTCTATTGGCGTTTTGTGGACCGCCATCGCACCCGCTTCGCCGCCAATCCGCGGATGAGCCAGATGGTGGCTACACTGAACGCCATGGCGCCTGAGCTGAGGCAGGCGCTGCTCGACCAGGCAGAGGAATTCTTAAGCCGCATTGATCTTCATGGAACGGATAAAACGCCATGCTGAGCGGGTTTTCGCACGGCTACCGCGCCGCAATTTTCGGCGCATCGGGCGGCATCGGCGGCGCACTTGCAGCACGCCTGGCGGCCGACCCGCGGGCCGGCGCTGTATATGCAGGCTCCCGCCGGCAGAGCCCAGCATCGGGCAAGACCGTGGGGTTCGCATTCGATCTTGAGGACGAGAGTTCGATCAGCGCAGCATTCGAGCGTATCGGGGCTGATGGGCCGCTCGACCTCATCATCGTGGCGACCGGCGTCCTGCACGCGCAAGGCCTGCAGCCGGAAAAAACCTATCGCGCCCTGTCGGGCGACGCCTTTGCCCGCGCCTTCGCAATCAATGCAACAGGTCCGGCGCTGATCGCCAAGCATGGCTGCGACCGGCTCGCACGCGACCGGCGCGCCGTGTTTGCTGCGCTGTCAGCCCGGGTTGGTTCAATCTCAGACAACCGCACCGGCGGCTGGCACGCCTATCGCGCGTCAAAGGCCGCGCTGAACCAGATCATCGCGTGCCTTGCGCTTGAGCTTGGGCGGCGAAATCAGCTTGCGCTGGCGCTCGCGCTGCACCCCGGAACAGTCGCAACCGGGCTTTCTGAACCGTTCCGGCCGGCAATCGGATCGACACGGCTTTTCACCCCAGAGGAGAGCGCCCGCAACCTGCTGCGCGTCATCGACGCCGCTCCGAAGGAAGCGTCAGGCCGCCTGCTTGCCTGGGATGGCGGCGAAATCACTCCCTGAGCCCTGCAAAGCCCGCGCGGTCAGGCCCCGCGGGCGCATCTGGGCGCCGCCGCAGTGCGTAGGCCTGCCCGGGCGTGAAAAAGGCATGCAGCCATGCGCGCAGCGGATGCAAGGGCTCGCCCGCGCAGCCAACGTAACATCACTGTCATATTGCGTCGCTAGACCTCGGGCCAAGCAGCGCGCTTGTCAGACTGGCTGCGACGGCTATGGTTTGAAGCAGGGGCGAGGGGCGGCGTGAACGGCGATGGCGATGGCGCGACCACCCGGTCATTGCAGAAGCGGCTCGCGGGGCCGGGAAAGCCTGTTGCGCCTGGCGAAGGTCGTGGCGACAGCTGCTGTGACGGTTGCATTTTGGTCGATCGCCGGGGCGACCGGGGCATCAGCGCGCACCGGGGTTCTGGAAATCAGACCAGACGGGACAGTCTTGGCGATCGACACCCCCTCCGTCATCACGCCTGAGGCTACCCTCCCGATCCCGGCGCCACATGCCGCGCCGTCCCTTCCGGCGCCCCGCGACGCAAAAGCGCACATCACCGCCCGCCCGCCGCCGACAATCGCCGCCTTGATCGAAACGTCCGCGCGCCGGCACGCACTCAGTCCCGATCTGGTCGCCGCAATCGCCTGGCAGGAGAGCCGGTTCCGCCCGGATGCGCGCTCTGGCAAGGGTGCGCTTGGCGTCATGCAGCTGATGCCGGCGACAGCGGCCGACCTTGGCGTGGACCCGAGCGATCTGGCGGCCAATATCGACGGCGGCGCGGCCTACCTGCGCCGCATGCTCAATCGCTTCGACGGCGATCTGGAAAAGGCAATCGCCGCCTATAATGCAGGTCCCGGCGCCGTCGCGCGCTATGGGGCGCCCCCGCCGTTCGCCGAGACTCGCGGCTATCTCGACGCGATTTTCGCCCGGCTCGCTGAAATGACTGCGTCGGACGCCGCCGACGCGCTTG
>JBILMQ010000232.1:0-5963 GCA_044375455.1 Caulobacterales bacterium | reverse complement strand
TGCATCGCGCGGGCCTGCTGGAACGCTGCAGCCGCGTCTCCGGCCGCAATGGCGCGGTGGAGTTTCTGATACCCGCGCAGATCGGCCAGCCGCATCTCGCGGGTCGCCACAGCGAGATGGCCATAGACTTCAGCAGCGCCAATGCTGAGATCGCGGATGGACAGCGCGAGGCGCGGCGAATCGACGATCGCGTTCATCTGAGCGACATAGCGGTAGGCGGCGATCTGGAATTCGCGCGCCGTCCCCGACGCACTGCGCGCCACATCCTCAAGCTCCGCAAGTTCGCGCGCCAGGGCAAGCACGCAGGGCGGCGTGGCGTCTTCGGCGCAGCGTTGCGCCAACAGGGCGAACAGCACCTCTCGCAGGCGCAACATGTCCTGCACTTCGGCGTCGTCGAGCGCCACCACGAAGGCGCCGCGCTGGGGAATGATCCTGACGAGACCCGCCGACTCGAGCAGGCGCAGCGACTCGCGCAGCGGACCGCGGCTCACCTGAAACCGCGCGGCGAGTTCAACCGTTCCCAGATGGGTTCCAGGACGCGCTTCACCGCTTTGGATCATCGCACGGATACGGCGCGCGAGCGCCGGAGGGCTGCGATCATCGCCGTCACTCGCGCCCGCTGCCTGGGTCGCCGGCGGCGCCGGCGTTACACCCGCCTCAGCGGCCCTGGCCTTGGATAGGATCCTGGTCATTGTCTGTGCTTTCGCCCCAGTCCTGCCGAATGTATGTCCTGACCCCGACCATCCAGCACCCTGAATGGCCAGCACCCTGAATGGCCAGCATCCTGACTGGCCGGCCCCTGGGCTGGCCTGCCAAGATTGTGCACCGCCTCGCCGCGGGCGATCCGTCGGGCGTCTCGCCGGACCTTCTGGGGCCGTCTGCCGCGGTCATCCACGCCGGTCATGCGTCGGCGCCTCGCCCAGGCGTCACGCGTCGGACTGTCGTCGTTGCAATCTTTCATACCGGCCCAGGTTGGAAAATCCGCAACCGCCAATCCGCACCAGCCAATCTGCGCCCGCCGCATGACCCCGCCGCAAGGCCGGACGCCAGCCACGCGCGCCGCCTCACTCCAAAATAACCTTGCCACGATCTGTCGCCGTGTACAAGGTAATCTGTCGACACTTTGGAGCGAACCACGTGCTTCATCGCGAACTGCGCTTCCTGCTCCACGAGGTCGTCGGCGCGGCCGACCTGCTGAAGCGCGACGCCTTCACCCATCTTGAAAGCGCCGATCTGGACGCCATCCTGAGCAATGCCGACGATCTTGCGACCCGGGAGTTCGCCCCGATCGCCGCAATCCTGGACAGCGAGCCGCCCTGTTTCGCCGATGGCGCGGTCAGCACCCATCCGCGCCTTGCGCAGGCCCTGCAGGCCTATGCGCGCGCAGGCCACCTGAGCGCCGGTCTGCCGCTTGCCGCGGGCGGTCTGCAGGCGCCCGCCGCGCTCACCGCAGCGCTCATGGCCCTGTTCGGCGCGGCCTGCACGCCGGCCGCTGGCTATGCGTTCCTGTCGGCGGCGGCGGCGCGCCTCATCCAGGCTTTTGGGGATGACTGGCAGAGGGACACGTTCCTGCCCCCCCTGCGCGACGGGCGCTGGACCGGCACGATGTGCCTGAGCGAACCCCACGCCGGGTCAGCGTTGGGCGATGTGCGCACCCGCGCCATCGCGCGCCCGGACGGAACCTACACGCTGTCCGGCGCGAAGATGTGGATCTCCGGCGGCGACAATGACTTCGCTGAAAACATCGTCCATCTTGTGCTGGCGCGCATTGATGGCGGCGACGCCCGCGCCAGCGGACTGTCGGCTTTGATCGTGCCAAAGATTGGCCTCGACGCGCGACCGAACGGCGTGCGCACGATCGGCCTCAATCACAAACTCGGCCATCGCGCCACAACCAATTGCGCCCTGTCCTTCGGCGCAGATATGGCGTGTACCGGATATCTGATCGGCGAGCCGCATCGCGGGCTTTCCGTGATGTTTCACATGATGAATGAGGCGCGGATTGGCGTCGGCGTGACAGCCGCCGCCACAGCCTATGCCGGGCTGATCTATGCCAGCACCTACGCGAGCGGGCGTATTCAAGGACGCGATGCACGCACCGGCTCCCCAGCGCTGATTGTCGAGCACCCCGATGTCCGGCGTATGCTGCTGATCCAGAAGGCGATCGCGGAGGGGGGCCTGTGCCTGTGCCTGGCCGCAGCCCGTCTGGTGGATGACGCCAACACCCACCCAGACCCCGGGGCGGCGATGGCGGCCTCGCGGCGACTGGCGATCCTCACGCCGCTCGTCAAGCTGTGGTGCTCGGAGCGCGGTGTTGAGGCCAACTCACTCGCCATCCAGGTGCTGGGCGGCGCCGGATATGTGCGCGACCACCCCGTGGAAAGACTGTACCGCGATCAACGGCTCAACCCCATCCACGAAGGCACGAATGGCATTCTGGCTCTGGACTTCGTCATGCGCGGGCTGCGCCGCGACGCTGGTGCGACCATGGCCGAGATCCTCGCAGACATTGCGCGCGACGCCGCTGCAGGACCCGACAGAGGCGATACGCCAGGGCAAGCCGGCGGCGGCGGTCTGGGCGACGCTCTGTACACAGCGCAAAAAGCGCTGCGGGCGCTCGCCGACGCGCAGGGCGAGTGGGCTCAGGCCTGGGCAAGCCCTGCTGCCCTTATGGTTGGCGATCTGCTGGTCGCAGCACTGTGGCTGCGCCAGACCCGGGCACTGGCCGGACGCACAGACGCCTACGCCCGCGGCAAGCGCGCAGCCGCCCAGGGCTTTCTGCAACTCATCCTGCCGCAAAGCCTCGCCATTGCCCGCGCGATCGCTGCCGGCGCATCCCCGCCCCATCTCGACCTTTCGCCGGACGTCTTTGCTCTTTAGGCCAGATCCGCACCGGCGCTGGCGACGAATGCGCATGTCTCGCCAGGTTCGCCCCGAAGCTGCCGATGACCGGCTATTGCTCATGAAACGAGATGCGTCCGCACTGCATGACCTGCACGATCTGCTTGGGCGCCCAGGCCGGCGCCTTCATCGCCTGCGCCCACTGCTGGTAGCGCTCTTGCAGCGCGCGCGCCTCGCCCGGGCGCGCATAGGTCAGATTGACCGTTTCGCGCGGGTCGACCGAGAGATCAAACAGCCACGGATAAGCGCCGGGCCGGGTGTTCGAAAGAAGCTTCAGATTGCCCGAAAGCGCTGCGTATTCCGGGCCAACCCGCCAGAACAACGCCTCGTGGATGACTTCATGCTGGCGCGCCGGGCTCATCAGCGGCGTGAGATCGCGCCCGTCAAAGACGCTCGGCGACGCCACGCCGGCCGCCGCAAGCAGCGTCGGGGCCACATCGAGATGGGAGGCGTTGCGCGTGTCCGAGAGGCCTTTGGGCCATTGCCGCGGCCAGCTGATGATCAAAGGCACGCGCGCGCCGCCCTCGAAATAGCTGAGCTTGCCCCCACTGACGGTGGTGCAGTCCGAGACCCCCATGTAGGTCGCCGCGCCATTGTCCGCGGTGAAGATGATGATCGTGTCATCCCGCGCCCCGGAGGCGTCCACCGCATCCAGCACCGCGCCCACACTGCGGTCGAGCGCATGGATCATGGCGGCATAGGTGCGCTGAAGCGGATCCTTGATGTGCGCAAACCGGGACAGATCGCTGTCCAGCGCCTGATAGGGAGAATGGGGCGCCAGATGCGCAAGGTAGAGAAAATACGGTGCGTCGCTGGATGTCCGGATGAAGTCCACCGCTTTGCGCGTCAGCAGATCGGTCAGATAGGTGCTCTCGTTGGTTTCGATGACGGGCGGGCGCTCATCGTCGGCGACGTCCGACATCAACCGCACCCAATCGGCGCGACGGGTGAAGCTGCGCGAACCCAGATAGGGCGCCGGCACGCTCGTCAGGCCCGGCGTCGCCTCGCTGGCATAGGCGGTCTCGCCCGGCAAAAAGCCGAAGAACTGATCAAAACCGCGCGCCGTCGGCAGCCGGTCCGGCGTCGCACCCAGGTGCCACTTGCCAACCAGAGCCGTGCGATAGCCGGCCGCCCTGAGATCGCCGGCAAAGACCCGCTGCTCCGGCGCCAGCCCCTGGCCTCCGCTGTCGGGGCCTTCCGGCGTGAGAAACTCAAAGCCATGGCGTTGTTGGTACTGGCCCGTCATCAGAGCCGCCCGCGACGGGCTGCACACCGATGCGGTCGCATAGCCGCGCCGAAACAGCACGCCGCGCCGCGCCAGACGTTCAATGTTGGGGGTGGGCACGCTCAGCGGCGACCCGCCATAGGTCGAAAGGTCAAGCGCCGCCAGGTCATCCGCCACGATGAGGATGATGTTCGGCGTCCGCACCAAGGCGCGCGGCGAGGCGCCGTCGCCGCCGGTTGCACCCTTCGCCGCGCCCATCGGCGCAGCCGCGCTCCCCGCACAGGCGGCGAGCCCAAGCAGTGCGGCGCAGGCAGCGACCAGATGTCGGATCGCCATCGCACCCCCTCCTCACCCTCTCGAGACCCATGAGAGCTTGACAGAAGCTGGCGACAAAGTGAAGTGTGTGTGTCGACACTTAGAGACGCGACGGGGCGGGGACCAGCGGTATTCCAGCCCCGTGGTGGCCCCGCCCTCGCAAGCGACGACGTCAGGACTGGGTCAGGTTTGGACTGGGCAAGGACTATTCTGGCGTGGGGCGCGCACGCATCCAGGGCGCACGCATCCAGGGCGCACGCATCCAGCGCGCACGCATCCAGCGCGCACGACCCGCGCCGCACGCGTCACCAGCCAGGGACCGGCGCGGCGAAGGACGCGTCGCGCGGGCAGGCGCAGGCAGGTGGCTGGGCGGTCTTGGGCCTGGACGGCGCCCATTTGGCGCAAGCTCTGCGCGGGAACCCGCTTGGGGGACCTGTCTGGGCCGATCCGGGCATGCGGATTGCCTTCAGGCGCGCAGCCTGAGGGGCCGCAAGCCCAAGGACAGGATGACTGGACCGGATGACTGGACCTGAGCCAGATTAACGCAAAGGCGCGCTGCGGCAACGCCCCAACGGAGCAAGAGCGATCGGCATAAGGACGTCTGAACTGAGACGCGCAGACAACACGGGACGCGATGGCGAACAGGGGTGGGCAGACGACTGAAGATCGCACAGGGCGTCTCTGGCAAATGCTGCTGGCAGGATGCCTGCTGTCGACGCTCGCCGCCGGATGCAACCCTGCCAATACCGGCGATCACCCGCCCCCGGCGGTGTCGCACGCCGCCGGGCGTCAGCCCTGTGCGCCCGCTGGCGGCGCTGACAGCCGCGGCGTTTGGATCCCGCCCCAGACCGCCACCATCGGATCGCTGGATTTCGAGCCCGAGGAAGCGCCGCCGCTCACCGTCTCAGTCGCCGGGTTCTGGATCGACGCCACGGAAGTCACCAATGCCCAGTTCGCCCAGTTTGTCGCAGCAACGGGCTATGTCACCCGCGCCGAACGCACGGGCCGCGACGGCGCGCCAGAGGGCGGCGCGGTGTTTGCCGGAGGCTGGCGGCTTGATCCGACCGCGACCTGGCGCAAGCCCTTTGGCGCCGCCGGCCCCGACCCCATCCCCGAGGCCCCGGTGGTGCAGATTGCCTATGCTGACGCGCTGGCCTATGCGGCGTGGCGCGGACGCGATCTTCCAGGCGAGGCGGAGTGGGAAGTCGCCGCACGCGGCGGCCTGCGCGAAGCCGACTATGTGTGGGGCGAGACGGCGCTCAGTCCGGCGGGCAAGCCGGCGGCCAACCACTGGCAAGGACTCTTTCCAGTCGCAGACACCGCCGAGGACGGCTACCGGGCGCCCGCCCCGGTTGGCTGCTTTGCCCCGAACGGCTATGGGCTCTACGACATGGCCGGAAATGTCTGGGAATGGACGAAGGACCGCTGGTCGATGCGCGCGCAGGCCGGCGTCGACAGCACGGCGCGTGCGAGCAGCGACCCAGCCCTGGCGAGCGGCGTGACGGACGGGCGCGTCATCAAG
>JBILMQ010000231.1:0-5996 GCA_044375455.1 Caulobacterales bacterium | reverse complement strand
TTAACGTCCGTTTTCAATGTGAGGATAACGGATGTGTTCGTCTGAGCATCTTCGCTCACTGAAAAGTTTGGAAAACCACAGGAATTACGCGAGCCCGTTTATTATTTGTAAGAGATCTTCCGTCTACAATGATCAGGTAAGCTCTGATCCGAGGCGCGCGCCATGCAACCTTTCTATAATCTTCGCAGCGAAGCATGGGACCTGAGCATCCCCCTGGTCGACCGGGGCTGGGCGTCTCGTCGCCTGGAAAACTGGTTTGAGTCCGAGTTCCCTTTTCACTCGCGCTTTATTTCGATCACCGCGTCGGATGAGCCAGGCGTGTCATCGGAAGACTACGCGGCTCTTGCGGCGGCCGCTGGAGAAATTGCACGCGCAGCGCACACGGAAGAACCCGCTGAGGCTGCAACAGAGTTTGCCGTCCACGATGCACCCGAGGTATTTGCGGAACCCGCATTATCTCATGGATATTTCACCAGAATGCCTTCCGTAGTTTCCCAGGAGACAGCGGCTTTGGACGCTGGTCATTCCTGGGCCGTGACAGCATCTGACGTTCCCGCAGTGCAGGCGATGGAGCAGATGCGCAGCTTCGGTGCATGGCGGTTCGATGACGTCATCGGTCTTGCCGGTACGACAGGAGCGCTGCGCTTCGCGCTTGGGTTTGATCTCCCGGGTTCGGTCGAAGTCGGCGCAGAGCCTGTCCGGAGTTTGGGCGGCGGGGAGGCGGCCGACGGCGCGGGTGAGGGCGGCGATCACTCGAATGGCGAGATGCCTGCCTTGCTGGAGTCCGTCCTGGAATCTGAGGTTCCTGCACTTGCGCAGGCATTCGCTAAAGACGGCGATCCGGCGAGTTCCTCAATCGCCGACCCGTCCGCCCCTGTCGGGGACGCCGACGTTGCTGTGGCGGCCTTGGCCGACGGATCTCTTGAGAAGGGTATCGCTGACTGGCTTAATAATCCGGGAGCAGAGTGGGGTGTGCTCGACGACCACGCGTTCGCGTCTGCATTGTCTGCAATTCAGGGCGATGCCGGTCCAGCCGCAGTGGACGGTGCTGGCTTGCCGGCCTCAGGCGTTGTCTTCGACATTGCAGACCTGTTAAGCGGCGCATCGCCCGATGGGGCCGCCCTTGGCTACCTGGACATTGCCTGGTCTCAGGCGGTGATCGACCAATCATCGGTCCATGTCGGATCGATGAACGAGCATGAAATGGCCGCCTCTGTGATGGCCATTCACGATGAGGCGCATCGCATCTCCACTCTGGCCGTCTGAGACCGCGCTATGCCGCGCGTAAGCCCGGCGCAATCGCAATTCGACGTGACTGATTGATATGCGCCGTCTTTCAGAAGAAAGCGGCTGCAGGTAAATGCGCCATGAATCCGGCATGGTGTCTCCCGCCCGAAAGGCGGACGCTCAAAATTGCATGAGATTTGGGCGTCAGTTGGCGGAAGATTAATCTCTTGAGCCCAAATCTAGGGTCTTCAGAGAAAAAAGTCGAAAATCATGAGCGAAGTGAACGGTCCCAGTCCTCCGCCGCTGAGTATCGCGCCCGTTGTCGACGGGAAGGCGATCGTCGATGCGAACTCCCAGGACGTCCGGGTCGAGATTGTCGATATAGACATGATCCTGATCCTGCCGGACGGGTCGCGGATCGTTCTTCCGGGATTGGGTATCGCCGCCCTTTCCGCTGATCCGCCCACGATTGTTTTCAGTGATCGGGCGCTCGCCGCGAATGAGCTGATGGGGCTCCTTGGGGAGGTGCGGGAGTTTGACGACGGGTTGCGGATCAACCTGACGACAGCCCTTGGCGTGGAAGACAAGAAGGAGGCCGGCGAGGATACAGAAGGGGATCAGGGCAAGGCGGGCGAAGCGGTCGAACTGACCGAAATCCAGGCAAAGGACGTCACTGCGACGGAAGCCGAGCGTCAACGCGAAGAAAAAGTTCAAGAGCAGAAAACGGGCGATTTTGATACCCTCGCCCAGCCGCTGCCCCCGCCGGCGTCAGCGTCTGCGCCTCCGGCGGCGCCCGCGCCAAGCATGCCGATGGCGGTCCTGCTGTCGCGTGACTTCGCGTTTGCCGCACGGGAGGACCTTGCCGCAGGAGGCCGCATAGGGTCTTTGCTCGACCCTGCGTCACCGCTCTTTGGGAGCGTGAAGTTCGCAGCAGAGCCGGGCGAGAGCAATTTGTTCGCCGTTGACGCCGCCACGGGCGATGTGCGTCTTGCATCCGATGCCCGCTTAGATTTTGAGCAGGCGGCACAGCACACCCTCAAAGTTACGGCGACTGCTCCTGACGGGTCAGTCGCGCCCTATGTGGTCACGGTCATTGTGGCCGATGTCAATGAGGCGCCGGGGGCAGCTGCCTGGGCCTGGGGCGGAGCGTTCAACGAGGGCAGCGCGGCAGGGACCGTGATCGGTCAGGTGAAGGCTGCTGACCCAGACCGCAACGAGCAGATCACCTATACATTGCTTGACGATGCGGGCGGCCGGTTCGGCATTGATCAGACGTCCGGGGTCATCAGCGTGAAAGATCCCACCCTGATCGACCATGAGGCGGGCGCGCGTCATGATATCCGCGTCCGCGCAACGGATGGCGGAGGGCTCACAAGCGAGACGACGGTCTCGATCGACGTTCGCGACGTGAATGAGCGTCCAGACGGGCTCAAACTTGCCGCCGGCGGCGCCGTCGCAGAGAACGCCCCGGTTGGCGCCTTCGTCGCACGGATGAGCGCGAGCGATCCCGATCAGGGCGACAGGCTCACATTCAGCCTCGTGAACGATGCGTCCGGGCGGTTCACAATTGACGCCGCCACAGGTGAAATTCAGGCCGCAAGCAGCAAGGGTCTCGATTTCGAAGCGCAGTCAAGCCATGCGGTTGTTGTGCGGGTGAGTGATGCAGCCGGCCTCTCGCGTGAGGAACGGATCACCATCGCCGTCTCCGATGTGAATGAGGCGCCCCAGCAATTGCGGATCTTCGAAAGCCAGCCGGTAGCCGAAAATGCGCTGGCGGGGACCCCAGTGGCGCGGGTGGCCGCGGCTGACCCCGACGCGAACGATGTCATTCGCTTTCGCTTGACGGACGACGCCGGCGGGCGATTTGCGATCAACGCCGTGACCGGCGAGATCACCCTGGCTGAGGCCGGACGGCTGAGCTTGACCCAGGCGCGCAGTCATATTCTCCGCGTCGAAGCCTATGACAGCGGCGGTCTTGCGGTCGGGACGCCCGTCGCAGTCAATGTCGTTGGCGCAAGCAGCGTCCAGGGCGTGCCGATCGATCCGGAGCGGGTGTTCCTGAGCGCTCCTGAAAGCATCCTCGCTGGCGGCGCCATCGGCGTGCTGCCCGCCGTCGAGGGCGTCGCCGCCACATTTGCGCTGATGGACAGCGATGGCGGGCGCTTCGCCATAAATCCAACAACCGGCGCTGTTCGGCTTGCCGATGGGAAAACCCTCGATCATGAAAGCGCGGCCAGCCATCAGATTTTGGTCCGCGTGACCACGCCGGATAGCGTGCGTGACCAGTTCGTGGTCATCAATGCGGCCGATGTGAACGAGGCCCCCAGTGCGCCGGGTTTCGCGTGGGGCGGCAGCGTCCTGGAAGGAAGCATTGCAGGCACGGCCATTGGTCAGGTGAGTGCGGCGGACCCTGATCGGGGCGATCGTCTGTCCTACAGGCTCCTGGATGACGCCGGCGGCCGGTTCTCAATTGATCCGCAGACTGGGATCGTGCGCCTGGCCGATCCGGATCGCCTCGACTTTGAGACTGCCCAGACGCACGTCATCAGGGTTCTGGCGACGGACGCAGGCGGTCTGACGCAGGAGGCGAGCCTTGCTGTAGAGGTGCGGGACGTCAATGAACGTCCCGTGTTTGGCGTCCAGCCGGGCATCGTATCCCTGAAGGAAACGGTCGTTGCGGGAAGTGTCGTCGCCACGGTTTCGGCGACGGACCCTGATCGGGCTGACACGATTACCTATTCGCTGCGATCAGACGGCGGCGGGCTGTTTGTCATCAACGCCCAATCCGGCGAAATCTCCATTGCCCCAGGAAAGTCGCTGGATTTTGAGACCAGCGAACGCCACACGCTTGTCGTGCGCGCGGTGGACCGGGCCGGACTCTTCAGTGACCTGGAAGTGGCCTTGCCGGTTGGCGATGTCAACGAGGCGCCTCGCGATATTCGTGTCCTGGGCCTTATGCCGGTTTCCGTTGACGCACCCGCTGGCGCGATCGCCGCGACTGTGCGCGCGAGCGACCCCGACAGGGGAGACGTGCTGACCTATCGCCTCGTCGATGATGCACAGGGCCGGTTCTCGATCGACGCGCAGACGGGGCAGGTGCGGGTCGCCCGGGCCGGCGCTTTTGATTTCCTGACGGAGCAAAATCATGTCCTCAAGGCCGAGGCCGTCGATTCCGGCGGCCTGAAGACGGCCATCGAGTTCACAGTGGCGCTCAGCCCGCAGCCTGTGTCGCCGCCCCCGCCGCCCCCGCCGCTCGATGTGAGCACTGTCTTGTTGACCACGCCGGAGAACCTTTCTCCCGGCGGACAAATCGGCGTCGTGACATTGGGCGCGGGCGTCACCGGCACACTTGAATTTCTGGACAACGCCGGCGGCAGATTCCTGATCGATTCTCAAACCGGCGTCGTGCGCCTGGCCCCCGGCGCCAGCCTCGATTATGAGGTCGCCTCCAAGCACGAGGCGCAGCTGCGGATCACAACGCCAGCTGGGGCGATCGACCGGACCGTCAGTATCGTTGTCACGGATGTCAATGAGGCGCCCGGCGCGCCAGTGATGCGGTGGGGCGGCGCAATCCAGGAAGGGAGTGCTGCCGGCGCCGCCATCGGCCAGGTCGCCGCCCTGGATCCTGACCGCGGGGACGGGCTGACCTACACGCTGGTCAATGATGCGGGCGGACGCTTCGCCATCAATGAGTCCACGGGCATTGTCACGGTGAAAACCCCCTCAGGGTTGGACTACGAGACGGCGACCACGCACCAGATCACGGTGCGGGCGACGGACCGCTCTGGCCTTCAAAGCACCGCCGATCTGGCGATCACCATTGAGAACCGCAACGAGGCGCCGGACGCCCCGCTGCTGGTTTCGGGCGGCGTCATTGTCGAGAATGCCCCCCCCAACAGTGTCGTCGGCGTGGTGTCGTCAAGCGATCCCGACGCCAATGACACCGTCTCCTTCAGCCTGACGGACGACTCCGGTGGCCGTTTCACGATTGACGCCTCGACTGGCGTCATCAGGGTCGCGAATGCATCCCTGCTGGATCACGAACTCAATCCCAATCCGACTGTCCGAATTCGCGCAACCGACTCGCAGGGCGTCTTCCGTGAGACGGTCCTGCCGATAACGGTCGCTGACACAGCCGAGGCGCCAAGCGCCATCTTCATGGTCTCCGGCGGAAGCCTCGACGTGCGCGCCGGCGAAACCCTGGCGGCGAAGTTTGTCGCATCCGACCCGGACCTTGGCGATCAGATCACCTTCAGCCTGTCGAACAATTCTGACGGGCGGTTCAGGATCGATCCGACAACCGGCGAACTGCTCGTCGCCAATCCGGCGCTGTTCGTCAACAGCCCGGTGTCAACCTACGCGGTTTCGGTCGTCGCGACCGACCGGGCCGGGTTGACGCGTGAGCAACCGTTTGCGATCCGCGTCACTGACATCAATGATGCGCCCTATGATCTGCGCCTCACCCAGCAAGGTCTTGTGGCCGAGGATCAGCGCGGCGACGTGGCCGTGGGCGGCGTGCGTGCGCTCGATCCGGACCTCGGCGAGGTGCTCTCCTACAGTCTCGTCGACGACGCCGGCGGGCGCTTCACCATCAATGCGCAGAGCGGCGAGATCCGCCTCACGGCCGGCGCCACGCTCGACTTCGAGACCGAAGCAAGCCATGCCTTGCGGGTCCGGGTTGTCGACGCGGGCGGCCTCTCTATGGAGAGCACCGTCGTCATCAATGTCGGTGACGTCAACGAGCGCCCGAACATCGTGTCACCGTCAGC
>JBILMQ010000230.1:0-6010 GCA_044375455.1 Caulobacterales bacterium | reverse complement strand
TCGACGCGCCCTGCGCCGGATCGCCGCCCGCCGCGCCCCGGCAGGTCTCCGGCTCCGCGACCCTGCGCACGCCGGGACCAATGACAGCAGGGTGGGACAGCGATCCATACCTCGCGTGCATCATGCGGTTTGTGCAGCCGCCTGTTGCAAAAGGCTGGTCAAGGCGGGAACCGGCCGGCGCCGGAGCGCGGATTGGCGCTGCCGGCAGAACTCGAAACACCTGATCCTGGGACCCGGCCTGGGCGCCGCACCTTCGCAGGCCCGCAGCAATGTTCTGCGGCCGCGCCATGCGCACCACATCACCATCAGCGGCGGCGGTGACGCACGGGGCCGCGTCTGCCGCCTTGGTTCCGGTGCGGCCTGCATCGACTGGCCAAAGCCGCGCGACTGGCCAAAGCGGCGCTTGGGGGCCAAAGCCGCGCCGGGCCGGAGCAGCCACCGCGTGGCCTGCAGCCAGCACGGCGATCACCAGTATTGCGCCAAATCCGACCATGCCGGCACTCCCGCACGGGCACAGTCGCCTCACCGCTGGCCACGCCGCACAGCCCCTGCCAGACCTTGGGGCCGGACCCTTGAGGGAGGCCACAACACCAGGACAGGGAGACCCGCCGCGCTGCGGCGCAGCGACATGCTTGCGACGGCCAGCGCCTGGATCCTAGATTGCAGCGTGACCTCGGTTCTGTTCTTCGGCCATGACGCCTATGACGCCGCCGTGCAGCGACGGATCAAGTCGCTGATCGCCGCCGGCGCCGACGTCACCGGGCTGACCATGCGCCGCGGCCCGCCCGGCGCCTTCGACTGGACGAACATCGATCTCGGCGAAACACGGCATGCGGATTATCGCCAACGCCTCACGGCCCTGTGGCGCGCACTGCCAGCACTGCAGCGGGAAACCGCGCTCACCAGGGGGGCGGAAATCCTGTGGGCGCGCAATTTCGACATGCTGGCTCTTGCTCTGTACGCCCGCGCGCAAGCCAGGAGCCGGGCCGCGGTGGTCTATGAGTGCCTGGATGTCCACCCGCTGATGCTGCGCCGGGACGCCGTCGGCTGGGCATTCCGCGTCGCCGAAGGCGCCATGCTTGAGCGCAGCTGCCTGCTTGTCGTCAGCTCCCCCGGGTTCTTGCGAGAGTATTTTGAGCGACATCACGCGGGGCGCTATCGCGCGCAGCTGATGGAAAACCGCATCCCGGCCGATCTGATGCGCCCCCTCACAGCCAGGCCGCCCCGCGATGCGACGGACCGGCTGCGGATCGGCTACACCGGCTTCCTGCGCTGCCGCCGATCCATGCGCCTTCTCGGCCATGCAGCCGAAGCGGCGGGGGGGCGGGTGGAGGTCATGCTGCGCGGCTATGCTGCGCCCACCTACCTGCCGGATTTCGACGACTTGCTCGCACAGTCCCCCGGCCTGACCTATGGCGGGCGCTACGCCTACCCTGATGATTTGCCGCAGATGTACGCCTCGATGGATCTCGTCTGGGCAGGCGACTTCAGCGAGGCCGGCGCAAATTCGGACTGGCTGCTGCCCAACCGGCTCTACGAAGGCGGCGCCTATGGCGCCGTCCCGGTCGCGCCAGCCGCCAGCGAAGCCGGACGCTGGATCGCTGCGCGCGGAGCAGGCTTCGTGCTGCCGGAGCCCCTGGAAGAAACGCTGCCGGCGTTTCTCACAAGCGTCACGCACGCGGCAATCGCCGGGAAACGCGCCGCCATGGCGGCGCAGCCCGCCGACACGTTCATCACGCCGGTCGGAGAAACCGCAGATCTGCTTGCGCGCCTCGTCGCCCGCAACAGATCCGCAACCTAGCCGGCCAAACCAGGATCTTTGCGGTCACCTGCGCAATCGGGAGACAGGCCCGATGCCAGAGGCCCGATGCCAGAGGCCCGATGCCAGAGACCTGATGCCAGAGACCCGGTTCTGGGGACCCGGTTCTGGAGACCCGGTTCTGGCGCCGCGCCAACGGGCGAACGTTCTGCGGCCCAGGCCGGTCGACTTGCGATCGCGCAACCCCGGGTGAGCTTCACGGACGCAATCAAGATCTCCACGTGATCGAAAAAGCGCCAGGAGTTGACCAAATGGATCAGGCACCGGTCATTGCGCTCGAATTCAACGAGCTGTCTCCAGTGCTCATGGACCGCTTCATCCAGGAGGGGCGGCTGCCGAATTTCGCGCGCCTGCGTGATCAGTCCATCGTTACGGTGACGGATGCTGAGGAAGAGCCGCCAGCACTCGAGCCCTGGATCCAGTGGGTGACGGTCCATACCGGCCTGTCCTACAGCGAACACGGCGTGTTCGACCTCGGCGATGGCCACAAGCTCAAATACCCGCGACTGTGGGACATGGCCTCGGACGCTGGCAAGACGGTCTGGGTGTGCGGCAGCATGAACGCAGCCGTCCAGGGCGACCGGCTGAACGGCTGCGTGCTGCCAGATCCCTGGTCCACGGGCATCAAGCCCTCTCCGGCAGCCGAGCTGACGCCGTTCTTCCATTTTGTGCGCAGCCATGTCCAGGAATACACGCGTGATGAAGCGCCACTGACCACAGCCGACCATATCCGCTTCGCCGCATTCATGGCGTCCCACGGACTATCCGCCGCAACCGTGATGCGCACGCTGACCCAGCTGGCGAGCGAACGAGGCGCAGAAAACCGCTGGCGGCGCGTCGCCATTCTCGACCGTTTGCAATGGGACGTGTTCCGGCACTACTGGCTTGCGCGCCGCCCCGCCTACGCGACCTTCTTCCTCAATTCGACAGCGCATCTGCAGCACTATTATTGGCGCAACCTTGAGCCGGAGACGTTCCGGATCAAACCAAGCGACGCGGACCAGGCGAAATTCGCGCACGCAGTGATGTTCGGCTACCAGTCGATGGATGCGATCGTCGGCGAGGTCATGGCGATGGCGCCCGACGCCGCCATCGTGCTGCTGACGGCGCTGAGCCAGCAGCCGCTGACCAGGTATGAGGCAAGCGGCGGCAAGCAGATTCACCGGCCGCACGATCCCAAAACGCTCCTGGAGTTCGCAGGCGTGCGCAGCGCTTTCGAACATGCCCCGGTGATGGCGGAGGAGTTCCGGCTCCATTTCAAGACATCAGACGCCGCAGCCGAGGCAGAACGCCGGCTGCTCGCTCTGTCCCTTGACGGCAAGGCCGTGATGCGGGCGCGCCGTGACGGCGCGGAGATCTTCGCCGGCTGCGACATATTCATGCCGCCGGCGCCGGACGCGCGCGTCAGCTCCACCCTGTCCAACCGGACGGCGGCGTTCACCGACCTGTTCTATCTTATCGATGGCATGAAGAGCGGCTGCCACCACCCGGACGGCATGTTCTGGGTGCGCACGCCGGGCAGGTCCGGCGCGGTCGTCCCGGGCAGGCTCTCGCTGCGCCAGGTGGCGCCAACCCTGGCCGCGCTGATCGGTCTGCCGACACAGGGCCTGTTTGCGCTGCCGCCGCTCGACCTTGCGCGGCGCCACGCCCCGGCGCTTGGAACAGCCGCTGAGTAAGCCGCCGGGCATGCGTTGACGCCGACGCCGCACCAGCCGCCGTCACTGGCGTCATAATCTCCGCTCGCGCGCTCAAACCAGCTCTTCGACCGCACGACTGCGAGCCCGCAAAAACCTCTGTGATCCTCAGCGTCAGCGGCAGAGTGACGATGTGGCCTGCCGCCCCCGATCTTGACCGTGACGTCCTGCGCGTCCTGTGCACGGCGCAGCACGAGGCGCAGCCAGGCGTGCTGCGAACGGACGCGCACACTGGAGACTGCCTGCGATCGGAGCAGGCGTGTGAAAGTCCGCCGGCGGCGCTGAAAAGGCGCATGCGCCAACCGCCTTCGCCTCACCCGAGGCCAAGCGGCGCCGCCGGCAAGACGCCAGGCAGAGCTTCGCTGCGCAGCGCGGCGCAAAATCCGTTGCCTCCCTTCCCCTGCCTGCGCACCCCAACCTCAGTCTGCGCTGCACGCTTCCGCGGCCACGTCACAGCCGCGGCCGGCTGTTGCGCCATGCCCGCGCGCGACGCCGGTCCGGATGCGACACCCACGGTCGTGTGGATGACGCGTTGCGCCGCCAGCCATGCTTGAGGTGCGCCGCGCGACGGCGATGCGCCGGGTGAGGAAGCGGCGGCCAGCGCCAAGCCGGCCAGCCCCCGGGCGTACCGGGCCTGATCCGAACACCGCCTGACCCTGGCTTGAGCAAGGCTGCAGCGCGCGCCCGAGCAACGCACAAAACCAGGCCGACTGCGCAGCCGCTCACAGCCCCCGCCCGCACCGGCAGTGCAATTCCTCCGCGCGGCGTCTGGACACAGGCGGGGGCTTCCGCTCAAACCCTGGGCCATGCCCGCGCGCGCCGCCCCCCAGTCGCAGACGTCAGTGAAGAAGCCTGTCAAGACGACCATTGCGCTCGTCTACGATTTCGACGGCACGCTCTCACCCTCCAACATGCAGGAATACACCGTTCTGCCGAAACTGGGCATCGCGCCGGATGTGTTCTGGGCGCGGGTGCGCGAGGAGGCGCAGGCGCGTCAGGCGGAACAGATACTGACATACATGCGGATCATGTTTGAGGAGGTCGAACGGCGCGACGATCTCGTCGTCAAGCGCGAAGACCTCAAGGCGATGGCGGGGGCCATCGAACTGTTTCCAGGAGTGCACGACTGGTTCGAGCGCATCGCGGCGCATGTCGACGCGCGCTCGCACGGCGTGGCCGAAGTGCGCCACTACATCATCTCCTCAGGTCTTAAGGAGATCCTTGAAGGCGTGCCCATTTTTCCTGCGTTCGCCAACGTGTTCGCCTGCACCTATCACTATGATAAACATGGCCGCGCCGTATTCCCCGACAGGGTCGTCAACGACACCTCGAAAACCCAATACCTGTTTCGCATCAACAAAGGCGTTGAAGACCTCAATCAGTCGGCGAACGACCATATGCCGGAGGCAGAGCGGCCCATCCCGTTCAAGAACATGATTTATTTCGGCGATGGCGACACCGATGTTCCAAGCTTCACAGTGACCCGCAAAAACGGCGGCCACGCCGTGGCGGTGTACAACGGCGATGCCGAAAACGCGCCCGAGCGGCTCGGCAAGTGCCGGGATCTCTTCGCGGAGGAGCGCATCGACTTTTTCGCCGCCGCCGATTACCGCGCGGGCTCCGACCTTGAGCGCGGGGCCAGGCTGATCCTCGACAAGGTTGTCGCCGGGATCCTGCTCGACAAGGAGATCGCACAGTTATGACGCACCTGACTGTTTATCACGTCCCCGGATCGCGTTCGTTGCGCAGCGTCTGGCTGTTGCACGAGCTCGGCGTCGACTTCGCAGTCAAGGAAATGCCCTTCGACCTCAGGGTGCTGCGCACGCCGGACTATCTCGCCGTCAGCCCGCTGGGCCGGGTTCCGGCGCTGCGCCATGACGATATGAACCTGTTCGAAAGCGGCGCGATCGCCCAGTACCTCACCTGGAGATTCCCGGAGAAGAACCTCGGGCGGGCGCCCGGCCATCCGGAATGGCCGATGTGGCTGCAATGGATCCATTTCGCTGAAACAATGGCAGTCCATGGGGCAAGCCAGGTCCAGCAGCAGGTCTTCATCCGGCCGGAAGACCGCTCCCCGGTGATCAAGGACCTGGAGTCGAAACGGCTCGTAAAGTGCTATGAGGTGATCGACCGCGCGCTCGGCGACCAGGAATATCTCCTGCCCGGCGGCTTCAGCGCCGCTGATGTCGGGGTGGGCTACAGTGTGCATCTCGGGCTCGGATTTACGCCAATGCCCGAGGGCCTGGCGCGCGTACGGGCCTATTATGACAGGCTCGCAGCCCGCCCGGCCTTCCAGGCCGCCAGCGCCGGCGACCGCAAACCGGCAGCCTAGGCAGGCGACATCATCCGCCGCCGCCCCCGCGTCCCTGGGCCCCGCGTGCCTGGGCCCCGCGTGCCTGGGCCCCGCGTGCCTGGGCCCCGCGTCCCTGGGCAGCAAACCCCTCGGCAGCAAACCCCTGGGCTGCGCGCGGATCAGCCGGCCGACGCATCGCCGCCA
>JBILMQ010000229.1:0-6011 GCA_044375455.1 Caulobacterales bacterium | reverse complement strand
GAAATGGGAAGGCTGTCGACATAGCGGTGTCTACGAAGCCTGGGTAGACGAGCGTAACCGTCACGCCGTGCGGTCCCAGTTCCGCCCGCAAGCCTTGTGCAAACATCATGGCCGCCGCTTTTGAGGCTGAATAGGCAGGGGCTGATGCGACCGGCAGCAAGGCTGCAACGGACAATATGCTGACAATCCCCCCCTTGCGCGCGATGAGACCGGGCGCGAATGCACGCATCAGATCGAGCGGGCCCAGCGCGTTGACGCGCATCAGCGCCTGCGCCGTCGCCGGTTCGCCCGACGCCAGCGGTTCAAGCGCGGTGATCCCAGCGTTGGAAACGAGCAGGGTGACATCCGGCGCCGCCGCCGCCGCGGCTGCGATTGACTGTTCGTCCGTTACATCCAGGCGCAACGGAGTCACGACGGCGCCGAGGCGTCGCCCGGCTGCCGCGAGGGTCAGCGGGTCGCGTGCAGCTGCATAGACCTTGCGCGCACCGCGGGCGACCAGTTCGTCGAGGAAGGCGGCGCCGATCCCGCGATTGGCGCCGGTGACGAGAGCCGTCGCGCCGGTTATGTCCATGACACTGTGTCCATGATCGATCTCCCGTGCGCATTGCGCCTGCGTCCGTGGCGTAGCAGTTTCACCCGTGCGTTGTCGTGAGCTTATCGACGGGCGGGGCGAAACATCGACGAGCGCGGCGCGACGGGAGGGTCTGCAGTCATGCAGTTTGGCGCGCCGGTGCAACGTCACGTGTCAGCCGGGTATGTCGCGATGGTCGCCGTCGGCATGGTCGTCGGGGCCGGCATTTTCAAAAGCCCTTCCGTTGTCGCCGCCAATGCTGGCTCATTTGAATGGCTCATGGCCGCCTGGCTGTTGGGCGGTCTGATCTCGCTGATTGGCGCTCTGTGCTACGCAGAACTGGCGACAGCTTTCGCCAATCCCGGCGGCGACTTCTATTTTCTTCGGTGCGCGTTTGGCCGGTCGGTCGCCTTGCTGTTCGCCTGGACGCGCTTCGTGGTGATCAACACCGGGTCAATCGCGATGCTGGGGTTCATCATCGGCGACTATGTCAATGCTGTCCTGCCGCTCGGGCCGGCCGGGCCGGCGATCTACGCCACAGTCTCAATTCTGATGCTCACCGCCTTTAATCTGCGCGCCAGCCATGCCCGCGACGCCGCCAATTACGCGTTGACTGCCCTGGAAGTTCTCGGGGTTCTTCTCCTCGCGGCGGCGGGTCTTTGGCTGGCTTTAAAAGGCGTCCCGCCAGCGACTTCTGATCTGCCTGCAGGTGCGCCGACGCCGGCGCACTTCGGCCTCGCGATGGTGTTCGTGCTTTTGGCGTTCGGCGGCTGGACGGAAGTTGCGACGCTCTCAGCTGAGGCCAAGGACCCGCGACATGGGATGGCGCGGGCGATGATTGTCGCCGTGGTCGTGATCACAGCGCTGTATCTGCTGGTGAACTGGGCTCTGTGGCGCGGGCTCGGGCTGCAGGGCTTGGCGACGTCGCGCGCGCCGGCGGCGGATCTCATGGCGCGGGCCTTCGGCGCCTCGGCTGAAACGATCGTCGTGATCGCTGTAGTTCTCGCCGCCGCCACCTCGATCAACGCCACAATTCAGGTCGGAGCGCGAACCACGTTCGCGGCCAGCCAGGAATGGCCCCTGTTTGCGCCCCTGGCGCGCTGGAGCCAGGCCCGGGGCGGGCCGGCCGCCGCCATTGCCGCGCAGAGCGGCGTTGCGCTTATCCTGGTCGGGCTGGGCGCCCTCACGCGCGATGGTTTCGCCACGCTGGTGGACTACACGGCGCCCGGTTTCTGGCTCTTCCTGATGCTGTCGGGGCTTTCGGTCCTGGTTCTGCGCCGGACACGGCCGGAGGTGGAGCGACCGTTTCGCACTCCTCTGGTCCCGCTGACGCCGCTCTTGTTCGCCGGGGCGGGCGCCTTCATGCTCTGGTCGAGCTTGGCCTACGCGGTAAGCCTTTGGGCGGACCCGGCCAATTCCCGCGTGGGGGCCGTTCTTGGAGCGCTTGTCGTTCTTGGTGGTCTCGTGCTTGTCGTGATGACGCCGCGCCCCGCCAAAGCGTCCGGAGCACCTTAACGGCGGCGGTCCAGCAGGGGAAACGACGATGGCGATGTTGATCGATGGACCGCGGGCTGCGCCCTCCAGCGGCGGCCGGCCGAACGCGCTTGTGGTCTTGTTGCATGGGTACGGATCCAATGGCGAGGATCTGATCGGGCTGGCGCCGCATCTTTCACGGCTTGCGCCGGGCGCACAGTTTATTGCGCCCGACGCGCCACAGCCTGTGCCGGGCTATCCTGGCGGCCGCCAATGGTTCGGCCTCGGGGCGATGGATCCTGTCTCGCTTGAGCGGGGCGTGCGCGCGGCCGCAGAACCGCTCAGCCGGTTCCTGGACCACGAGCTGGCGCGCTACGCCCTGTCGCAGGACCGCTTGGCCCTCGTGGGTTTTAGCCAGGGCGCCATGATGGCCCTGCATGTCGGGTTGCGCCGCCAGCCTGGGCCGTCTGCGATCATTGGTTTTTCCGGTGCGCTGACGGGTGCGCGCTCGCTTCGCTCGGAGGCGCGCGCCTGGCCTGCCATCCTGCTCGTCCACGGCGACAGAGATGACAGAATTCCGCTCGATGCAATGTTCGACGCGGCCGACGCGATCGCCGCGGCCGGGCGCGCCGCCCAGTGGCATGTCTCGTATGGCGTGCCGCACGCGATCGGGCCGGACGGTCTTGAACTCGCCGGAGCCTTCTTGAAGGACGCTCTGGCCGGCAAATTCGCGCATCACCTGCTGGAGGAGCAGCCATGACCCCGGTATTTCCGCCGCCAGGCGACCCTGGCGCAGTGGAGCGCGGAACGACGCTGACGCCGAGGTTCAACAGCGATGGGCTTATTGCGGCCATCACCCAGGATGTGGAGACTGGCGAGGTTTTGATGCTTGCCTGGATGAACGCCGAGGCGCTGCGCCATACGCTTGATATGCGTGAGGCCGTGTACTGGTCGCGCTCGCGGCAATCGCTGTGGCGCAAGGGCGAAACCTCTGGACACACCCAGCGGGTGGTTGAGGTGCGTATCGACTGCGATCAGGATGCGGTGCTGTTGCGGGTCCGCCAGAGCGGACCGGCTTGCCATACCGGCGCCGCGTCATGCTTCTATCGTCGATGCGACGCGGCCGGCCGGCTGGTCGAGCTCTCGTCGCCGCCGGCCCCGCACGATCGCCCGGACTGACATGGAAAGCCAAGTGATGACGCCTGACGCTCAGCTCATCCTATCCATCTTCTCAGGCGCTGCGGCCGGTCTAATCGCCGGTCTGGGCGGCGCGGTGTTTTCGGATTTTCTTACTCGGCGCAATCATGCGCGTCTTGAGGCCTTGCGTTTTCTCTTGAACTTCAACACCTCAGCCGAGTTTCGCTCTGCGCGCGCGCTGCTTGAGAAGGAAAGCCACCGCCTGACCGACGCGCAGTTCGCCGCCCAGCTGGCGCAGGACTACGCTGTAGACCGTGCTGGCATGGCGCCGGACGAGCGCGAATTGATGCATGCGCTTCGTTATGTGATGAACCAGCACGAGCTTCTGGCGGTCTGCATCAAGCGCGGCGTCCTCCATGAACGTTTGTGTGCAGATTTTTTGCGGACGCAAATGCTGGCCGACTGGTCCCTGCTTGCTCCAATGCTTCCGCGATTGCGCTCAGCGTTCGCCAGCCAGGAGATCTTTTGCGAGGTCGAGCGCCTGGCGCAACGCTGGAAGAAGCGTCGCGGCTGATCGAGGTTTTGGCGCACTCAGTGCGGTAAGCGGCGGACAGGCGACCGGCAGAGCATCCAACTGCACGCCACGCGCCGCGCATCTGTCTTAAGCCGACAGGTTCACCTTAAGCCGACGGGTTCAAATTGACGGGCCTCACATAGACGGGGCCTCAGATTGACGGGGCCTCAGATTGACGGGGCCTCACATTGACGGGCGCCATATTGCCGACACCCAGCCCGCCAGAGGCCGAGGCTATGCTACCCGTCCGGGCGCTGGCGGATGCCTTCAATTTATGCACAGCCGGAGCTGTTTGCTGGGGCATTTTCCTCGGCTGGTTTTCTGGGTCTTTGCGACGGTGCAGGCGCGATTGCCCAGCCCTGCGCTTGAGCCAGTCATCATCGCGTGATGTCAAGCAGCGCGAAGCGCGCGCTCGATCGCGCAGGTCGGGTGATTTCGCAGATCAAGCGGCATGCTCGCAAGCAATCGATCCTGCAACCGGCTGCTGAAGAAACGGCGCAGTTGGCCAAGGAATTTCGGCGGCGCCAGCACAACAAGCCGGCCTGACTTCGCGCCGATCACGGCGTCCGCCCGCTTGGCGACGTAAGCTGCAAAACGGGCCTCCTGCGCAACGTGCCTGTCGGCGATCTCCACGGCGGCCGAGCCGCCATTCGGCGTTGTGAAGCGACCGGCACGGTCTCGTCCAAGCTCACGCGCCGGCCCCGTTTCATTGCCGGCGCTCTCAATGAGATCCAGCAGGACATGATCTGCATCTCCGGCATTTCGGTAGAACAGAGCCCCGCCGCCATCGGCGATCAGGATTGTAGTGTTACGCGGCAAACGCATGACGGGCCTCCTGCGATCGTCATCTCTGAAGCCTACCGCAACAACCGACCCGGTTCCATTTCGCAAAACTGCGTATCCGCGCCCGCGCGCTTGCCCCGCGGGCGGCAAAGGCGTTCATATAAACATATGGAACAACCCTCTTCTCCTGATCGAGCCGTGCTCGCCGCTCGCGCCATCGGACTTGATACTTTGCGTGAGAATGTGGTGGTTCTCGCCCGCGGGTGCATGGCCCTGCGTCCGGAGCATGTGAAGGGCGTCCGAAAACTGGAGGTCGCACACGGCGACCAGCGCTTGATCGCGAGCTTCATGATCGCGGACGATCCCGCCATGCTGGCAAGCGATGAAATCGGCCTGACCCAACCGGCGTTGCGCCGCCTCGGGGCGGCGGCGGGCGCGCGTCTTTTGGTGCGTCCGGCGCGTGCGCCGGCAAGCCTCGAACAGGTTCGCGCCAAGATCAGCGGCGCGACCCTGAGCGCGGCGGATTTTCGGGCCATCATGCGCGACATTACGGCGCACGCCTTCAGTGACATGGAGATCGCCGCCTTTCTCGTCGGCTGCGCCAGCTTTCTGGCTACGGAGGAGCTGATCGACCTGACCCGCGCCATGGTTGAGGCTGGCGACAGGCTACGCTGGAATGCCCCTCTCGTCGCCGACAAGCACTGCATCGGCGGCGTTCCCGGCAACCGGACGACCATCGGCGTTGTCGCAATCCTGGCTGCACATGGTCTTATGTGTCCTAAGACATCCTCGCGCGCCATCACTTCGCCCGCGGGCACCGCTGACACGATGGAGGTTCTGGCGCGGGTTGACCTTTACCCAGACGAATTGCGCAATGTTGTAGAGCGCACCGGCGCATGCATCGCCTGGGGCGGTCGGGCGAATCTCTCGCCAGCCGACGACATTCTCATTTCCGTGGAGCGGCCGCTCGGCGTGGACACTCCCGAGCAGATGGTTGCCTCTATTCTGTCCAAGAAAGCGGCGGCTGGGGCCACACATCTGCTGGTTGATCTGCCGGTCGGCTGGCGCGCAAAGATCCGCTCAAGCGCCGACGCTCGCCGCCTCGGCAAGCTGTTCCAGCATGTCGGTGCGGCCATGGGACTGAGCGTTGACGTCATCGTCACTGACGGGTCACAACCCATCGGGCGCGGCGTCGGCCCGGCTCTCGAAGCCCGCGATGTGCTCGCTGTTCTGGACCAAGCCTGCGATGCGCCCCAGGATCTCAGGCAAAAGACGCTGACCCTTGCCGGTCGGATGCTGGAGTTGTCGCCGGACTTGCCCGGGGGTGCGGGCGTGGGGCGTGCGCGCGAACTTCTGGAGAGCGGTGCAGCCCGCAAAGCTCTCGATCGGATTGTCGCGGCGCAGGGGCCAAGCCCGCTGCAGGCCCACGTCAGCGCTTGCATTGACCCGATCCCGGCGCCGCGTGACGGACTG
>JBILMQ010000228.1:0-6022 GCA_044375455.1 Caulobacterales bacterium | reverse complement strand
CGGCTCCCAGACGGGAGAGGCGGCAAAGGGCAAGGCCTGCGTCTGGAGTGCGAGCCGCGCGCCGTCGCGGCGCGATGATAATGGCCCCGCAGGATGCGGCGGCGGTCAGCCGCCCGTCCGAACAATCGATCGTCGACGCTGTCGCGCGAGGCACAGAACGCGAGAGATTGCCCATCCGAGCGCGATAGAACAAAACACGAACATTTACCCAGGCGGAGACGTTGCGGCTGGTGCGGCGCGCAGCCGCCTGTCTGCGGGCGCGGGCCTCGCCTTGGGAAGCGACGCACCTCCCGGGGCCAGCCGGCATAGACCGTTCGGCACTTCGGTCTGGCGTTGGCGGCGCACGCGCCCTAGAAGGCGCGGGTCGTTGTTTCCACAGGAGGACCGCTCACGCCATGGCGCGCCAGTACATCTTCCAGATGCAGAACCTCACCAAGGCCTATCCGGGCGGCAAAAAGGTATTCGAGGGCATTTGGCTCAGCTTCTATCCGGACGCCAAGATCGGCGTTGTCGGCGTCAACGGCTCGGGCAAATCGACTCTGCTCAAGATCATGGCCGGGCTCGACAAGGACTTCACCGGCGAAGCCTTTCCGGCGGCTGGCGTCAAGATGGGCTATCTGGCGCAGGAGCCGCAGCTGGATCCGGCCAAGACCGTCTGGGAAAATGTAATCTGCGAATGTCCTGAGAAGATCCTCTTCGATCAATACTCTGCCGCCGCCATGAAACTTGGCGAGGAGTATTCTGACGACCTCATGGAGGAGATGAACAAGCTTCAGGAGCAGGTCGACGCACACGCCGCCTGGGACATCGATTCCAAGATTGAAATGGCCATGGACGCGCTGCGCTGCCCGCCGGGCGAGGCCGAGGTGACGAACCTGTCAGGCGGCGAGCGCCGGCGCGTCGCGCTGTGCCGGCTCCTGCTCTCCAAGCCGGACATGCTGTTGCTAGATGAGCCGACCAACCATCTCGACGCTGAGAGCGTCGCCTGGCTGCAGCACCATCTGGAGGAGTTTCCGGGCTGCGTGATCCTCGTGACGCACGATCGCTACTTCCTTGATCAGGTCACGAAGTGGACGCTTGAACTCGATCGCGGCAAAGGCATACCCTATGAGGGCAATTACTCCTCATGGCTCGAACAGAAGGCCAAACGGGCCGCACAGGAAGACAGCGAAAAGGAGGGCCGCGCCAAGATGATGGCGCGCGAACTCGAATGGGTGCGTCAGAGTCCGAAGGCGCGTCAGGCCAAATCCAAGGCGCGTCTGGCGCGCTATGAGGAGATGGCGGCCGAGGCGGAGCGCGAAAAGCAGACCTTCGCCACCATTCAGATCCCGCCGGGCCCGCGGCTGGGCACGAATGTCATCATCGCCGAGCATCTGAAGAAGGGCTTCGGCGACCGCCTGCTGGTCGATGATCTGTCGTTCAAGCTGCCGCAAAACGGCATTGTCGGGGTAATCGGACCGAACGGCGCCGGGAAATCCACTCTGTTCAAGATGATCACCGGCCAGGAGCGCCCGGACGGTGGATCTGTCACTGTCGGCGAGTCGGTGAAGCTCGGCTTTGTGGATCAGTCCCGCGACACGCTCGATCCCAAGAAGACCATCTGGGAGGAGATCTCCGGCGGACTTGACATGATCGCCGTCGGTGGGCGCGAGATCCCGTCGCGTGCCTATGTGTCGACCTTCAATTTCAAGGGGGCTGACCAGCAGAAGAAGGTGGGACTGCTGTCAGGCGGTGAACGCAACCGCGTCCACCTGGCCAAGACGTTGCGATCAGGGGCCAACGTGCTGCTGCTCGACGAACCGACCAATGATCTCGACGTGGAGACCCTGCAGGCGCTCGAAAGCGCGCTGGAGGACTGGCCGGGCTGCGCTGTCGTCATCAGCCACGACCGCTGGTTTCTCGATCGTCTCGCCACGCACATCCTCGCCTTTGAGGGCGACAGCCACGTGGAATGGTTCGAGGGCAATTTCGAAGCCTATGAGGAAGACAAGAAGCGCCGCCTCGGCATCGCCGAAATCATCCCGAGCCGGATCAAGTTTCAAAAGTTTGCGCGCTGACGCAGTCTGGCATTGCACCTCTGCTCGACGCCAGGGCACGCCCGGCGACGCCCCCGGAAATGGGACGGGCCTGTCCGGGCCGCCGCGCGGGCGCCGGGGGGCGTGTGCGCCGGCCTCAGTGCCGGCGTGGGAGCGATCCGGCGTCATCGCCACAGCGGATGGCGTCGGCCGGCTGACTGTCATGCGGGTTTCGCCAGGGGAAGCCATGATGCGGGCAAGCGCAGGTGCAAGTCGATGATCCAGGTTCTGAAGGCATGGGCCATTGTCGCAAGCGTGCTCGCGCTGGCGGCGTGTGCGACTGGGGCAGGTCCAACTGCGGCAGGTCCCAGCCAGGCAGGACCAAGCCAGGCAGGACCAAGCCAGGCAGGAATGGCGTCAGCGGTGGGCGCCGCCGCCCCGGTGACGATCCTGGTCGGCATCGACGGCTTTCGCTGGGACTATCTCGATCGCGGCGTCACGCCGACGCTCTCGCGCCTTGCGGCTGAGGGCGTGCGCGCCCGTCAGATGCGCCCGGGCTTTCCGTCGTCCACCTATCCGAACTTCTACACGCTGGTGACCGGCAAACGCCCCGACCACAACGGCGTTGTCGCCAACATCATGGAGGATCCCGATCTGCCGGGCCGCGTTTTCTCGATGGCGAACCGTGCGGAGGTGATGGACGGCGTGTGGTGGCAGGAGGCGGAGCCGATCTGGGTCACCGCCAGGCGCCAGGGGCGCGCGTCGGCGTCGATCTTCTGGCCGGGCTCGGAGAGCCGGATCCGCGGGGTGCGTCCAGACTACTGGCTGCCCTTTGAGCAGAGCGTGTCGAGTGCGGCGCGGGTCAACTTGCTGCTGTCCTGGCTGGGCCTGCCGGGGGCTGAACGACCCGACTTCGCCGCCCTCTATTTTGACATCGTCGACAGCAATGGCCACAGCGGCGGGCCTCAGTCTGATCTGCTCTCGCAGGCCCTTGTCGAGGTCGACGCGGCAATGGGCCGGCTGATGGACGGCCTCACCGCCCGCGGTCTCACCGCCAATGTAATCGTGGTCTCCGACCATGGCATGACGGCGATCTCCGCCGATCGCGTGCTTTTCCTCGACGACATTGTCGACGTGAGCGCGATCCAGGCGATGGTCGCCGGCGCCTATGCCGTGATCACGCCAAAAGGCCCGAACGCTGCGGCGGCTGAGGCCGCGCTTCTGCAGGCGCGCCCGCATCTGCAGTGCTGGCGCAAGGCGGACATTCCGGCGCGCCTTGATTATGGCCGCAACCCCCGCGTCGGGCCCATCCTGTGCCTTGCAGACCTCGGCTGGCAGGTGGCGATGCGGGCGGACTTCAATCCTGCCTACGCGACCGGCGGCGCGCATGGCTATGACCCCGGTGAGCCTGACATGGCGGGGGTCTTCATCGCCAACGGGCCGGCCTTTGCAAAGGGCATGACGCTCGAGCAGATCGACAATGTGGATGTTTATCCCCTGCTTGCCGCGCTGCTGGGGGTGACGCCTCAGCCGAACCAGGGGTCCCTGGCGGCGACGGCTGCGGGCTTGCGCCGCTAGCGTGGACCTCTATTCGCCTTCATCGTCATAGCCGGCGAGGCTCAAGGGTTTGGCCACGAGCGTGTTGAGTTGGGCCCAACGCGCCAGCGCGTCGTCGCGCCCGTGGGTGATCCACAGTTCTTCAGGGCGGATTTCCAGAGCGGTGGCGGTGAGTTCATCCCAGTCGGCGTGGTCGGAGATGATGAGCGGCAGTTCCACGCCGCGCTGGCGGGCGCGCTGGCGGATCCGCATCCAGCCGGAGGCGAAGCAGTCCAGCGGATCGGCGAACCGCCGCGCCCAGGGATCTCGGCAGGCCGAAGGCGGGGCAATCACGATCGCGCCGGCGAAGTCCCTGCGTGCGGAGCGCACCGCGTTGGTGGCGGGTTTGAGCGGGCCAAGGGCGACCCCCGACGCCTCATACAGAGCGCACAGTTTTTCCATCGCGCCATGCAGAAAGATTGGCTCAGCATAGCCCGCCTCGCGCAGCAGGGCGATGATGCGCTGGGCCTTGCCGAGCGCATAAGCCCCCACGAGATGCGTTCTGTCTGGGAACTGCGCGACACTCGCGAGCAGACGGGCGATCTCGCCGCGATCGTCGGGGTGCCGGAAAACCGGCAGGGCGAAGGTCGCTTCCGAAATAAACACATGACAGCGCTGCGGTTCGAATGGCGCACAGGTCGGATCGGCCCGGCGCTTGTAATCTCCGGACACCACCATGGTGAGGCCGCGCCAGGAGAGGCAGGCCTGCGCCGCGCCCAGGATGTGGCCGGCCGGCGCCAGCGTGAGGCGCACGCCTGACATCACCGTCGCTTCGCCATAGGCCGCCGGCTGGGTGCGCCCGGCGAAATCCGCGCCATAGCGCACGGCCATGATCGCGAGCGTCTCCGGCGTGGCGAGCACGGCGCCGTGTCCGGCGCGCGCATGATCGGCATGGCCATGGGTGATGACCGCGCGGTCCACCGGGCGCACAGGATCAATCCAAAAATCCCCGGGCGGGCAGTAGAGCCCGGCGGGTTCGGGGCGCAAAAGATCAGTTGGCCGGATCACAGCCGTGTCTTAGCCTCATCACGGCGCGCCGCGAAGCCGGGAGCACGCACCGTGGATGCAACTCGCCTTGTCATGCTGGCCGTCGCGACCGCGCTGATCGGCTGGGCGTGTGTGATCTTGGTCAAATTCCTGACGCCGCGTCGGCGCAGGCGGGCCCGCGGTCGGACAAACGCCGCGGGGCGCTCGTGTGATCGCGACACGCCGCGCGATTGACAGCCCTGGGCGCTTCGTTAGGGTCCGCGCAGGGTCGCAAGCGGCGAGCGCCGGGGGAGGCACGCGGTGCGCGTCATCGTTACGGGGGCGGCTGGGTTCATTGGATTTCATCTCAGCGCGGCCCTGGCCAGGGCGGGCGCGCGCGTGCTCGCCATCGACAATCTCAACGCCTATTACGACGTGTCGCTGAAGGAAGCCCGGCTCGCTGAGTTGTCGCGCATCGGCGACGTCGCCTTTGAACGCCTCGACATCGCCGATGCACCTGCGTTGGCGCGCCTTACGGCGGCTTTTGGCCCGGAGCGCATCGCCCACCTCGCTGCCCAGGCCGGGGTTCGCTACTCGATCGAAAATCCGATGGCCTACGCCGCGTCTAATCTGACGGGCCATCTTTCGGTGCTGGAGGCTGCCCGGCGCACGCCCGGCCTGGCGCAGGTGCTCTATGCGTCTTCCAGTTCGGTCTATGGCGATCGGGCTGGACCGTTTCGCGAAACTGATCCGGTTGATCATCCGGTGTCCCTCTACGCCGCCACCAAGCGCTCTGGTGAGCTGATGAGCGAGACCTACGCCCATCTGTACGGGCTCACGCTCACGGGGCTGCGCTTTTTCACGGTCTACGGACCTTGGGGCAGGCCTGACATGGCCTACTGGACTTTCGCCGACGCCATTCTGTCCGGGCGCCCGATCACGCTCTTCAATCATGGCGCGCTGTCGCGTGACTTCACATATGTGGACGATGTGGTCGAGACGCTGGTGCGCATGCTGCAGAGCGACCCGCACACAGGGCACCGGATCTACAACATCGGCAATTGCCAACCGGTGACGCTCGCCCGCTTCGTCGCTGCGCTGGAGGCGGCCTTGGGCCGGCCTGCCACGCGGATCCTTGCCGACATGCAGCCAGGCGATGTCACCACCACCTTCGCCGATGTTTCCGCTTTGGCGCGCGACTATGCCTATCGTCCGAGCACGCCAATTGAAGAGGGTCTGACGCGGTTCGCCGCCTGGTTCACGGCGTGGCGGGAGAGAGCTTCAGCGCCGGCGCCATCTCACGGTTGAGCAGTGCAAACGCGGCCGCAACGACGCCGTCCAGCGCGGTGAAGACGCAGGCCTCGCTGGCCCCCTGCGCGTCGGGACGGGCCTCCTGGGTCTCCCAGGACGCGTTGAACCGGGCGAGTTCGGCGCGTGTGAACTGG
>JBILMQ010000227.1:0-6067 GCA_044375455.1 Caulobacterales bacterium | reverse complement strand
GAGACATGGAACGCTTCCCGCCAAATCTATATCAATTGGAACGACATCGACGCGGATTAAACTCAGCGCCCAAAGTCCAGACATCAGGTTGCGTTATCCGGATTTACGAGATAAGGCGACACCCAGTCTTTCGAATTGCTGTCGTCGCCGGTCGTTCCGGGCAGCGCGGACCGCAAGAGTCTGCGCGCTGCCCAAAACGACCTCAGGCGCTCCGGTGGTGTGGTCCGGGGTGGTGTCTGGGGAGGGGTTCAGTTCCGCGGGTTGAGCGTTTCTTCCAGGTCGCGGAGGCGATAGAGGCGGCCACGAATACTAAGGGCGTGAGTATGGTGCAGGAGCCTGTCGAGGATGGGGGTGGCGAGCACCTCGTCGCCGGCCAGGAGTTCAGTCCAGTCACGCACGCTCTTGCTGGTCGTGACCAGCATCGCACCGCAACTGTAGCGATAGCTGACGAGCCGAAAGAACAGGCTCGCCTCCTGACATGTCATCGGCTCGAAGCCGGGCTCGTCGATCACGATCAGGGCGGTTGACATGTCCTTGCTCCGCTTCAGTCGCATTGGCGGCATGCCGGCGTCGCTCTTCAGCGCAGTCATGAGCTCGTCGAACCGAAAATATTGGACCGAAAAGCCCTGCTCAACGGCGCGGATCCCGAGGCCGACACACAGATGCGTCTTGCCGACCCCGGGCGGGCCCTGGATCAGGACCGTTCCGGCGTTGAGTACCCAGGCGCAGGTGGCCAGAGTGTCGATCCGGGATCGCTCGATTGCCGGCTGGAAGGCAAAGTCGAAGTTTTCCAGCGTCTGGCCGAGCGGCGGGCTGGAGAGCCGCAGCGAAGTCTTTATCCGGCGGGCTTCGCGTCCCGGTAATTCCGCCTCGAGAAGATGATCGAGAAAGGCGTGTGCGGCGATCTCCTTCTTCACTGCCTCGCCAAGCACGTGCTCCAGGCCTTCGGCGGCGTGGGACAGCCCAAGCGCGCTCAGCCGCTCCCGCGTCACATCGATATCGAGTTTGGGTTTGGACACCAGCCACGATACGCCGATTTTTTTTGCTCATTTGGCCCCGTCACCCAGATTCAAGCATAGCTCGAAGAGCCGAATGTCGGCTGCTGGGATGTTGCCGCGCGTGAGGAAGCCTGCCTTCTATCCAGCGGTTGCCTACTCGTTGTTGGACAGCTTGTCCGGCCAGAGCCGGGTACTGTGTAGTACGCGCAGGATGCAGAGCCGTCGTCCAGAATCCGGTAGGGCAGAATGTAGGGCGCATTTGTCATCACAAGTTCGCGCGTCCCTTCAACGCGGCCCGGCCTCCCGCTTTCCGGGAAATCTATAAGACGCTCTACGGCGGCCTCGATACGTTCGTCAACGGAGAATCGCGGCAAGCGGGCTATCGGCCTCGATGTAGTCGAAGATTGCGTCCCGGTCTGCCAGCGCCGCTGGCGTCCACTCGATCTTCTTCAAGGCTTGCCTTGTTCTGAATTTTTTAGGGCCGCAGCGCGGCGTTTTTCAAAACGCGCCCTTACTTGCTCATTCGGTATTGCGGCGCGTTGATCGTCGAGTGCCTCCTGCACCTTCTTGCGGAACCAGGCATCATGAGCCGCTTCGTCGACCAGAAGTTCGATAGGCAACGCGCCTTCCCGCGCTGTCCGCGTCAAGAGAACGCGCACGGCATCAGAAACGGTCATGCCCATGGCTGCGAGCACTTCTGTGGCGCGATTTTTCACTGCGGGGTCAATGCGTGTCTGCACCAATGCTGTGGCGGTCATGTCTGAGGCTCCTGGGTCCCTTGACGAGTGCAATGCATTTGAATGACAGATTCAACCAAGATTGAGCAATAGACGCCTTTGCCGCCTCTGCGAAGGTCTGTTTCCCCGCCGCTGATCGGGGAGCAGCGCTGACGGCCGCTGTCGGGATGACTCCGATCCCGAGTTCGCCTTTGGTGAAGAACCGCACCACTTCCACCAACCCGATCGCGAGGGGCACGACGATGAAGAACGTGAAGACTCCAGCGGTGAGTTCTGCGTTACCCCTGGCGCTCATTGGGGAACTTCCAAGGACGCTACGCCGAGGGCGGCGAAGTCCAACGCACCCAGCCGATCGGCCTCCGCGTTGATCTCGTCCGCAAGCCGAAACGCCAGAGTGATCCCACCCATCGGTGGGCCATCGGTTATGGAGTCTTTGCGTCAGCGCTCGGCCAGCGCTTTCGGAAATGCCCGGTCAATTTCGGGTGCAGGGTGTTGGGGATCGTACCACCCAGGAAGCACAAGACCATAAGCCCGCCAAACCCAGGGTCCACGCCGAAGCCCCAGAACAACAAGGCGAAAAGGCCCAGACCGACAATGACCCCCGCAACGACCGCTACGGCGCCGCCAGCCAATGACGCCTTGGTGGTCATTTCAACATCTCCAACGAGGCTATACCGCCCAGCACCGGTGATGCGATCCGTCCCAAGAGCGTAACATGCCCTACACCCATCATTCCGACCAACCCGCCTGTCATCGCGCCGAGCGCAACACTCCCTCCCCGGCGCCACTCACCGTATCTGCGTGCACCGACGCATTCTGAACACCCATTCCGATCCAAGCTGAACACCCAATCCGACGGAAGCTGAACACCGGTTCCGACGGAAGCTGAACGGCCAATCCGGCGAAGCTGAACAGGCCTGCGAGGGGTAGTGTAGGGAGAGTTCTGCAAATTCGCCTGAGGTGGGTCGGTCATGGCAGGCTGGCGGTGTTCAACGTCGACAACTCCCTGCAGGCGCGCCACCATGACCGGTATTAAGATGAAGCCGTCTCTCGCCATCGCTAAAGACCTTCTCTCACATGAATTTGCAGAACTCTCCCGACACTACTGACAAAAATTCAGCTGAAACTACATTTGGGGCGCCACAAGCGCAAAAATCCATGATTCACTGGGCACATGTATGCTTCGCGCAAAGCCCAATCGAGCAATATCGAGGCGCTCAGATCAGCCCTTTTCACAGCACAGCTGCGCGCCGATGAGGCTGCTGAGGCGAAGTTGGCCGACCGTCAGCCTGCAGAATTGCTAAAGGAAATCGCGCGGAACCGGACAACTACTTTGACAGCTACCGGGGACGATGCAATGCACATGCGGATGATGAGTGAGCGCCACCCCCCACGTGTGCAGCACCATCGTGACCCCGATCTTCGCGCCGAGATGATTGGGATCGGCGCCGAGTATGGTGCGAGCGTCGGCCACGGTTAGGCGCGGCAACCAAAAATTAACTTATACGGCAATTCTCCGTACGAAAGAGGTGTGACTCAAGCCGCCTCCACTCGCACCGCCCGACTTGAAGCCCGGCTTCCGGAGGAGGTGCACGCGCTCCTTAAGCGCGCCGCCGAGATCCAGGGACGGAGCCTGACGGATTTCGTCGTCGCGTCCGCCCACGAAGCAGCGGTTCGGACGATTGAATCCGACGCCGTCGTGCGTCTGACCGCAGCCGACCAGATCCGGTTCGCGGAGCCGGTGTTTGCCGACGACGCGCCCGCCGAGCCGCCGGTCCTCAAGGACGCGCTGAAGCGGGCGGAAAAGCGTCACGCTTCGCTTATTGAAACTACGTGACATCGCAACCGTTTCGCGTTGAGCGACTGAACGCCGCCCATGATCGGGCGGCGTTCGATTGTGGCGTCGTTGAGCTTAACACCTATCTTGCGACGCGCGCCTCGCAGGATGAGAAGCGACGCGTCGCGTCCTGCTTCATCGCCCTTGAAACGGCTACATCGAAAATCGCCGTTTATTATACGCTGTCGGCGGCCAGCGTTGATCTGAGCGACACTCCTGCCGCGGTCGCCAAGAAGCTTCCGCGTTATCCAGCGGTCCCCGCAATTCGACTCGGCGGTCTCGCCGTCTCCATCGCTGCGCGCGCGGCAGGGGCTTGGCGCCGCGCTGTTGTGGGACGCGATGGAGCGCGCCGCGAAAGTGGAGATCTGCGCGTTTGCGCTTCTGGTCTATGCGAAGGACAAGGGCGCCGCAGGCTTCTGCGCCCATCACGACTTTACGGCTTTCGCCGATCGACCCTTGCTGCTCTTTCGACCGTTCAAAAGCGTCTAAGGGCGCGCCAGTCACGGGCCAACCCGCGCGCGCACCGTTCAGGCGTTGCCGAGCGTATCGCCGATGGGCCCGAGTGAACTTGAGAGGGCAGAACCGTCGGGAAGCTGTTCACCCTGCGGCCGTCCAGGCCCCTTTCACGACACACGACGCTACGCGGCGTAACGCCGCGCTACGTCTCGGCGTTTTGGGACCCCCTTGGGGCCCCGGAGATTTTCGGCTCTTTTTCGGACCGGCGAACCGCCTCTAAGCCCTTGAAAACACTGGCGCACCGATGTCCGAAGGAATCAAACAGACTCTTTGAGGTCCTGCAGGATTGGACGGTGAGACTACAGTCGACGTCGCTGGTACGGCGTTACGGCTCCGATCTTTATGGCCTCAATGTCGGCCAGCGCCCAGTGCTCCAAGAGATCGGGCGGGTTCACCTTCGTGCCATCGCCGATGAAAAAGCCTGAAATGGCTATGCCAAGCCCGAACAGCCGCTCGCGGTCCGGAACAGTGTCGCGGATCAGCGCTTCCAGTTGGTCGCCGATCCGCTCAAGCGTCACCGTGGGTGTTAGGGTTCCGCGTGACGCCGTCGCCGACATCCAAAAAGATGATCGCTCCGCGACGATCCGGCTGACGAACAGCCTTACAGCGCCAGTCGCCCGCAATCGGATCGCGGCCCTGCGCGCAGCGGGGTGGTTGGCGAGCGCGTAGCGGGCGCGGCGTGGCCCCATCTTCACCGCGCCTGTCACGATGACGCGATGCAACGCGATGATGAAACGCCCTTTGCGCCGCAGCGATTGCCTTCAGCAGGTTCAAGGAAATTCCCCAACATCCGCGCTCACTGACCCGCATCAAGGCTCGCTGGAGGTCTCCTGTCGCACAAACGCGCGCATCAGGTTGATTGTCGACCAAGTGGCGACGCCAGCGCCGGCGAAATCGCGGTCGTGTGTCCAGATATCGCCATCGACCGCCCAGCTCAAGGCAAGGATGTGCGCGTCAGACGTTGCGCCTGATCTGTTCGGCACGGTATCGCGCAGCGCCGCCGCCGCGCGGGCCATGTCGCCATCAAGCATCGAAAGCGGTGCGATCGTCATTTGATTTGCGACGCCAGCAAGGACGCCGAGCAATTCCGGCTGTTGCAATCCCAATTCAATGCGGCGACTGACTTCGGCGATGGCGCGGTCGGTCGTGACGAGAGAGCAATGACGCTGCGCTGCCAACATCGCGCCGGTCGTCCGCCCCAAAACGGCGGAAACCAAGATCGCCGCATCAACGACGAGCGTGGACGAAACCGTCTTCATTGATGTGAATTACTGCGCTTCGGCCTTGAGCCGGCGCACCGCTTCGATGGACCAATTGACCGGATCGACATCGCCAAATTCGGCCAGCAGCTTTTCGTCTTCCTTCGGATCACGGGCCTTCGAAAGTTTCTCGGCCTTCCTAAGGATGGCGGCCAGCTTGTCAGCATCCGCCACCCGCAACGGCACCAGTACCCCAATCGTGCGTTCGCCGGCCTTGACCGGTGTCGGGCCCTCGAGCGCGCCGATGGTTTCGCTCGATATTTTCTGCAAGTCACGGATGCTGAGGTGAGCCACTTTGGTTACATACCACTATACCAACGAACAATCAAGAATAACGACAATTGAGTGTCGGCGAAACGCTTGGCCGATCGCGCAATGGCCGTCTCCTCCTGCCCCGAGAACGAAATCCACGGCACCGATCTGTACGTCGGCTTTCCGGCGCAGACCCGACATTCAAGTGCGCGACCTCGAGGGGCAGCTCAGACCGGCTCCCCTTGCCACGCTGTCATCGGGCCGGAAAGCGCCCGACATCGCCCGGCACGGGATTTGCCCCGCGCGGTGGAGAACATCGACCACACCCGCACGAAGGTGAAGTCGCCACAGACCAACGGAATTTGCGAGCGCTTCCACAAGACGCTGCTCGACGAGTTCTATCGCGTAGCCTTCCGCAAGAAGGTCTATGCCACGATCGACGCGCTGCAGGCCGATCTCGACGAATGG
>JBILMQ010000226.1:0-6068 GCA_044375455.1 Caulobacterales bacterium | reverse complement strand
CTTGGCGCAGGCGAAACCACCCTGATGCGCATGACGGCCGCCTACGCCGTGTTTGTGAACGGCGGCAAGAGAGTAACGCCGACGCTGATTGACCGGGTGCAGGACAGGACCGGCAAGACGGTGTTCCGGCGCGATGAGCGCATGTGCCCTGGCTGCAAGGCTGCCTGGAATGGCCAGGCCGCGCCGACTGTCGCCGATGACCGCGCCACAGTGATCGATCCTGTCACCGCCTATCAGATCGTCTCTATGCTGGAGGGCGCAGTGCAGCGTGGCACGGGCCAGTCCATCCTCGCCGTGGGCAAACCGCTGGCCGGCAAGACTGGCACCACCAACGACTATAAGGACGCTTGGTTTGTCGGGTTTTCTCCCGACCTCGTCGCCGGCGTCTGGGTCGGTTATGATGAGCCAAAGTCACTCGGCGAAGGTGAATCGGGCGGGCGTATCAGCGCACCTGTTTTCCGCGACTTCATGGCCAAAGCGCTGGAAGGCCAGCAACCGACCCCGTTCCGCATTCCATCCGGCGTCTCGCTCGTTAAGGTCGACTGGCGGACTGGCGGATTGCCGACGCCCCAGACCCAGCTCGCGATCATCGAAGCGTTCCGTCCCGGAACGGAGCCGAACCGGACCGTCGAGGGGGAACGCTTCTCGTTCGCTGGCGGCGATGGCGCACCGGGAACGGCCTCTGCGGAGCCCGATCCACAAAACCAGGACCTTGACGGTCTGTACTAGGCTGGCCCGCTGGGTGACCGTCAGACGCCCCCCCGCGTAACGGTAACCCTGCAGCTGTCGGCGCGGTTGCCGCCTTAAGCCTCGCGCGGCCGCAGACCGGGCTGTGACGAACAGATTACGACGCCCAGACTGCGGCGCCCACATCCGGCTGGCAGCTGTGGGGCTGCTCCATGTGGGGCTGCTCCATGTGGGGATGGCCAATCTGGGGCTGGCGATTACTGGATTTGACGAGTACTGGACTTGGTGCTCATCGCGGATCAGCCCCGCGCGAGCCACGGATCGAACGGACGACGGCAAGGACACAGACATGCGCGCAGAACTGGAAGCCATGGCGGCAGAAGTCGGCCAATCGGTCGCCCTCCTGCGGAGGCGTCTTTGACTGGGATCCGGCGCTGAGGAAACTCGACGAACTGAACGCCCGCGCAGAAGATCCAAGCCTTTGGAATGATCCTGGTTTTGCCCAGAGCATCATGCGCGAGCGCACCCAGCTCGCCGGCAAGGTTGAGGCGATCCGCAGCATAGAGCGGGAGCTCGCAGAAACTCTTGATCTGGTCGAGCTTGCCGAGGCCGAGGGCGAGGAAAGCCTGATCGACGCAGCTGAGGTGACGATGCGCGCGTTGAGATCTCGCGCCGCTCAGGCGGAGCTGGAGGCTCTGCTGTCGGGCGAGGCCGACGGCAATGATTGCTATCTTGAGATCAACGCAGGCGCCGGAGGCACCGAGGCGCAGGACTGGGCCGCAATGCTGCGGCGCATGTACGCGCGCTGGGCGCAACGGCGCGGCTTCAAGGTGGAGGAGATCGAAGAAAGTCCCGGCGAAGAAGCCGGCATCAAATCCTCGACGCTCTTGATCCGTGGGCCCAACGCCTATGGATGGCTCAAGACCGAAGCTGGCGTCCACCGTCTTGTGCGGATTTCGCCCTACGATTCCAACGCCCGCCGGCACACAAGCTTTGCATCAGCCTGGGTCTACCCGGTGATCGACGACAAGATCGAAATCGAAATCAACGACAAGGACGTGCGCGTCGACACCTACCGTTCATCCGGCGCAGGCGGTCAGCACGTCAACAAGACCGACTCTGCGGTCCGGTTGACCCACATCCCCACAGGGATCGTGGTCGCCAGCCAGCAGGAGCGCAGTCAGCACAAGAACCGCGACATCGCCTGGAATATGCTGCGGGCGCGACTCTATGAACTGGAACTGCAAAAGCGCGAAGCCGCCGCCCAGGCGGTGGAGGATTCCAAGACCGAAATCGGTTGGGGGCGCCAGATCCGCTCCTATGTGCTGCAGCCCTACCAGTTGGTCAAAGATCTGCGTACGGATGTTGAAACGTCCGACACTCAAGGCGTCCTCGATGGCGATCTCGACGCGTTCATGGCGGCCTCGCTCGCGGCCAAGATCGGGGATCAGACGGCAAGCGGGTGATGTGGACCTGACTGATGCGGAGTCGGGCCTTGGCGCCAGCGCCAGTGCCGGAGCCCGCCCGTTAGAGGTGGCTCCAGCCGCGCGAGGGCAGATCAATACGCGTCCCGTCCGGGGCCCGGGCAATCACAGCCCCAGGTGGACCGGCAAGGCAACGTCCGATGACGCACACAGGCGCGCCGGCCGCATGGACTGCAGCGTGGATGGCGGCTTCGGCCTGCGGGGCTGCGGTGAACAGGATCTCATAATCGTCGCCGAAGCCGGCAAGCCGCACCCGCGCCGCCAGGGCGTCGCCCGACGCCTCGGCCCACGCAGCTGCGGCGCCAGACAACGGAATGGCTGTAGCATCGATGGCGAGGGCGAGCCCGGAGGTCACCGCGATGTGACCTGCATCGGCCCACAATCCGTCAGAGACATCGATCGCGGCATGGGCAAGGCGCGCGACGGCATCGGCCCACCCGATGCGCGGCTCTGGCCTGCGATAGCGTGCGACGAGAGCCGAAGGCTCGCCGACTGTTTCCAATCCCTCAAGGATGCGCAATCCAAGGCCGGCGTCACCGATCGAGCCGGTGACGCAGACGATGTCGCCGACCCGCGCGGTGCGCCGCAGGACGGGGCCGCACGGCCCCGGGCGCCCGAACAGAACCAGACTTGCCGTCAACGGACCATCTGTCGATGTTGTATCACCACCGATCAACGATGCGCCATAGTGCTGCAGATCATGACCGAGAGCCAGAGCGAAATGCTCAAGGTCGGTGCGCGGGCGCGCGCGCGGCCAAGTCAAGGCAAGCAGCGCAGCTTCTGGGCGCCCGCCCTTCGCGACGATGTCTGAAACATTCACGCGCACGAGTTTCTGGGCCACGCTGTCGATCGGATCCTCACAACGAAAGTGTACGCCCTCCACGATCGTGTCGATCGTCACCATACGGTCAGCACTGATAAGCGCCACGTCGTCGGTAAGGCCGAGCGAAGCGTCCGGCAGAGCGGCTGCGAATGGCGCGAACAGGCGGGCGATCAGCGCGAATTCGTCTTCGCGCGCTGACATCCGGCTCACCCGCCCGGGAGCGGCTTGCGCAAGTCCGCCGCCGCTTTGTCCAGCGTCGCATTGACGAAGCCCGGCTCGGGTCCGTCGAAGAACGCGTGCGCAAGATCCACGAACTCGCTGATCACCACGGGCGTGGGGGTGCCCGGTCGCACGAGGAGTTCAGCGCATGCGGCTCGCAGGATCGCACGCGCGATCGAATCGATTCGTTCAAGCCGCCAGCCCTTCGCCAGATGACCCGCGACAGTCCGATCGATCAGGCCCTGGCGCTCGACCGCTTCATTGACCAGTGAACGGAACAGATCGAGATCTGCATCGCCCGCGGGGTCGCCGTTTTCGTCCAGTCCGAGGCGCCGGTCACGAAACTCCTGCATCACCTGAAGGGCGGATGCGCCGGTGAGTTCCATCTGGTAGAGCGCCTGCACGCTCGCCAGACGCGCGGCGCGCAGGGCGTCCAGCCGACGCTGCTTGCGCGGGCGGGGCTGCAGCCCTGGGCTGCTCACCTCTGGCGCCCTGCGAAGCGATTTTTCAGCGCCGCCATGGCAAGGCAAGCGCGCATCGCATCGCCGCCCTTGTCCTTTTGCTGCGGATCGGCCCGCACGACCGCCTGTTCCCAGGTCTCGGTGGTGAGGATGCCGTAACCAATCGCGAGTTTGCGCCCAAGCGCGAGGTCCATGAGGCCACGCGCGCTTTCGGAGCAAACATAATCATAATGTGTGGTCTCGCCGCGGATGACGCAGCCCAGCGCCACATAGCCGTCATAGCTCTTGGCCCAAGCCGAGCCTTCGGCGGCATACAGGATGGCTGCAGGGATTTCGAAGGCGCCAGGAACCTCCACCACATCGCAGACCCCGCCCGCTGCCTCCAACGCCCGCTTCGCGCCGGCGACGAGCATGTCGGAAATCTCCGTATAGAAGCGGCCGGTGACGATCAGGATCTGCTGCGGCTCACTGCTCATCGCTCCTCCTCCACGTCGATCGGCCGGCGGTCTTCGACCATCAGACCATAGCCATCCAAGCCGACAATCTTTTGCGCCGTATTGGTCAACAAAATCATCCGCCGCACTCCGAGATCCCGCAGGATCTGCGCCCCGATGCCGTATTCGCGCAAGGCCTTGACCTGCCTCTCGTCATCCTGGGTTTCGCCCGCAAAATGGCGGCTGAGCGCATTGGGATCGGTTTCGCGCACGAACACGATCACACCCCCGGCAGAATTCTCCGCGATCGCGCGCATCGCAGCGCCGGCAAGGCCGGCGCGCGGACCGCGTTCGCCCAGGACGTCGGTTGCGAACTCCACTTTGTGCATGCGCACCAGGGTTGCGCGTTCCGCATCGATGCGCCCCCGCACCAGGGCGACGTGTTCCGAGCCGTCGAGAACGTTACGATAGACCACGAGACGAAAGCCAGCCCCGTAGACGGTGTCGATGCGGGTCTCTACGCGGCGCTCTACGAGACGGTCGTGTTTGCGCCGGTAGGCGATCAAGTCAGCGATCGTGCCAATCTTGAGGCCATGCACCGCGGCGAAATCCATCAGGTCGGGCATGCGCGCCATCGACCCGTCGTCATTCATGATTTCGCAGATGACGCCTGCCGGATAAAGGCCGGCCATGCGCGAGATGTCCACCGCCGCCTCGGTGTGACCGGCGCGCACGAGCACGCCGCCGTCCTTGGCGACAAGCGGAAACACGTGTCCCGGGCTGACGATGTCCTGCGGCCCCTTGGTTTCATCGATGGCGACCGAGATCGTGTGGGCGCGATCATGGGCTGATATACCCGTCGATACGCCCTCGCGCGCCTCGATTGACACGGTGAAGGCTGTCTGATGCGCCGTCTCGTTACGGTTGGTCATCATCTGCAGCCGGAGTCTGCGGGCCCGCTCGCTGGTCAGGGCGAGACAGATCAGGCCGCGCCCATGCTTGGCCATGAAGTTGACCTGGGCAGGTGTCGCAAATTGCGCCGGAATGACAAGGTCGCCCTCGTTCTCCCGGTCCTGTGCGTCGGCGAGCACATACATGCGGCCGTTGCGCGCTTCTTCGATAATCTCCTCGATTGGCGAGATCGGACTATCGGGGCTGCGGGCAGGGTTCATGGCGCTGTTTCCAGAAAGCGGGCGACATAGCGCGCCAGCATATCGATCTCGAGATTGACCTTGTCGCCGAGGCGCAATGCACCGAGCGTGGTCGCCGTCCAGGTATGCGCGATGATGTTCACCTCAAACCGATCGTCGCTCACTCCATTGACCGTCAGCGAGACCCCATCGACAGCAATGGAGCCCTTGCGGGCGATGAGGCGGTGCAGGGGTGCGGGCGCGCGAAACACCAGCCGATGGGAGCCGTTGTCCGGGCTTGCAGCGAGCAGTTCGCCGATCCCGTCGACATGGCCGGACACGACATGGCCGCCCATCTCGTCGCCCAGGCGCGCGGCGCGTTCCAGGTTGACCCGCCCCCCCTCCCGCCATGTCGCCATCGTCGTGCAGGCGAGCGTCTCGGCCGAAGCTTCCACGGCATACCAGGCCCCGGCGCCCAGCGCTCCCATCTCAACCACGGTGAGACACACGCCTGAATGGGCGATTGAGGCCCCGATCGCGATGCTTGCGGGTGCGAATCCGGCCTCCACTTCAAGTCGCAGGTCGGCGCCTGCACTGCGCGTAAGGCGGCGGATGCGGCCTATATCGGTGATGATGCCCGTGAACATTCAGATCCTTCGGTAGCTCTCATGCAGGTCAGGCCCGAGTGGGCGCACACCCTCTCTCCTGAACGCTGGCGCGTCGCCCAACTTTACCAGGCCCAACGGCGCAATGGCGGGAACCCCATCGCCGCCAAGCAGCAGCGGCGCACGGAACCACTCGAGGCGGTCCACCAACCCGGCCAGCACGAG
>JBILMQ010000225.1:0-6074 GCA_044375455.1 Caulobacterales bacterium | reverse complement strand
GGGCGCCTTGGCCGACGGCGCGCCCCCTCGCGGCGCAGAACGCCATTGGTGAGATCTTAAACGCGCAAATGTTAGACGCCGGGCATGCGCATAAGCCTTGCCCTTCTCAGTTTGCTCGCCGCCGTCGCCTCAGCAGCGCCCGCATGGGGCGGGCGGGCGGCGGGCGCTGCTCCCGCTGAGGCCCGGGTGGCGCTTGTCGAACGCTTCGCGCTTGCTGTGATCGATCAGCGGTGCGGGCTGTTCACCGCTGACATACGCGCCGCACTCGACGCAAGCGCCTTGCAGGCCCGCGGGGCGTTGCTGCGCGCGGGCGCGAGCTTGAGCGACGTTACGGCCTTGATGGCTGCGGCGCGGGGCAATGCCGACCGGCTGGATTGCAGGGCGCCCAAGGTCACGGCGGCGGCGCGCCGCGCCCGGGAGGGGTTTGCCGGGTATGCCCGCACCGGCGTGCTGGACTTTCCCGGGCGCTTTTCGGGATGGACCGCCGACCGCAGTGCAGCTTCAGGCTGGCGGCTGCGGCAAACGGTCGCCGGGATCGACATCGGAGCGCCGGCGGAGCCTGGGGCGAAGTTCAGCGCTGACATCCGGACCCAATCGCGCGCCGCGCCCTTCGCGGCCCGCCTCATCATGCGCGACCCAGCCAAGAGCCCCGCTCCGATCGTCAGCGCCAATCTGCGCAGCTCGGTCGAGAGGGCGGGGATCGCCGATTTCGCGCCAGCAGCGGGCGCAGGGCGCAGCATCCTTGCGTCAAGCAGGGTCTTGGTTGCGCCCGCCGCGCGCACTGGCGCCGGCGACCTCGCACCGGCGGCGTGGCGCTTCTCCTTTGCTGATGCCGCACTCAGCGACCTGGCGGCGCTCGATCCGCGCGAGGCAGTGGTGCTGGAAATCGAGTGGTCGACCGGCACGCGCAGCCGGCACTACATAGAAGTCGGCGATCTCGCCGCGGCAATCGCCTTCCTGCGCCTGCCCGCCGCACCGTAAGATCCGCCGAACGCTTTGCAGCGCAGAACCGGTTTGCTACAGGCTCGCGTGACGGTAGGATGACAGTCCGTCAGCGGGCTCAGGGGCGACAATGAAACTCTTGTGCGGCAACGCGAACCGGCCGTTGGCGAGCGCGATCGCCGATTACCTGGACATGCCGCTGGCGCGCTCACAGGTGCGCCGATTTGCTGACAACGAGATCTTCGTCACCATCGACGAGAATGTGCGCGGGGAGGACGTGTTTGTGGTGCAATCCACAAGCTTCCCGGCCAACGATCATCTGATGGAGCTGCTGATCATGGTGGATGCGCTGACCCGCGCCTCCGCCAAGCGGATCACGGCGGTGCTGCCGTATTTTGGCTACGCACGTCAGGACCGCAAGACGGGCGGGCGTACGCCGATCTCCGCCAAGCTGGTAGCGAATCTCATCACCAAGGCAGGGGCCGACCGGGTGCTGACGCTGGATCTGCACGCCGGCCAGATCCAAGGCTTTTTCGATATCCCCACCGACAATCTCTATTCCTCCCCGGTGATCGAGGCGGACATCCGCGCGCATTACAACAATGCCGCCGAGATCGTCATCGTCTCTCCGGATGTGGGCGGTGTGTTGCGCGCGCGCGCGGTCGCCAAGCGCATCGACGCTGATCTCGCCATCGTGGACAAACGCCGTGAGCGCGCCGGCGAAAGCGAAGTGATGAACATCATCGGTGACGTGAAGGGCCGTCGCTGCATCCTGATCGACGACATCGTGGATTCGGCAGGAACGCTGTGCAATGCGGCCGCTGCGCTGATCGACAAGGCCGGGGCGAAGGATGTCTCGGCTTACGTTACGCATGGCGTTCTGTCGAACGGTGCTGCTGACAGGGTGTCGAAGTCTGTGCTCAAGCAACTCGTAACCACCGACTCGATTGCGCCCTCGCAAGAGGTTCGAGACTGCGCCAAGATCCGCCAGATTGGCATCTCAGCGCTGATGGGCGAAGCAATCCGTCGCATCTCAAACGACGAGTCCATCTCTAAGATGTTCGACTGACGGATGTTCGCCTGACGGATATTCCCCTGCCGGATATTCGCCTGACAGCCATAGGCAGGCTGCCCATACGCCCGATGTCCGTGCGCCCAGCGCCCCCACTCCAGGCGGGCATCCGCCTCGCGGATTTCCCGCTGGCCAGGACCCTGTCGGGCAGGCGCCTGGATGGCGGTGCAGGGACTGCGCCGCTGCCGTTGTCGCCGCCCCAGCAGATAGGTGCCTGTCAGATCGGGGCCTGTCAGATCGGGGCCTGTCAGATCGGGGCAGTGGCTGCCTCAAGCCAATCACGCGCCGGCCCGTCAAGCAGCGGCGCGATCACCGCGCGCACTTTGGCGTGATACGCGTTGAGCCAGGCGATTTCGTCCTTGGTCAAGAGCTTGCGATCAATCAAGGCACGATCGATCGGTGCGAGCGTCAGGGTTTCAAACCCGAGCATCTCACGGTCACCGCCGGCGATTGGTTCAGCCGGCGTCACGACCTGAAGGTTCTCGGTGCGGATGCCATAGGCGCCGGGCTTGTAAAAGCCAGGTTCGTTCGAGACGATCATGCCCGGCTCCAGAGCAACGTTGTTCGCCGGCTTGGCGATGCGGTGCGGGCCTTCATGAACGCCCAGATAAGACCCCACGCCATGACCGGTGCCGTGGTCGTAATCAAGCCCGGCCTCCCACAGCGAGAGCCTGGCGAGCGCGTCAAGGGCTGATCCCGTGGTGCCCTTCGGGAAGCGCACGCGGGCAAGCGCAATGTGGCCTTTGAGCACCCGGGTGAAACGATCACGGATTTCTTTCCCGGGTTTTCCGATCGCCACCGTGCGGGTCACATCCGTGGTCCCGTCGAGATACTGTCCCCCGGAATCGATCAGAAACACCGACCCCCGCTTGAGCTTGCGGTTTGTCTTCTCGGTCACTCGGTAGTGCGGCAGTGCGGCGTTCGGACCGGCGCCGGAAATCGAGTCGAAGGACAGGTCGCGCAACAGATTGCTGGCGCAGCGGAGATCTTCAAGTTTGCGCGCAGCCGTGATCTCGTCGACGGAGCCGTCCTGCGCTTCGCTCGCCAGCCAATGCAGGAAGCGGCTGAGCGCCGCGCCATCACGTGCATGCGCCTGGCGCGCACCCTCGATCTCCACGGCATTTTTGGCGGCGCGCGGCTGCGTCGTCGGATCGACCCCGCGCAGCACGCTCACCCCTGCCTCCGCCAGACGGTCAAATACATGCGCCGACGACAGTGAGGGATCGACCAGGGCGACTTTGCCGGCCAACGCCTTGAAGTCGGATTCGAAGTCCGCTGGCGGCTTGATCGTGACCTGCGCGCCGAGATGGGCGCGCAGGATGGGCGTGACCTTGCGGGCGTCCAGGTAGAGATCCGCGGTTGCGTCCTGGTGCAGAATGGCCGCGCCCAGCGTCAACGGTGTGCGCGCCACATCGCCGCCCCGGATATTGAACAGCCACGCAATTGACGCTGGAAACGTCAGGACTGCAGCGTCCGCGCCCTGGGCGGCCAGCGCCGCGGCCAGCCGGGCGCGTTTGTCGGACGCGGCCTCTCCGGCATGCTCGAGCGCATGCGGGACGGCCAGGGTCACGGGCTCTGCGGGGCGATCGCGCCAAGCAGCATCAATCGGATTCTGGGGGACCCCGGTGAGCATCACCCCCGCCTTGGCGGCGGCGTCTTTCCAGCGCTGAACCACATCGGGAGACGCCAGACGCGGATCATAGCCGATCCTCTGTCCGGGGCGGGCCATTGCCGTCAGCGCGCCCGCCACCCCCTCGGTGACCAGATCACGCACCTCGAACAGACCCGGATCGGCCTGCACCTTGGCCTGAGCCGTATAGCGGCCATCGACCAGCAGCGCGGCGCGGTCGGCGAACACCACGGCTGCGCCCGCGGAACCGGTAAACCCGGTTGCCCAGGCAAGACGCTCCGCGCAGTCAGGAAGATATTCATTGTTGTATTCATCCTCGTGCGGGATGATGAACCCATCGAGCCCCTTGCGGGCGAGCTCGGCGCGCAGGCGGGGAAGATTGCGGCGACCGTAGGCGGGGCCGCCGGTGACGTGGAAGGTCTGTCGAACAGTCATGGCTGGACACTGGCCTCGTGCGGGCAAATTGGCAATCGCCCCCTTCCACTGCTGTCCCTTTGTGTTTCCTTTCAGCGCTGTTCGCCACTGTTCAGCGAGACTGCCCTGAGGCACGTCTCTCCCCGGAACAGCGGCCGATATCCGAACGTGCTCCAGGTCAACGACGGCAGCATCTATCGATCCTTGGGTGTTCAATACGCGAAGGTGGACGCACAGGCGACGCGCGGCGCGCCCAATCGTGTGCGACACAGGCCCGACATCTCCTGTGTCACCGACCGTGGACGGGCGGGACCTTGCAATCCGCAACGGGATACTGACCCAGGGCAAGGGCAATCCTGCGCGCGCCACGCAAGCGCTGTGCGGGGCGCTGCGCGGGCAGGCTTGCGACCGCAGGACCTCAACCACCAGGTGGGACATCACCCGGCGCCGGCCGGGCTCACGCGTTTCCCGGCTGCGCAGCGCCTGGCTTCAGGCAGCGAAGTCATCTGCGCGAATACGGCGGCCGCTCACTCCAGTCGGCGCCGCCATCGATGGGTGATCAGGTCGCTGGCGCGGCGGCGCGCGGGCCGAGCAGCAGGTCCCAGAAGGACCGTCTGGACGGGGCGTCGCGCTCGGCTGTCGGCGCTGGCAGCGCGACGGGCGCGCCACGCGCCGGGCCATCCGGCGGCCGGCGCGCCCGCAGGCGCGTGATGAGCTTCGCCGCGTCCCGGCGTTTCGATTGGAATTGTCTTTGTCCCCGTCGACGCGATGCGAACACGGGAACGGCGGGTCTGCGCGCGCTCAAGCAAATCCCCTGTCTTTACCATTACCCATTGTGATCAGCGCGTGCGCGGCTTCAAGAAGACGAGGGTTGACCAGCCTTCCTTGCGCAGTCGGCGCCTGAAAATGAGGCCGCGGCCCAGATATGCGGCGCGGGTGCGCGGTTCCTGGGTGGTCAAAATGCCGGAAATGATCAGGACGCCGCCAGGCGCCATGGCAGAAACGATGTCGGTCGCAAGGCGGATCAGCGGCTTCATGAGAATGTTGGCGAAGATCAGATCAAACGGGGCTGCGGCGCGTACGCAGACGCGGGCAAAACCTGCAGCTGTGACGCAGCGCACGCGCACTTTATTGAGCCGGGCGTTGGCGGCGGCGACCTCAGTGGCGCGCGGATCGATATCCGTGGCAAGCACCCGGGGCGCCCCGACGCGCGCGGCGGCGATGGCAAGCACGCCCGCGCCCGCGCCCAGATCCAGGACCCGATGAGGCCGATGCTGACGCGCCAAGGTGTCAAAAGCGGTCAGGCAGCCCCAGGTCGTGCCGTGGTGTCCGGTGCCGAACGCCTCACCGGCTTCGATGTGAAGGAAGGTGCGCCGGGCGGAGGCCGGGGCTGCGTGGCGCCCTGCGACATGGAAACGCCCGGCGCGAACCGCCGGCAGTCCTTCGAGGGATGCAGCCACCCAATCCTGATCCGGCAAAGGTCCGGCCCTCGGGTCAAGCCCGGGCGCCTCAGCGGCGAGGACTCTAAGGATGTCGCGGGCCTCGGCCTCATCCATAGCCAGCGCCTCGAAGCGCCAGCGAAATCGGTCGAGTTCAAATGCGGTCACCGATTGGGCAGGTGCGGGATCGAGCGCGCCCAAGGCGTCAGCCGCAGCCTCCACCACCTGTTTCGACCCGGTTGCAGTCACGCTCCACATGGCTCACACAATACCGCCTCCGGTCGACCGCGCCAGCCGATTGATGGCGGGGGCGTGTGGGTCGGTCGACCGGACGCCGGCCTGGTTGGTCCGGTGGACGCGCCTCCCGGGCGGATATCTCGGTCGGAAGGGCTGGTCGGCTATGTTGGTCGGCGTTTGATGCAGGGCGTTTATGTGGTCGATAACGGCATACGGCGGATGGCAAGTCGCCCGCAAGCAAGGCGGCACGCAGGACGCTGGACGCTGCTCCACCCCCGGGAGATGGCTGTGGTCAAAGAAACAGGACTGGTCGTTCGTATCACCGCCTGCCTCGGCGCCG
>JBILMQ010000224.1:0-6085 GCA_044375455.1 Caulobacterales bacterium | reverse complement strand
CCGACGCAGCCCTTATCTGACAAGCATAGCGCGTCTGGCCACCGATATGAAGGCTCGCACACGCCCATATTCCCGCACAGCCGGCGGGCTCAGCGCATGGAAGGCGCCTCAGGCGAAGGGCGCCTCGCAGCGCGGCGGTTATCATGTTGAGAAGGCCCAGGCCCGATCATGCGGAGCTCAGCCCGCCACTGCGCGCCGAGATGGCGCACAGTCACACTTTGTCTGGGAGCTTGATGCTGGAAGCCAGTCGCTGGAAGCCAGTCGCTGGAAGCCAGTCGCTGGAAGCCAGTCGCTGGAAGAAGGACGCTGGACAACTTACTCCGGAAAGACTGGCTCCAGGCGCATGTACCGAACTGAGAACAGGCCCGGCTCACAATGCCCCCTCAGACTTCGCAAACCGGGGCAGGCCTGGTGCCGATGGCGGGAATTGAACCCGCGACCTACCCCTTACCAAGGGGTTGCGCTACCACTACGCTACATCGGCGCGCCAGGAAGAGCGTGCCTATAGCGAAGGCCGCGGACGATGGAAAGACTGTCGCTGCGCACGAGGAAGATGGATCGCAGCCGTGAGCAAGGTTGACGCCGCCCCACCCGGCGCCCCGAAGGCGCCCCCTGAGGACGACCGCGCCGCCCGACGGGCGGCGGCGCTGCGCGCCAATCTTCGGCGGCGCAAGGAGGCAGCCCGCCCTCCCAAGGACAAGCCGACGCCGCCATGATTCTGGCGGCGCGCCCGCGCGCAGCCCATGTCCGCTGGCGAGGCCCCGCCGCACCGCGCGGCTTGGGACCTCTTCCCGCCTGGCCAAGGGAGTGCTAGCCCGCAGGCGCGTCCTCGTTCCGTTTCCAGCTCTGGAGAGCCCGACCCGATGAAAGACATCCTCGATCGCCTGGAAGCCAAACGCGAGCAAGCCCGTCTGGGCGGCGGTGAGAAGCGCATCCAAAACCAGCACGCCAAAGGCAAGCTCACCGCGCGCGAGCGCATCGATCTTCTGCTCGACGAAGGCTCCTTTGAAGAGTGGGACATGTTTGTCGAGCATCGCTCATCTGAGTTCGGCATGGCCGATCAAAAGATCCCGGGCGACGGCGTGGTCACGGGATGGGGAACAGTCAACGGCCGCCTCGTCTACGTGTTCTCGAAGGACTTCACGGTGTTCGGCGGGTCACTGTCATATGCCCACGCCCAGAAAATCGTCAAAGTTCAGCGCATGGCCGCGCAAAATGGTGCGCCGGTCATCGGTCTGTTCGACGCCGGCGGCGCCCGGATCCAGGAGGGCGTCGACAGCCTCGCTGGATACGCCGACATTTTCGTGGAGAACGTGCTCTCATCGGGGGTTGTCCCGCAGATCAGCGTGATCATGGGTCCGTGCGCAGGCGGCGACGTCTACTCGCCTGCGATGACGGACTTCATCTTCATGGTGAAGGATACGAGCTACATGTACGTCACCGGGCCGGATGTGGTGAAGACCGTCACCAACGAGCAGGTCACTCATGAAGACCTTGGCGGCGCGCGGGTGCATGCACAAAAGTCGGGCGTCGCGGACGGGGCCTTTGAAAATGACGTCGAGGCGCTGATAGAAATCCGTCGACTGATTGATTTTCTGCCGTCCTCGAACCGGGATCGGGCGCCGCGCCGCGAAACACAAGACCCCAATGATCGACAGGATATGAGCCTGGACACACTGATCCCGGACAATCCGAACAAGCCCTATGACATGCTGGAACTCATCGAGAAGGTCGTCGACGAGGCTGATTTTTTTGAAACTTCCAAGGACTTCGCAAAAAATATCATTACTGGCTTTGCCCGCATGGACGGCGAGACTGTGGGCGTCGTCGCCAACCAACCGATGGCGCTTGCAGGCGTGCTTGATATCGACGCCAGCCGCAAGGCCGCCCGCTTCGTCCGCTTCTGCGACTGCTTCAACATTCCCATCGTGACGTTCGTCGATGTTCCAGGCTTCATGCCTGGAACACGCCAGGAGTATGGCGGGCTGATCAAGCATGGCGCAAAGCTTCTGTTCGCGTACACCGAAGCGACCGTGCCCAAGGTCACCGTGATCACCCGCAAGGCCTATGGCGGGGCGTATGACGTCATGTCGTCCAAACATTTGCGCGGCGACATAAACTACGCTTGGCCGACCGCCGAAATTGCGGTCATGGGGGCAAAGGGCGCCGTTGAGATCATTTTCCGGGCTGAGTTGAGTGATCCGGCAAAAATTGCTGAGCGCACCGGCGAATATCAGGATCGGTTCGCCAACCCGTTCGTGGCCGCCTCGCGGGGCTATATCGACGACGTGATCATGCCGCACAACACCCGGCGCAGAATTTCGCGGGCCCTGCGAACGCTCAAAACAAAGCAGGCGACCAATCCGCCCAAGAAGCACGACAACATTCCCCTCTAGGCGGCCCCTCTGGCACGCCCCTCTGGCACGACCCTCTGGCACGACCCTCTGGCCAAATCGGCCGCGAAGGCCTTCGAAACCTCGAGGACCGCAATGACGCAAGAGTCCGACACCGGCCGGCGAAGCGAGACCTTGGCGCTTGCAGCGCGGTTTGTGGCGGCGCTTGAGGCGGGCGACTTTGACACGATGCGCGACTGCTACGCTCCCGACGCCGTCATCTGGCACAACACCGACGGGCTTCAGTCTCCGGGCCAGGACAGGGAGGCGAACATCCGCGTGCTGGCGTGGATGCGCCGCCAGCTGAAGACCTACCGCTACGACGTCCAGCGCCGGGAAGTGACCTCGGACGGCTTCTTTCAGCAGCACGTGCTGCGCGGCGAGACACACCTTGGCGAGATACTGGCGCTTGCAGCGGTGGTGATCTGCCGGGTGTCTGAGGGACGGATCACCCGTCTGGATGAGTATCTGCGCGAGGCAGACGCTGAGGTTCTGGTCCGTGCGGCGGCCGCAGCCCGGTCCAATGCAGGCGCTTGAGCGCGGTCGCCCAGGACCGCCCGGGCCGCAGGCCTGATCCCTGGCGCGCCAGCAGCACCGTCCTTGTCAATTGACGCCATGCGCGGGGCTGCGTCGGTCGTGTGAAGGCCGGCCATGTGGGGGCTGGCCGATCTGGCCGGCTCACCTCGTGGGGGGCGTTCGCGCGTGCCGCTCGTCTGGCGTGCGGCGGCAAACCTTGCCTCGATGGCCGCACAATCGACCGGCCGTCGGCGCGCGCGCTGCCGCGCCAAGCGCCAATATGCTGGTTGCATTGCCATCCCTTGCCAGTTCTGTGAGCGCTCTCCCAGCTGTGCATTGCCCGCTCTGGGAAACACACAAGCGTTGTCGGCCCCCGTCATCGCAGCGTGGGACGCCATCGGCGGCAGCCTTGCTGCAGCGCCCGCCGGCGTCTGCACACACCGTTCCGGCGCGGCTGCAGTCAGCGTCTTGTTCGCCGGTGCGCATCTGGGCGCCCCCCCTGCAAAATCACCCGGACGGAGGCACAACTACAGATGTGGTCTATCTGCCGGAGCGCGACACGCCGGCCGCGATCCTTGGTCTTGACGCGGGTCTGGCGCGGTCATGGTCGTTCAACGCGCCCCAGCGCGTCGAAAATCATGGAACCCTGACCCTCTTCCTGTCGATCGCGTGAATGAAGCGGGAGGCGCGGCTGCGCCGCGGTGTTGCTCTGCCCACGGCGCGGTAGGCCGGCTTGTCGTGTCGCCGCCGCGCAGCGATCGCATCTTCAAGGCCGGCGCCGGAGCGTGTTGAGCGCTGGGCGTGCCCTGCAGCGGCTGAACGTTCATCGCAGCCTTGCGAAGAGTTTTCATGGCCAGTCGGGCCGTGGCGACCTCAGGGGGCCAAGACAGGGGGCCAAGACAGGGCGCGAAGGCAGGGCGCGAAGGCAGGGCGCAAAGGCAGGGCGCGCGGGGTCTGACGACGGCAGACAGGCTCGCCCATAGGCCTCGGCGCATCGTGCCTCGCGCGCTCTGCTGTGCTGTGCATCGCGCCGACGCCGCAGGCGACGCGCCCCAGCCCCCTGTCCAAACCGACCGCGGGCGCTTAGAGCGGACGCAGCCCACGATAGAGATAGGCGCTGAGACCGGCGATCGGCACGTTCATAAGCAGATAGGTCACAGATCCCCAGACCAGGCCTGCGACCGCCAGCGCCTCGGGCGCGGCGTTCGCCCAGGTCCGCACATCTGCCGGATCAACCCCGGTGGCGAGCTTCAGCAGGGCTGCGAGCAAACTCGACAGGATGAAGAGCGGCGTTCCCAGGAGCACGTAAGCCGCCAGGATCCGCAGCACATTGCCTTTGGTCCAGCGCGCCGCAGCCATCACCGCGATGCGCCGCTCGCCGATCACCGCGGCCTGCACAAGACAAAACCGGATGAGCGCGGCGGTCAGTGCTGCAATGGCGAGCACGCCGAGAAGGCTGATCAGCAGGCCGCCCATCGGCCCCAGCGCTGCGAGCAGCGCCTGCGGGTCGCCCTGGATGGTCTCCAGCGAAGCGCCGCTGGAGGCCGCGAGCGCCATCGCCACCAGCACCAGGGTAAAGGCGGCGACGAACATGATGAACATCACGATGGCGACCACCGCGACCTGAGACAGGATGAGACGCAGCTCATCGGCGCCAAACTGCAGTCCGGCGAGTCCGCCGGTCTGCTGGCGCAGCGCGAGCCGGTAGGCCGGAGCGAGCGCAATGAGGCTTGCAAGGGCGTAACTCGCCTGAATCGCGAGAGCGCTGGCCGGAGAAGAGGACAGGGCTGCGTCGGAGCCAAGCGTCGAAAAAAGGCCGGCGCAGACCACGCCCAGGAACAGGGCCGGCGCTAACAGCCGGCGCCAATGCATGACAAGAAATTGCAGGCCTGCACTGGCCGATTCAACAACCGGGGCTTTCGCGCTGCTTGCCTGCGTCATGGCGCTGTCCCCTTGCCTCGCCCGGAGCCGAGGTCTAGCCGGGGGGCCTCATCCTGGTCAACGAGCGACACCCGCTCCTGCGAGACCTTGCGCGCGCCTTCGACCGGCCGCACAACACGGCGATGACAATGCCCATTCACATCGTCGGCGGCGGTCTCGCCGGGTCTGAGGCCGCCTGGGCCGCGGCGCAGGCCGGGGTTGACGTTATCCTGCATGAAATGCGCCCTGTGCGGATGACTGACGCGCACAAGACGCACGACCTTGCCGAACTCGTCTGCTCCAACTCGTTCCGCTCGGATGACGCCGAAACGAACGCGGTGGGACTTCTTCACGCGGAAATGCGCGCCTGCGGCTCGCTGATCCTCGCAGCGGGCGACGCCAATAAGGTTCCGGCCGGATCAGCCCTCGCCGTTGATCGCGACGGTTTCGCCCGTGCGGTCACGGATGCACTTGAGGCGCATCCGCGGGTCACCGTGGAGCGGGGAGAAGTCGGCTGGCCGGCGCCGGACTGGGGGGCGGTTATTCTGGCGACGGGTCCGCTCACCGCGCCCGCCCTCGCGGCCGAGATCATTGCCCGTACCGGGCAGGACAGTCTGGCGTTCTTTGACGCCATTGCACCGATCATCCACCGCGAAAGCATCAACTTCGACGTCGCATGGTTCCAATCACGCTATGATAAAGCCGGTCCAGGCGGGGATGGCGCTGATTACATCAATTGCCCCATGAACGAGGCTGAGTACGACGCATTCATTGGCGCTCTGCTGGCTGCAGAAAAAACAGAGTTCAAAGACTGGGAGAAGGACACGCCCTATTTTGAGGGGTGTCTGCCGATCGAAGTCATGGCGGAACGCGGCGCCCAGACGTTGCGCTTTGGGCCGATGAAGCCGGTTGGGCTGACCGATCCGCGGACCGGCAAACGACCCCATGCCGTCGTGCAATTGCGCCAGGACAACGCGCTTGCCACACTTTTTAACATGGTGGGATTTCAAACCAAGCTGAAGCATGGGGAACAGACCCGGGTGTTTCGCGCCATACCGGGCCTGGAGCGCGCAGAGTTTGCGCGTCTCGGCGGCATTCACCGCAATACCTTCATCCGCTCACCGCGGCTGCTGGATGACCGGCTGCGGCTGAGATCGGAGCCGCGCATCCGCTTTGCCGGTCAGGTTACGGGGGTGGAGGGCTATGTTGAATCGGCGGCGATCGGGCTTCTGGCGGGCCGTTTAGCTGCCGCCGAG
>JBILMQ010000222.1:0-6142 GCA_044375455.1 Caulobacterales bacterium | reverse complement strand
CGATCCCGGCGCCGCGTGACGGACTGATCACGGCTATCGATTGTCACCAGATAGCAAAAATTGCTCGCCTGGCTGGAGCGCCGACGGATGCAAGCGCGGGGATTGATCTTGCGCGCCGGGTCGGCGATCAGGTGCGCAAGGGCGAGCCTCTTTACTTTATCCACGCATGCGAACCGACGGACCGGGGGTTTGCGCTTGAGGCCAGTCAGATCGACTGCGGGTTCGTGATCAACGGGGGAGCCTGATGCGGGCGCGGGTGTGGCGCTTTGCGGAGGATCGTGCGCCTGCCGAGCGCCTTGCTGTAGCTCTCGGCGCGCCGACCGGGGTCATCCAGGTGCATCGATTTCCCGACGGTGAAAGCCGGGTGACGGCGTGCAGCGACTGTGACACCGCCATCGTTTATCGCAGCCTGGATCGGCCAAATGAGCGCATCATTGAGGTGCTGCTTGCTGCTGACGCTCTGCGGCGCAGCGGCGCCAGACGGGTGGTGCTCGTTGCGCCCTACCTTGGATACATGCGCCAGGATGCGGTGTTTGCCCCTGGCGAGGCGTTGAGCCAGCATGTCGCCGGCAATCTTCTTGCGACGGCGTTTGATAGGGTGGTCAGCGTCGACCCGCACCTCCACCGGACCGCCCGCCTGAGAGGCGCCGTACCTGCCAAGCGCGCCGATGTGGTGTCGGCTGCTCCCGCCATTGCGGACTATCTGCGTGGCGATCCTGCAATCGGGCATGCGGTGATCATCGGTCCGGATCGGGAAAGCGCCGCCTGGACGCAGGGACTTGCTGACCTTCTGCACAGGCCGTGGACGACATTTGAGAAGTCGCGCTGCAGCGATCACCTCGTGCGCCTTGTCCCCCCGCCGCCCGCGCTTGTCGCCGGCAAGCCATGTGTGCTGATTGACGATATATGCTCAGGCGGCGCCACCATGCGCGCCGCCTTGCTCGCTCTGGCGCAACTCGGCGCGGGACGTCGCAGCGTGGTGGTCACGCATGCCTTGTTTACGGATGTCGCGCGCTGGGCGCTGATCTGCACCGGCGCCGCCGAGATTGCCTCCTGTGATTCCGTCGCTCACGCCACAAACCGCATCGCGCTTGCGGGCGTTCTGGCTCGAGCTCTTTGCGATGAGGTCAGTCCATGAGCGTGCGCCTTGCTTTCCACGGCGCGGCTGGGTGCGTCACCGGTGCAGCTTTCCGGCTGACCACGCCGGACGCGGACGTCTTGATCGATTGCGGCCTGTTTCAGGGACCAAAAACGTTGAAGGCGCTCAACTACGGAGCGTTTCCGTTTGATCCCGGTCGGCTTGATGCAATTCTCCTCACCCACGCTCATCTCGATCACGCTGGCCTCATTCCCAAGGCGATGCGCGCTGGTTTCAAGGGCGACGTGTACGCAACGCCCGAAACAATCGCTCTGTGTGCGGTTATGCTACCGGATGCAGGCAAGATTCAGGAAATGGAGGTCGAGCAGCTCAACCGTCGGCAGCGCCGTCGGGCCAGAGACGTCGTGACCCCGATCTATACCGCGCAGGATGCGGAAACTGCGCTGAGATTGTTCCGTGAGGCGCCTTTCGACCGCTGGATGTCGCCCGCCGCGGGCCTGCGGGCCCGATGGTGGCGTGCTGGTCACATTCTCGGGTCGGCCTCAGTCGAGGTCGAGGTCACAAGCGGCGCCAGCGTTCAGCGCCTTCTGTTTTCAGGAGATCTCGGCCCCGGCGGGCGCGATTTCTCCGTCGATCCGCAAGGTCCGAGCGGGGTTGACCATCTGATTATTGAGAGCACGTATGGCGCGCGTGCGCGCGCCCTCCTCACGCCAGCTGAGCGCCGCGCCACGCTTGCTGATGAAGTGCGTGCAGCCCACCGTGCTGGCGGCCCCTTGCTGATTCCTGCTTTTGCCGTTGAGCGCACCCAGGAATTGCTCGTCGATCTGCTCGCTGTCATGTCCGAGGGATTGGCCCCTGAGGGCCCGATCTTCCTTGACAGTCCGCTGGCGATCCGCGCCACCGACGTCTTTCTCGACCACACCCCGGGCGATGGCGCGGGTGCAAACGCCTTTGCGGCAATCGCAGGCGCGCGCCATCTCCACTTCTTGGAAAGTGTCGGTGAAAGCCGGTCCCTCGAGCGTGTTGAGGGTTGGCACGTGATCGTCGCCGCCAGCGGAATGTGTGATGCGGGTCGTATCCGGCATCATTTGAAGCGGCAGTTGTGGCGGCCGCAGGCAAGTGTGCTTCTGACGGGTTACCAGGCAGTGGGAACGCTCGGGCGTCTGCTTGTCGAGGGACGCGACGCTGTGCGGGTTCAAGGCGAGACAATTGCGGTGCGTGCACGTATTCGTCAGGTCGAAGTCTACTCCGGTCATGCCGACGGGCCTGGTCTTGTCGCCTGGGCCAAGGCGCGTGGTCCTGTTGCTGGCGGGGTGTTCATCACGCATGGCGAGCCGGCTGAGAGCGCAGGTTTGGTGGACGCTCTCAAGGCGGCGGGGCTGTCCAGCGCATCAATGTTCACGCCGGAGATCGACGATGCCTTCATGCTGTCGCCAGGCGTCCTGCCGCAGCCTGTTCCTCCAGCAGGCCCGCGCTTGCCGCCGCACGCAGCTGCGCGTCTGGATTGGCACAACGCCCGCGCCGCCTTCCTGGTGGAGCTTGAGGCCGCGCTTGCTGACGCCCGCGACGATCCTGCGCGCATGGCGCTGGTGACGCGTCTGCAGGACGCTCTCAGAGCGACCTGACCTCGGGGGCGCAGATTAAGCAAATGGCCGTACGTAGACCCACCGTCTCGCGCGCCGCGCGTCAAAGCAGTAGACAAAGCTCAGTCGGCGGCGGCGCAGCTGACCGCTTCAGTCCCCCCAAAGCGGTTTCATTGCACCCATCGCCCGCACTGTAGCGCGATGGCGCGCCGTCGCCGACCTGACGTTCATCTCAACGGGGCGAACACTCGAAGAGCCCCTCAGGTGTGGAAAGGACAAGTCATGGCGGCACGCTCGCTTATTCCGACTGTGTTTACGCGGTTTCCCCGTGCATTTGACGACTGGTTTCCCGCCATGCCGGACATGGATCGGATGCTCGACGAAGTGGCGCGCGGGCGCAGCATATGGAGCGGCGCCGACACAGCGATGCTGGCGCCACGAATTGATGTCAGCGAAACAGATGGAGAATTGCATATCACTGTCGAGTTGGCTGGTGTTGACCCGGGCGATGTCGAGATAAGCCTTCTGGAAAATGTGCTCCGCATCAAGGGGGAGAAAAAAGAGGAAAAGAACCGGGATGAAAAGAACGTGCATGTCGCCGAACGGCGATATGGCATGTTCATGCGTCAGCTTCCTCTTCGATTTGAGCCGTCTGCGGACAGCATTCATGCATCTTTCGACAAGGGTGTTTTGAGCATCGCCATCGCCAAGCCTGCAGCGCCCAGGCCGGTCGAGCGGAAAATCGCGATCAGCAGACCTGGAAAGGAAACTGCCGTTCCCCAATAGGATCTGTCGGAGCGGACCGCATGTCATGTCGGTCGGCGCTGGGCGGCGCATCAGTTCGATGCGCCGCCCTAATTTTTTGACAGGAGCCGGGTTACTTGAGGAATCCGCTTGGCCACGTCGAACGCCGCCACGATGGCGACGCCGATGGCGCCGGCAGCCAGAATGGTTTCTGCTGGGGCGCGTGCGAAGCCGAACCAGCGTGTGACCGATGGCAAGCCCCAGGCGGCCATGATCACCGCCACGCCGAGGCAAGCGATCACCCAAAAGCTACGCCGGTGCGCGGCAAAAAGGCTGGGCAGTCCTGGGCGCAGGCGCCCCGCCACTGGAACCAGCGTAAGGTTGCCTGCCATCAAGGTCGTCATGGCGAGGCCTCGTGCAGCGGCTTCGCCGTATGTGGAAAGGCCCCACAGGTACACGCTAAGAACGCCTGCAGCGAGCGCCGCGCCGATTGCGAGAGCCCAGGCGAGATGTCGCATGCCAAGAAGAGGTGCAGCACGGTCACGGGCCGGGCGCGTCATCGCATCCGGTTCGGCGGGCTCGCTTTCAAGCGCCAGGGCGCAGGTCGGATCGATCGTCAACTCGAGCAACGCGACATGGATTGGGGCAAACAGGGGCGGCAGACCGGCCAGCAGGGGAACAAGGATGCCCAGTGCTATTGGGACATGGACAGCGAGGATATAGATCAATGCCTTGCGCAAGTTGTCGAACACACGACGCCCCTGGCGGATGGCGTCGATCAGATGGGTGAGGCTGTCTTTGAGCAGGATGAGGTCTGCGGCCTCACGCGCAACATCGCTGGCGCGCTGTCCTCCCATGGCCACCCCGATATGGGCGGCTTCAAGTGCAGGCGCATCGTTGACCCCGTCGCCGGTCATTGCCGCGACATCGCCGCGGGCGACAAACGCCTTGATGATTGAAAGCTTCTGCGTTGGCTGGATGCGGGCGAATACGCTGACATGTCCCAGTGCGACTTCAAGATCGTGCGGCGACATAAGCGCGACGTCTGCACCACTCAGGGGCGCTGCCTGTCTGTCGAGGCCAGCCTCGCGTGCGATGGCGTCCGCTGTTGCTGGATAATCGCCCGTCAGCATGACGACGCGAACGCCCGCTGCGCGCGCCGCCGCGACCGCGCTTCTTGCTTCTGGGCGCAGCGGATCGAGAAAGCCCACGAGCCCGACAAACTCAAATGTAAGATCTTGCGCCCGGGTGGGCAGCGGCCCAGGCGGCGCGCGGCCGGCTGCGACCGCGAGCACCCGCAACCCCTTGGCGGCCATGCCTGCGACCTGTTCGCTCACCCAGTGAGCGCATGCGCCGTCCTCCCGTGTGAGCGTCAGGATCGCCTCTGGCGCACCTTTCGCAGCAAGGACGAAGTCTCCTTGCGCTGTCCGCCAGACATGTGACAGAGCCAGAAATCCCGGCTGCAGTTCATATTCGCGCGCCAGCACCCAATCGCCGTGGTGATGTCCGGGGTCGATTGCAGGCCCTTGCGCAAGGCGGTGGACCGCCTGGTCCATCGGATCCGGCGAAAGCGGGGCGGACGCCAGGTTGGCGTATTCGATGAGGCGGTGACAGGGCTCCGGTAAGGGCTTGGGGGGGCCGTCAACTACGATATCGGTTTCCGGCGTAATCAGCTGACGGACGGTCATTCGGTTTTCGGTCAGCGTGCCGGTTTTATCGATGCACAAGACATTTGCAGCCCCAAGGGTTTCGATCGCCCGCGCCCGGCGTGCGAGAACGCCAACCTTGGCCAAGCGCACAGAGCCGAGGGCCATGAAGGCTGCAAACGCCATGGGGAATTCTTCTGGAATCAGCGCCATTGCGAGTGCGATGGCCTGCAATGCTGCGGCGCGCGCATTCTCAAGCATGACAAGGCCCACAGCGAATGCGAGGAGGCAGGCGCCAGCGGCTGCAACGCCTGTCTGACGTGTCAGGCGATCAATCGCCTGACGCATCGGGCTGGGAGGCTCGTCAGCCTCAGAGACCGCCACGCCAATCTGGCCGAAGCGGGTGGACATCCCGATTGCAACGACTTCGCACAATCCGCGCCCCTGCACGCAGAGCGTCCCAGCGTAGAGCAGGGTATCTCCATCTGCGCTTTTCAGCACAGGCGCGCTTTCGCCCGTCAGGATCGACTCGTCGACGCTCAACGCGCTGGCGGACACAATGCGCGCATCTGCGGCGATCCGTGCGCCTGGTTCCAGGACCAGGAGATCGCCGCGCACGACATCGCGGGCGGGGATCAGGCTGACTTCGCCGTCACGCACCACATGCGCCATTGGCGCAGCCAGCGCCCGCAGAGCCGCCAGAGCGCGGGCGCTGCGGATGTTCTGTGTTACGGCGATCACGCTGGACGCCGCTGCAAAGGCTCCCAGAATCAGGCCCTCGCCGAGGTCGCCGAAGGTGATGTAAAGAGCTGCACCGGCCATGAGCAGCAAGAACATTGGCTCTCGCGCAGCCTCAAAGAGCGCCTCTGTCCAGACAGAGCGGCGGGGCGGGGCGATATCGTTTGGCCCATCCCGGGCGCTGAGCGCACGAGCCTGCGCTGAGGTCAGGCCTTGTGCGCCTGTCTCCGTCCGGGTCTCTGTCTTCGTCTCTGTCGCGCGTTCGCGCTCGCCGCCTTGGGTCACCGCGCCATCAGAACAGGACGCCCGATATCCGACAATACCTGGGTGGT
>JBILMQ010000024.1:0-20823 GCA_044375455.1 Caulobacterales bacterium | reverse complement strand
TGAGCGTCTGATCATGGCCGTCCTCCACTTTTGACCAGACAGGCTGGGCTGGCCTGCGTCAAGTGCGACGCTTGGCCCGACGCGCGTGTCAGCGTAGCGGGGAGGGCTCAACAGCTTGCATCAGGGCGGATCGATGAATGTGCGGATCGTGACGACGGAAAGGCTGGTGCTGCGACCACACGGTCTGCAGGATTTTGACGCCGTGTGCGCCCTGTGGGGCGATCCGGAGGTCACGCGTTTCATCACGGGCGCGCCCCAGGACGCGGGTGCATGCTGGCAGCGGCTGCAACGCTATGCCGGCCATTGGGCGCTCATGAATTTCGGGTTCTGGGCGGTTGTGGAGCAGTCAAGCGGGCTCTATGTCGGCGACGTCGGTCTGATGCAGGCGCGCCGGGGCCTTGGCGCGCGTTTCGATGCAGTGCCTGAGATCGGTTGGAGCCTTGCCCCACGCGCGCAGGGCAGGGGTTATGCCCGCGAGGCCGTGGCCGCCGCCATCGCCTGGGCGTGCCGCGTCTTTGGGCCAGCGCCGCTGGTGTGCATGATCTCCCCTGAGAACGCCCCATCCCAGCGGGTGGCGGCCCAGTTCGGTTTTGCGCTTTACGAGCGCGCTGAGTACGCAGGCCGCGCCGTTGACCTCTACGAGCGCCCGCCGTCGTGACAAGTGCGCTCGTGACGCCGCAAATCGGACTGTGCAACCATTTTTGCCGACTCCCTGCAGGAGGGGCTTGAGGTCGGCGCTCATGGCCCCGGTGATCCCGCCGTCGCCCCGACCAGTCCCTTCGCCCCTGTCGGGTTCATGCGGCAACTCCATGGTCCCAAACCGGCGTTCATTGAACTGCCGGACGGCAGCGTCGCAGAGCGGGCGCCGGAGACAGTGGTCTGGCGGACGGACGTGGCGAAGGTGATCGGGGAGGTGCGGCTACGCCATCGTCTGACGCCGCTGCTGCAGCGTGCGGGCGGGCACACCGGCCAAGGTGGCGAGGCCCTCCCGCATCCGGCGAGGTCACGCCACGGCCACGCTGGCGGCCGTGTCCCCGATTGCGCGCGCGCACAACCTTGCCGAGATCCTGGTGGTGGAGAAGACTGGCGGCGTGCGCATCGATATGGCTCCCAGTCCCTATGGGTCCGGGATGTGCCGACGCCACCGGGTTCCTTGCCCTGCCTGAACTGCGCGCCTTGACAGGGGTGCATTCACGGCGTTCACAGCCGGGACGGCGCGCGGGGGCGGGATGCTTTTCAATTCCATCGAATTCCTGTTCGTCTTTTTTCCGCTCTGCCTGGCGGCCTACTACGCCGTGCGCCGGCATGTGTCGCACCAGGCGGGGCTGGCGGTTCTGTCGCTCAGTTCGCTCGTCTTCTACGCGTGGTGGGACGCCGCCAATCTCCCGTTGCTGCTGATCTCAGCGGTCGTCAATTATGCGTTCGGACTGTGGATAGCGTCTGGCGCGCGCGTCGCGCTCGCGATCGGGGTCTTCATCAATCTTGCTGCGTTGGGCGTTTTTAAGTACGCGAACTTCGTTCTCGATACGGCTTCTTCGCTGAGCGGTGCCAGCCACGATCCAGTCAACATCGCTTTGCCGCTCGGCATTTCGTTTTTTACCTTCCAGCAGATCTCATTTCTGGTCGACGTCGCGAGCGGGCGAACCCGGCCCGGCAAGCTGTTGAATCACATTTTGTTCGTTGCTTTTTTCCCGCATCTGATCGCTGGCCCCCTGGTTCAGCACCATCAGATCGCGCGCCAGTTCGCCGATGCAACGCGCAAAGATGACCTGTGGGACAATTTTGGCGTGGGGTTGTCCATTTTTTCGGTAGGGCTCGCCAAAAAAGTACTGCTGGCGGATAATCTGGCTGGAGTCGCCTCTGCGAGCTTTGGGGCCGCCGATCGGGGGGGAGCTGTCGGGTTCAGCGATGCTTGGGTTGGCGCGATTGCGTACTCGCTCCAGATATTCTTCGATTTTTCGGGATATTCGGACATGGCGATCGGCTTGGCGCGCTGTTTCGGCTATCATTTGCCGATCAACTTCAACGCACCCTACCGAGCGGACAGCATCATTGATTTCTGGCGGCGCTGGCACATTAGTCTCAGTCAGTTCTTGCGCGACCACCTCTATATTCCGCTCGGCGGCAACCGGCTGGGCGAACTGCGCCGGCACGTAAATCTGTTCGTCACCATGCTGCTGGGCGGTTTGTGGCATGGCGCGGCCTGGACCTTTGTGATTTGGGGCGCAATTCATGGCGTACTCCTTGCGCTCAATCACGTGTGGGAAAAGCACGGACCAGTCGGACGCACTGTTTTGAAGCATAAGCCGGTGCGCATCGGGCTTGTCTGCCTGGCTGTCATGCTTGCCTGGGTGTTTTTCCGCGCCGGTTCGTTTGACGGGGCGCTCGCGATGTTTGCCGGCCTCGCAGGCATGAGTGGGCCGGGCGGCCTTGTGGAGCCTCAGGCGCTCGCTCTGATCGGGCTGTGCCTCCTGCTGGTGTGGAAGGCGCCTGACACTGCGGAATTTTTCTATCACCATCTCGATACCGCCTGCCTTGAGACGGCGCGTGTAACGCAGCCCAAGCCTGGCGTATTCGTGTGGAGACCGGCGCCTCTGCTGGCGGGGGGGGCAGCGGCGTTGCTGTTCATCGCGGTTCTCAACGCCTCTCGCGCCACCGAATTCATCTACTTCGCGTTCTGATCATGCGCCGTTACGCTATAACCCTCATTGGTCTATTCGCCGTTCTGACCGCCACACTTGCCGCCACGGTGCTTGCGGTGGATCCTTATGACGTTGCTGGCGCGCCGCACATATCCAGGTTCAACGCAGACAAGACCCGGCGTGACGAGGATGGAAATCGCGTCTTTGTCGGGCATATGGTCCTGTCCCCGCCGGCCGGCACTCTGATTTTCGGCAATTCAAGGGTCGTTGACGGTTTCGCCGCCTATTACGCCAACTGGCCGGGCGGGCTTGCGAACGCGGGAATGCGCGGCTCGAATGTGTTCGAACTCGCCCGCGCTGCGACGTTAGCAGGCAGAGATCCGGACCTGCGCTGCGTGATCTTCGCTCTAGACATTGATGAGTTTTCGCTCACTGCCAAGACCAAAGCGACCTATTGGATATCTCCGTTACCAGATGGCTCCCGCACATTCGCTCTGGCCCGAATGGCTCTGTCACCGCATGCTTTCGCGCGTGCTGTGCAAACAGCGGAAGATAATTTTACTGAAACCCGCCCGGCCGAGCGCTGGCCTATGGTCTATCCGCCAGGCGGACAGGCGCGCCGTTTTGAGCTCACTGCGCTTGGCGGGCTTGATTTCTTCCGATCTTATGCATTTGACCCGCAGCGGCTTTTATTTCTGCAGCAGACGGTCGATCTTTTGACACAGCGCGGCGTGCAAGTGATCGCGTTTGCCCCGCCGGTACATGCCTGGCGCGATGAAGCGATGGTGCAGGCTGGGCGGTTTGAGGAAGCCTATCATATCCGCCGACAGATCAGCGCCATGCTCGCTGCCTACGAGAGCCGCCCTGCGCGCGCTCCCTGCATGACGGGCCTGATCACGCAGTTCTGGGACTTCGGCGGTTTTTCCCCAGTGTCGCAAAGTCCGGCGCCGGGTCCTGAAGATGTTCGCGCCGCGTCATTTTATTACGAGACGACCCATTTCACCCCGCGCGTCGGCGAGGCGATACTGGCCCGTCTGCAGGCCCGTCGTCTGGCTGAGCCGTTCTCGGTCGATTTTGGCCTCGTCCTGCGCCCCGGTGACGCGTCTGTGGCGCAGGCTCGTGCAAACGACCGGCGGGCGCGTTGGCTGGCCGGCAGCGCGTCGGCCCGCAGGATCTCGGCGATGCTGGCCGCACGGATGGGCGAACCTGCCTCAGGGGTGCAGGAACTGGCCCAATTCATCCTGCGCGACGACTGGCGCGCCTTGTCCCGCGAGGCGCAGCGCCAGGGGGTAAGGCTCACAGAAATCCCTGCCTATCATGTCCAGACCGCTGTGGTCGGCGCGGGTCTGGGTGCGACGGCGCCTTAGACAGGCGATCCTGCGCTCGCCGTCTCGCCGGCCGCCGCATGTGCACGCGCGCCCCTGCGGCCTGGACGTGTGTGCTCTTCGCATGCGCCGTGGTCCCTCTCAGCGGCCGGTCTGGGCCCGGTGATGCAGCAGATGATCAGCGAGGACGCAGGCCATCATTGCTTCGCCGACAGGGGCTGCGCGGATCCCGACGCAAGGGTCGTGGCGCCCTTTGGTGCGGATGTCGACCTCATCGCCGGTGTCACTGACTGTGCGCTGCGGGATCAGCACTGAGGAGGTAGGCTTCACGGCGAAGCGCAGGACAATCGGCGCGCCTGTCGAGATGCCGCCCAGGATGCCGCCGGCGTGGTTGGACAGAAATGTTGGCCTGCCGTCAGGGCCGCGGCGCATTTCATCCGCGTTGTCTTCGCCGCTTGCCGCCGCCGCGGCGAAGCCGTCGCCTATCTCGACGCCCTTCACAGCGTTGATGCTCATCATGGCGGCTGCGAGATCCGCGTCCAGTTTCCCATAGAGCGGCGCACCCAGGCCTGCCGGCGCCCCAACAGCCTCGACCTCGACAATGGCGCCGAGGGAGGAGCCGCGCTTGCGCGCCGCGTCTACGAGGTCTTCCCATACCGGCACGATGGCTGCATCGGGCGCAAAGAAGGCATTGCGACCGGTCTCGGTCCAATCCCAGCGGCCCCTGTCGACGGCGGCGGTTCCGATCTGGACAAGCGCCGCCCGCACAGTAACTCCGGAGCCTAGGACTTTGCGTGCAATGGCGCCTGCAGCGACCCGCGCAGCCGTTTCGCGTGCGCTGGAGCGACCGCCGCCGCGGTAATCGCGCACCCCGTATTTTACGGCGTAGGTATAGTCTGCGTGACCTGGCCGGTAGCGGTCTGCGATTTCGCCATAGTCCTTTGACCGGCTGTCGACATTGTCGATGACCAGGGCGATCGGAGTTCCGGTCGTCACCTGTGGTCCGCCGCGCGGATCGGCGAAGACCCCAGAGAGGATGCGCACCGAATCCGGTTCCTGGCGCTGGGTCACGAAGCGAGAGGTGCCGGGGCGGCGGCGGTCAAGATCGACCTGGATGTCGACCTCGCTGAGACCGAGGCCCGGCGGGCAGCCGTCGACCACGCAGCCGATCGCCGGTCCGTGACTCTCGCCGAAAGTGGTGACGCGGAAGAGGCGCCCGAAAGTATTATGTGACATGCCGAGACCATGGCGGCAGCCGCGCGCTCTGGCAATCCGGGGGGCAAAGCGAGGGCAATCCGCAAAGGTGTCGCAACCGGCGTCGATCGGCGCCTGCGCACCTGCGATGGACTGGGTGAGGTCAGCGTGCAACCTTGGCGACGCTGATGATGGAGCGAGATATGAACGGCGATGCAGAGCGCCTTGCAAGCGCGCTCACTGCTGCGGACAGGATTGTAGCGTTTACCGGCGCGGGCATCTCCACCGAAAGCGGCGTCCCCGATTTTCGCAGTCCAGGCGGGGTCTGGAGCAAGATGTCACCGATCTATTTTCAGGACTTCGTGTCGTCGCCGCAGGCGCAACGCGAGGCATGGCGGCGAGTCTTTGAGGGTGCGGCCGGCTGGACCGGGGCGAAGCCGAATGCGGGCCACGCAGCGCTCGCCCGCTTGGCGCAGATGGGCAAGCTCGTCTCGATCATCACCCAGAACGTCGACAATTTGCACCAGGACTCCGGAGTGCCGCCGGACCAGGTCATTGAGGTGCACGGCAATGCGAGCTATGCGAAATGTCTGCAATGCGCCCGGCGATACGAGTTTGAGGTGTTGCGCCCCGCCTATGACGCGGGCGATCCGATCCTGTGCATTCACTGCGCCGGTCTCATCAAGAGCGCGACCATTTCCTTTGGACAACCGATGCCGGAAAACGAAATGGCGCGCGCGACCGAGCAGGCACAGGCCTGCGATCTCTTTCTGGTGCTCGGTTCGTCTCTGGTGGTCTATCCTGCAGCCGGGTTGCCGCTGCTTGCGAAGCGCTCAGGCGCCCGGCTCGTCATCGTCAATCGCGAACCGACTGATCAGGACCGCTTCGCCGATCTTGTTCTGTATGCCGAAATCGGTCCGACGCTGAGCACGGCGGTAGACCACCTCGCGGCCTGATCAGGCAGCCAAAAGATTCTGCAGAACGGCGTCGTAGTCGTCGTCGTCGCGCGCAAGAAACACGAATACATCAAGCAGGTCGCGTGTAACGACCATGCGTGCCTGCGGCGCCGCGAACAGAGCCTGCGTCTGGTCGACCGGATTGAGGCCCAGAACTTGCTCGGGTCGCGGCGCGTCCTTATCAGAGACAGCAAACGCGTACACCTGGGCCCCGTTGAATAGCCGTGAGGGATGGCGCGCTTCGCAGGTTTCGCGCAGCTCGTTCGCGGTCACCACAGGGGCAATCTCAGCGCGGCCAGCAAGAAATCCAACAACGGTCCCGGGCGGTATGTGTTGCATGAGGTGCCTCCCAAACCCTGCGCCTGCCGCAGATCAATCCGACCTTTGGAATGGCGCGTTTAATGCATCGAGAATGCTCGACAGCTTGCATACATCGCCGTGCTCAAGTCGGATCAACGCAAAATCGCCACACCGAAATCCGTCGCCAGCGTCAGCGGCGTCAAAGCCACATTGCCTTCGCTATGCTCCTGCAAGGGGATATGCAAAAACTTGTGCGCGCGCACCGGTTACGCACGATGGCCTTGGCTGGCTGGCCCCTGACAAAGTTGTCTGCTCCTGTGTGGGCCTGACCCTCCGGCCAGACCCTGTGTCGAGACACTCCTGCCAGAGGCGCAGTCAGGGTAGGCGTGTCTCGACGGGGGCTTGCCCTCGCCCGCCCAGGCGGCGGGCGTGCGGCTTGCGATCAAAGGCGCCCATGAATTTCAATAATTCGACGCCCGGGCGTTCCGATGAATTGACGCGCGGCTCGCGTGCGGCGCTGGTGATGTTTCGTAAGCTGCAATCATTCGATGTCGTCAAGCGGTCAGGTCGCGGCCGGGAGGCCTCTTCAGCTTCGTCGGATTGGCCGTTCAGCTTGCATCGGAATGGGTGTTCAAAGTGCGATGGTTCGCGCACCCGAGCACGCATAGCGCTGCTGCACAGTGGTGTCCTGCAATCGTGTGCAATTGGATGAACCCGTCCGCACGGGGATAGTATTCAATGATCGTGTCAGAGGCGCCCTGCAGGCGTCAGCCGATCGGGTACAGCGTTCATCCGAACCAGAAACTTGAAGGCCGGCGCTCGAGCCGCACGTCGGTCCGGTTTTGCGCGTGCGAGATGAGATTTCGCTGGTTGCCTGCAGGTGTAAGGTAGGTGTGTGCCAGGCCGCTGACGTCGAACCAATTCGCGAGGTCTTGCCTAGCACCCGCCATAGCCGCCGGTGCATGTCGGCCGAGCGCGACCGAGTTGGCGAAACAATCTGATCCGTGCAGGGGGGCGGATAAGCGCGGTCATAGCTGTCCGTCGCCGCGGCAAGCAACGCCGTCCACCCAGTCCGTTTCGCCAGCGGCGGAGATCTCGCCTGCGGGTTTGCCTGACAAGCCTTGGTGCGGCGTCGGGGGCGCCTGTGCAGATGTCACGGGTGCTGCGTTGCTGCGTCGACACGCTTTAACCACGCGTCGACTGCCGGGCGAGCGCGAATCATTTCGCCCACATGCGCGTCCGGTCTGAAGCAATTGACTTGAACGAAGACGGCAATATCCGCAAGACTGAGATGATCGCCGACAAGCCATTGGCCGTGGCCGAGAAGTCCGTCGAGAGCATCGAGATGGCGCGCCGAGTCTGCCAGAATAGCGGTCTTGTCTTTGCGTCCAACGCCCTGGGTTTTTGCGATTTGCATCACAACTTTTGGCGCCTGCGCCGCAAGAATCGCTTTCATCACCCCTTTGTCATGGGCAGTGAGATCACGCCCGCGCTGGGCGGCGTTTTCGGGAAACCCGCACCGAATAGCGATTTCGTAGAAGTAGAGGCTTTCGTCCGCCCAATCCTCGATGATGTGCATGAGGGCGCGCTGCGCAGGGTCTTGCGGGATCAAGCGCGGGGTCGTGAATCGCTCCTCCAGGGCGTATGCGATGTCCGTGGAGTCGATGATGACCTGTCCATCAAGTTCGAGCGCCGGCAGTTTTCCAGTTGGGCTGACGCGTTTGTGCTTGCCTGCGATGGCGTCGGCGATCGGAACCTCCCGCAGGTCGTATGTCTGACCCTTGACTGCGAGCATGCGACGCACCTTGTCGCAGAAGGGTGATACCTCGAACTGCCAAAGAACTATCTTGCTCATGACGGCCCCTCCGTAACCATGCAGCGCCTTCGGATCGACACGCATCGATGCCCAGGAAATCGAATATCCTCCATTTAGGCGAATACAGAGGGCCTTGTCGCCTCTGCTGGCCATGTCTGCGGGTTCAGGGTGCTTCCGCACGGGCTGGTCGCGTCCCCCCGGGAATGTCGTGTCCGCAAGCCGGCGGGCTTATCTCGCCCGCGGTAGCGGTCATGCACCCCGAGGCTGCAGCCGCTGATCAATGCCCCGCGCCCGGGACCCGACCCGCGCTCATCATGTCCGCCAGCCGGCGCGAAGCACACTGACCCAGATATGGCGATGCGGCGCCTGCTGGGAGTGGAGTGCCTCCATCAGTCAGCAGGGCTCAGCAGGATCGCCTGAGCGGTGTCACGCTCGACCGCCTCGCGTGAAAAACGCAGCGGGACCTGGCGACCCTCCGCCCACAGCGGAAACAGATTTCGGTAGTACGCGCTGGACGGATCGCCTGATTGGCCTGGCGTGTTGATGAAGGTGGAGTTGTCCCAGCTCCCCACGTCGATGACCAACCGCACGGAGGCTCCTGCCGTGACCTTGAAGGTCGACGGGTCGAAGCTGAGTGCACGCGGGGTTTCGCTTGATCCAGGCAGCGCCATCGGGCCGACTGTCATCTGCGCCCTGAGTTGTGGATCCGCCAGGCGCGCGACTGCGGGCTCGAACTGGGCGCGGTGCAGGCGTCCCCATGTCCAGGCGCTCATGTCGGGACCCAGCCGTTCGGTGAGATCAGTAATCGCATCTCGCAGCGAGGTCAGCACCAGCACGTTGCGCGCCGCCACAGGGTCAGGGCCGAGCGCAGCGTCCGGTGCTTCAAGATAGGTCAGCACTGCGTCGAGATTGCCGTTGCCCACCAGCGGGCGGGCCCCCTGAGGTGTTGCGCGGGCGACGGTGAGCCGGCCGAGGTGGCGTGTGACCCACACCTGATGGATTGCCGCCGCCACGCTGTCGACGGTTTCCACTGTGTCCCATGCCGTCAGCAAGGCGAGCGCGCGGGCCGTCTGGGGATCGGAAGAGCTCAGCCCGGCAAGCAGCGCGATGGCGCGTTTGGCTGCGATGTTCAGGCTGTCGGCCTGCAGTGCGGCGGAGTCGGCAAGTGTTGCCTGTGGATCTGTGCTTAACACCTGCGCGATCCGCGAAATACGGGAGCGGCTGGCCCATTCGAAGGCGATTTTCCGCTCTTCGAAGGGGAATCCATCAGGCAGGTTCATCTCGTTGGCGGTCGCGACAAAGCCCGATGCGGGATTAAGAACTGAAGGCAGAACATCAGATCCCAGATATCCGGCCCACTCGTAACGCCCATCTCCGGGAACCGGCATGAGTCCGTCCCAGTTTCTGCGGACTGGCGCCAGACCTGACGGCGCCCATCCGATGTTGCCAGCTGCATCGGCATAGACGAGGTTGAGCGGGGGCGCGCCCCAGGACTGGCTGGCCGCTTTGAAGTCGTTCCAGGTCTTCGCCTTGAAAAGCCGCGAGGCTCCAAAATATCCGGCGAGGCCCGCTTCGCTCCAGACAGTGCGCACGGCAAAGGCGCGCCGGCGGTCGGCCCGGGCGGCGATGACCGGCCCGTGGCGGGTGAAGGCCAGTTCAGTCTGTCGGGGCGCCTCGCCCTTGACCTCGATGGTTTCTTTAACCGTTTCCATGGCCTGCCAGCCATGGCGGTAGCGGTAGCGGGTGGGGTCGTCGGGTTTAAGTTCGTAGACGTAGAGATCTTCCTGATCGATGGCAAAAATCGTTATCCCAAATGCGATCTCGCCGTTGTGACCGAGCGAAATTCCAGGCAAGGCGGGTTCGCCGGCCCCGACCAGCGATAGCCCTGGTGCATGCAGTCCGACCACGTATCGCAGGGAGGGAACGCCCAGCGCGCGGTGCGGATCATTGGCCATCTGGGCGCGACCGGTCGCCGATCTTGACGGGGCAATGACCCAGTTGTTTGAACCTTCGCCGGCACTACGCTCAACGAGGCGCGCAAGGTCGTTGGCTCCTGTCCGCACTCCCGCGGTCGCATTGGCGAGGGCCTCAAAGTTTACCGGCTGGGTGGCGAGACTGTAGACCTCCAGTACGTCGGCGGGAATATCGCATGGATTAAGTCCCTGCGGCACGCGGGTTTCATGCGGCGGCTCGAGTTTGCGCCGCAGACGGTCTGCGGCGAGGCCGCCGGCGCACGCCACGCGCGCGCGCATCACCTCCGCGGCGACATTGGACACGAGGGTGTGACTGCGGATGCGCAATACGTCCTGCGGCGCCCATTCTTCTGGACTGCTCGCCGTGATCTCGAACTCGACCGGGAGCGGACGGGCGCCGGCTTTTACCTCCCGCACATAGGCGTTCACACCGTCGGTGAAAGCAGTGACAATGGCGCGCGCGTCTGGCGCGTAGCCGGCCCATTCCCGCGCCATGTCGCCGCGATACAGGAAAAGCCGCGCCGCGCGGTCTTGGTCGACGTAAGCGGGGCCGAACGAGGCGGCGAGCCGTCCCAGGCCGCGTTTGCGCCACAGGTCAATCTGCCAGAGGCGATCGCGGGCGGCGTTGTAGCCCTGGAGGAAGTAGGCGTCGCGCTCATTCGCCGCGAAGATATGAGCCACGCCCCAGTGATCGATCAAAATCTCGGCGGGCTGATCGAGTCCTGCGACGCTGCGGGTCTCCAGCGCCGCCGAAGACGGAAGGCTCGCGCCCTGCTGGGCGTTGCTGCCTGGCGCCAACAGGCATGCGGCGATCAGGCCGGCGAGGAGGCGCGCGAAGATTCTGGCAGACATTGCTTTTCGGGTCCTTAGGTTCTTCTCGCCTGCCATGCCGCCTGTGGATCGCCAAACCGGCCCGGCCTTTGTTTGCTCTCGGCCGGAAGCTGGATTTTGGATCCGAGACGGATGCGCTGCTGGGCGGGGCGGCGGGATCACGCGTGCACCGGCGGCCTGCGGTTGCGCCATGGCATGGCCTCTTCCAGTTCAAACGCGAGTTCAAGAAGAGTTCGTTCGTCGCCGGTTTTCGCACAGAAATGAGCACCGATGGGAAGTCCTCCGGCAGACCAGCCCAGGGGTAGCGATATCGCAGGCGCTCCCGCAGCGTTGATCAACGGCGTGTAGGCGACATAATCTGAGATTTGCAGGAATTTATCGAGCGGCTGGGCGGGCCCGAATTCGCCGATCTGGGCTGGGGGGCGGGCGAGCGTTGGCGTGAGAAGAACGTCCAGGTTGGCGTACAAGGTTTCATAGGCCGCCGATTCCTGACTGAGAACGGCAATAGCGGCGCTGATCGCATCTTGGCCGCGTTGCTGGGCCAAGTTGGCAAGGCCCAGGGTTTGGGGTTCGAGCAGGCTGTCGAGGGGCGCGCCGGGGGCGGCGGCGCGCACGGCCTCGCGGACCTCGAGCGCCGACGCTGCCCACAGCAGGGTGAATGCATCAGTGAAGGCGGCCGCATTGATCGGGGCCGTGACCGGGCGCACCCCATGGCCGAGCGCCTTGAGCACCTCAGCCACGGCGGAGATCTGCGCGTCAACTTCCGGGTGCGGCGCCTTGCCGGTGAAGCCTTGCAGCTGCACCCCGATTTTCAACCGCCTGGTTGACGGGCCGGTGATCAGCGGCAGCGGTTCATAGACGGTGTCCGACCCAACGCGTTGCGTGGCGACGAGCCATTGTGCGGTATCGCGGACGCTGCGCGACACGCATCCGTCCACCGAGATCGGAAGTGGTCCGATCTCAATGCCGCTGTCGATGCAGCGCCAGCGCGAAACTTTGAGACCGACGAGGCCGCAGCAGGAGGCGGGGATGCGCACCGAGCCGCCGCCATCGCTGGCGTGGGCGATTGGCGTTACGCCGGCTGCGACTGCCGCCGCAGCGCCGCCGGACGAGCCGCCTGAGGAGTGTCCAAGTGCCCATGGGTTGCGGGTGACGCCCGTCGCAAGGGGCTCCGTCGTGGCGGTAAGACCGAACTCCGGCGTTGCGGACTTGCCGATCGGGACCAAACCCGAGGCATAGAGTGCATCAACGAACGGCGTCTGCCGGGCAGCAGGCGGGGCGGTGGCGAAGGCGCGGCAGCCGTTGCGCGTCGGCACGCCTTGCACATCGGCGAGGTCCTTCACCAGGGTTGGCGCCCCGGCGAACGGGCCGGGTCTGGGTGTTCGAGCTTCCGCGCGCGCCCGCTCGAACATGTCGGTCACCAGGAAATTCAGTTGAGGCTGAAGGCGTTGCGCCCGGGCTATCGCCGCATCGACTGCTTCCAGGGGGGTGAATTCACCGGCCTTGATCTTCTCGGCAACTCCGGTTGCATCAAGGTCGTTCAGAATGTCATTGGCGGGCGGCGGCTGCGCGCTCGTTCGGGCGCTGACACACCCGGTCGCCAGCAACGCGCCGGTTGTCGCCGCTGCGCCCTCGAGCAACAGCCGCCGTGTCATGTCTGGTTCCATGTCCGCCTCCTGCACAAATGCCCGCCATGCGCATTCAGTCTGGCGGCGACGCGGCGCGCGAGTCGGAAGCCGACACGCCCGAGACACCGGCCTCGACAACCTTCAGCGATCGTTTCCGCCAGTCGCCTGGCTGACTGCGCGCGCTGGGGCTTGGCGGCGGTGCGGCGCCTGCGAAGCCGCGATTGAGATCAGAGATTTGCGGTCATAGATTTGCGGTCCCGCAGCGCCAGCCTGGATGGTTGGACGAGGTTGATCTGCGCCGGATCGCCGCCGGCAGACGAAGGCCTATATGGCAGTGCGATCCGGTCGGTTGTCAGTTTCTGCCGAGGAAGGTCAACGCCCCAACGGTGTAGCCTTCAACTCCGGCTCGAACGGCCGGTTCTGGCTGGATGATGAAAAGCGGCGAGTGGTGAGGCGGCGACTTCGCCAGATCCTGCGTGACTGACCCGCCGACATTGAAGAAAACCGTAGGGATGTTGCCCCATTCCGGCGCGCCGTAATAGGCGAAGTCTTCCGCGCCCATGCCCTGCCGCTGCACCTGCGAAATCCGCCCCTCGCCGAAGCTTTGGGCCAGGGCGGTGCGCAGCGTCAACGCGGAGGTGGTGTTGTTGAGGTTGGGCGGCGTGGTTTCGCGCATGGTGATGACCGGCATACGGTCCTCCGGGACTCCGTGGGTCCGTGCGACGCCCTCAGCGATCCGTCTGATGCCGGCGATCAGCTTGTCCCGGGTCTCGCGATTGTCTGCCCGCACCGTTAGCTGCAGGCGGGCTTCTTCCGATATGATGTTTCGTTTTGTGCCTGCCTGGATGACACCGACCGTGACAACCCCGGGTTCCAGCGGATCGATCGAGCGACTGACCAGGGTCTGCAACGCCATCACCAGGTCGGACGCGACGACGACAGGATCGACGGTGAGGTGTGGTGACGCGCCATGACCGCCGACGCCGCGCACCAGGATGTCGACGCCGTCGGAGCTCGAATTGGCCACCCGCTCCTCGACGCGGAATTTGCCGGGCTCCAGTGCGCTTGCCACGTGCAGGCCAAGCACGATGTCCGGCTTTGGGAAGCGGGTATAGAGACCGTCCTTCAGCATCGCCGGTGCGCCGCCGAGAACTTCCTCGGCTGGCTGGAAGATCACGACGAGGACGCCGCGCCACTGGTCTCTCATGGCGACCAGCTGGCGCGTTGCGCCCACCAGGCTGGTCATGTGCACATCATGGCCACACGCGTGCATGACACCGACTTCGACGCCATCCGGACCGACCTGACGGCGCGTTGAGGCGTAAGGAAGCCCATTGCGCTCGACGATCGGCAGACCGTCCATATCTGCTCGCAGCATCACAACGGGTCCATCGCCGTTGCGCACGACCCCAACCACTCCGTGGCCGCCAACGCCTTCCGTCACTTCAACGCCAGGGATCGCACGCAATTCCGAGGAGATGCGTGCGCTGGTTTCCTTTTCCTCGAATGAGAGTTCTGGATGCGCGTGCAGATGTTCAAAAAGTCCTTTGAGATGCGCCGTGTAGTCGGCGGCGGCTGCTGCTGTGATCAGTTTGGCGCGCGCGCCCATGCGAGCAGCGGGATCGCGCGCGTGCGCCGGCGGCCCGGCGGTCGCGCAAAGCGCCAGGAGAGCGACTGCAGCAAGGAGACGAGTTTTCATGGCGCAGCACCTCTGTAGACAGATAGCCTATGCATCACACCTCGGCGTGCTGTTCTTGTCCAGTCTTCGTTCAGCCGCTGTGGCGAAGGCGTCTCGGCCGTTGGCTGAGATCACCCGCGGTCCGCTCTTAAACGCGGCGCCCCAAAATGGGGCGCAGATGCGCCGTTTGCTAACGGTGCGTGGCGGTCAAAAAACCAGCCACATCTATGGTCGCCAGTCTCGCGGACACAGGAGACGGCGCCGGGATGAAGGACATGGACGTTTACGAATCCGTCCGCCGTTTCGTGGTGATCGAGGGCGGCAGCCGGCGGGCTGCGGCGCGGCTCCTTGGGATTGATCCCAAGACAGTCGACAACTGCCCGGCGTTTTCGGCGCCGCCTGGCTATCGGTTTGAGGCGCCGCGGGCCAAGCCTAAGCTTGGGCCGTTTCTGGGCGTCATCGACGCTATTCTCGCTGCCGGCATCAATGCGCCGCCCAAGCAGCGCCATACGGCCAAGCACATCTGGGAGCGGCTGCGTGATGGTGAGCCGATCGCGCCACGGGTTCGAGCGATCGGCGAACGGCTATCAGGGCGGTTATGATCGGATGAAAGAGGTGGTGCGCGAGCGCGGCTGCCGCCTGAAGGACGCGTTTGTGCCGCTGGCGCATCCGCCCGGCCATGCGCAGGCCGATTTCGGCGAGGCGCAGGTCATCATCGCCGGCGTCCGGCGCAAAGCGCATTTCTTCTGCATGGATCTTCCGTATTTGGACGCTTGCTTCGTCAAAGCCTAACCAGCCGAGACGACGGAGGCGTTTCTTGATGGGCATGTCAGCGCGTTTTCCTTCTTCGGCGGCACGCCGCGCTCAACCCTCTACGATACTACGAAGATCGCGGTATCGCGCATCACCGGCGCCGGCGAGCGCGTGCCGACGCTGGCGTTCACGGCGCTCAAGAGCCACTTCTTGTTCGATGCGCGCTTTGGCCGCCCCGGAAAAGGCAATAGCGAGCCATGGTGCGCCGTTGGTTCGAGCACCAATGGCAAGCGGCAAGGTTGAAGGTCTCGTCAAATATGCCCGGCGCGACTTCATGACGCCGATCCTGGAAGCGCGGTCGATTGATGAATTCAATGCAAAGCTGGCGGAGCGATGCACCCAGCCGCAAGCCGATACCCTCGCCGGCGCCAAAGGGTCGATCGGGGCCTGGATGATGGCTGACCAAGCGGCGTTTCGCGCCATCCCCAACGGGCTCTTCGAGCCATGCGAGAAGCGGCCGGGCCGCGTGTCGTCCACGTCCTTGGTGCGCTACCGCAGCAACGATTACTCCGTGCCAAAACGCTTTGCCCATCGCAAGGTGATGGTGAAAGGCTTCGTCGATCGCGTCGTCATCATCAGCGAAGGCGAGATCATGGCCGATCAACCGCGCTCCTATGACAGCGGCGATTTCGTCGCCGGTCCGATGCCCGCGCGTCGTCCACAAAAGTGGGAACCGGTTTTGTGGAAGACGACGCGCAATTTAATGTGAGACCGCTTTCAGACGGAAAACCGCGCACACTTTTCCTGAAAGCAGTCGGCTGGCGCTGATCGAGCCGAAGCCCAATGCGCTGGACCAGGCGAAAGCTCTGCAGGGCCGGGATTTGCCGGACTGCTTCGCCGATCTGCGCCGGCGGATGGAAGCGTGGATCAAGACCAAAGGCCGACGCGAATACATCCAGGTGCGGCGGCTTTTGGAAATTTTCCAGCTATTGTCGCCGCCGCCATCGAGGACGCAATCCGGCTCAACGTCGTCGGCTTTGCCGCGGTCAAGCAGCTCGCCGTGGCCAAGGTCGAAAAGCGCGCGCCAGCGCGGAGCCTCGAGCAGTATCCCTTTTTGCCGCGCACCAAAGTGCGCACGACCAAGGCTGCAGACTACATGGCGCTGGTCAATCGGAGTGCGGCATGATGAAGCGCGCCGCCGCCGACACGCCGCAGGTCCTGCCGGCGCGTCACCTGCGCCGGCTGAAGCTGCCGACCTCTCAGCTCGAATACGACAAAGGTCGCCAAGGAGGCCGCGAAAGGAGGGCTCGATCATCCGCGCTACCTGCTGCGCCAGGCCGAGCTCGAATTGATCGACCGTGAGCGGCGTATGGTGGAGCGGCGCATTCGGGCGGCGAAATTCCCCGCTGTGAAATCGATCGACCCCTTTGACCTCATGGCGCTGCCGGGGCTCAACAAGCCGATGGTCTTGGAACTGGCGCGATGCGCAAGGGCGGGTCGCGGCCCCTGTCGCCCGCCCACCTCGCGGAGTTGCAGTCCGTGATCCGCTCGCGCGCAGGCGCGATCCTTGACGGGCTGCCGTGGGGGACGGCGTTGGCGGGATCGGCGCAGCGGGCTTCGGCCTCGGCGTGCAGCTCCGGCCGATTGCCCTTGAGCGCGAACAGATAGTCGCCGCCACGCTCAAGGACGGTTGCGGCGATGTCGATCTGCGCGCCGATGGCGCCGATGGTGACGGGCGCGCCCTTGAGCTCGAGACGCTGCAGCAGAAGGGGGGCACCCTGATTTCGTTCGACTTCTCCGCCGCCGCTTCCTACCCAAGGACCAGGCGCTGGCGGCTCGCCCAGGCCGATTCCATCTGCAGCGGGCTGACGCCTTTCGCGGCGGACATGGGCGCGCCTTGAGGTCTCGCCGTCGAGCGGCGCTTCGGGCAACGAATAGACCACCCGCCAGGACTGGCCCGGCTCCTCCAGCGCGCTGAAATGATCGAGAAAACCAACAGATCCGCCCATGGAGGGCTTCGCTGACGCAACGCCCAAGCGACCCACGCTTCGACCGAATAAGGACGCCCCCGTCTCAGAACACAGCCCTTACCATTATCCTGGGGCGATTGCCCCGGCTCGGTGACGTGCGCTGGTAGATTTTTGCCCTGAGTGTGGTAGAATTCTACCATGAGCCTGAATATTAAAAATCCCGAGACCCATGCGCTGGCGGCGGAACTGGCGCAGCGGCTGGACGTGTCGATGACTGAAGCAGTGACCCTGGCGCTCAAGGATAAACTTGCCGCCACCTCCCGCGAAGCAGAAGTGGCGCGCAAGCTCGAAACCCTGAAGCGGTCCGCCGCCGCGATAACCGCCATGATCGGGCCTGAAGGCCTGCCAGACCATGCCGAACTGCTTTATGACGATCTGGGCATGCCGAAATGATTATCGATACCTCGGCGCTTGTCGCGATCCTGGCCGGCGAGCCGGAGGCGGTCGCCTTCATGGCCGCAATCGCCAACGCGCCCGCCGCATCGGTTTCGGCCGCGACCTATCTGGAAACCGGGATCGTGATCGACGCGCGGAACAACCCGGCGCTCAGCCGCGCGTTCGACGACCTGCTTGTCGCGAACGCGATTGCAGTTGAGCCGGTGACGCCCGCACAGGCCAAGCTTGCACGCGAAGCGTATCGCGATTTCGGCAAAGGCTCGGGCCACAAAGCAGGGCTCAATTTCGGCGATTGCTTCAGCTACGCGCTCGCCGCCGACAGCCGGCGCCCGCTCTTGTACAAGGGCGAAGACTTTACCCATGCCGGCGTGGCGCGCATGGGGTGAGGCGCCAGCTGGGCGGACGCATGAGTGTCCGTTGCCTTTTGTTGAGTGCACACGCCTATCTTATCCAGCACCCAAATCCCCCGCCGTCTGCGAGTTCGCGGCGGCGGTGAGCAGGGCGGTTGGCGGCAGTGGGCACTTCAAGTAATCACCGGCAGAGAATAAAATGAATAAACACGGGCAACACGCAGTGCTTGCTGAAGGACGCAGGCCGCGTCCTTCGCCACATGGCGGAGGCTCCCAAGGTGAGACTCAACGGACGGTGAAGCGCACGCGGCCAGGCATGGTGTGATCGCTCATATCGGCGGTATAGGTGAGGGTATAGCTGTCGGGGGCGAGAGGCGCGAACCGGACGGTGGCGATGGTTGCGGCGGGAGCCGCAGTGTCAAACTGCACGGGGATGATTTCCCCCGTCGCGGTAGTGAGGCGCGCCGCGGTCAGCCGCATTGCAGGGGTGAAAGCGAAGTCCACCCGGTCCGGCGGTTTGGTCAGAACCGCGCCGTCGAGGATCGACGGCCGCATCTCCATCACCGCCCCATGGCCGCTGTGCTCGCCGTGTCCGCCGTGGCCGCCTTGCTGGGCTGACGCCGGGGCTGAGACGCCGATCTCCGCGCAGACCGCCACTGCGACCGCCACCGTTATCTGCCTCATGGGGGGCTTCATCTCTCTCATGCAGATATTCCGTCTTGGGACAATTCGTCGGGGGTTGCTCTGCGCGCCTCTGTGCCTGGTGGGTTTTCATACCAACCGGGATCCTGAAAGCTCGTGATCCCGGCGCGCACCTTCACGACCGTGACAAGGCCGCCCATCGGGATATAGCCCCGCGGCCCTCGGGCGCCGACCATCGGGATCGCATTGTCCGGAACCGGCATATGCTCCATTTGGACATGCTCGCCATGGTCGCCCATGCCGTCGCGCCCCATGATCATGGCTTCAGGGATCACGTCCTGGGTGCGCGCCTGCAGCGCCTCTGTGTCCACCCCCACCATATTGGGGGCGCCATGGCCCATCTGGTTCATAAGATGGTGGAGCATATGGCAATGCATCGCCCAATCGCCGGGATAATTGGCATCGAACTCGACGGTGCGGGTTGAGCCGACCGGCACAAGAACCGTAGTTTCCGGCCAGCGTCCGGCTTCGGGGATCACGCCGCCATCGGTTTCCGTGACCGTCCAGGCGTAGCCGTGGATATGCATCGGGTGATGGTTCTGCATCCCGAGATTGCCGAAGCGGATACGCACCCTTTGGCCCTGCCGGACCACCAAGGGATCGGAGGCTGGGAACACCTTGCCGTTCAGGGTGAAAACGTTGAAGTCGGTCATCTCATTGGGGTCGGGACGGCGGGCGCCGGGTCTGATCTTCCACTCATGCAGCAGCAATGCAAAATCGCGGTCGACACGCGCCCGCGACCGGCGCGGATGGATGATGAACATCCCCGTCAGCCCCAGGCCCATCTGCACCATCTCGTCGTGATGGGCATGGAACATCAGCGTGCCGTGCTGGACCAGGGTGAACTCATAGACCCACGTTTCGCCAGGCGGAATGTTCTCCTGCGTCAGTCCGCCCACGCCATCCATCCCGGAGGGAAGGATGATGCCATGCCAGTGGACGGCCGTTGGCGCGCCCAACCCGTTAGTGACATAGATCCGGACGCGGTCGCCTTCGACGGCCTCGATCACCGCGCCTGCGGCGGCCTGATTGAAGCCCCAGACCCGCGCCGACAGACCTTCAGCAAACGTGTGCTCATACTCCCCAAGCGTGAGGTGGAAGATCTTCACTCCCGCGCGCACGGTGAATGGGATTTTCGTGGCGTTTGGCGCAATTACCGGCTGATAGTCCAGGCCCGGACGACCGGGTGGATAGGGCTGCGTATGAGGAACGCTCGTCGCGTGGGCCTGAGCGGCGTGGGCTTCGCCCGCTGCGAGGGTCACGGCCCCTGCGGTCAAGCCGGCCGCGATCATCACGCCGCGCCGGTTCAGGTCAGGAAGGTCTGCGCTCATCGAAGTCCTCAGTGACCGGGATCATGGGCGGGGGCGCCGGCGGCGGGGGCGTTTGGGGGAGCGTGTTCCGTTGAACGGGCGCCGGCCAACAGCAAATCCAAGGCGGCCTGGGCCCGCCAATAGTCTGCGGTCGCGGCGATGGCGGCGCGGCCGGCCTCGAGGCGGGCGCGACGCTCCTGCAACAGCTGGAGAATGCCGATCTCCATGGCGTTGAAGTCTCTCACCGCGCCGTCAAACACCTCGGCCGAGAGCGGCAGGATGACGGTGCGGCGGGTGATGGCGATGGCCCGGGCTGTTTCGGCTTGAGCCAAGCGCGTGCGCGCCTCGGCGCGCAGCTCCAGGTCAAGCGCTTCCAAGAGCGCCACGGCGCGCCGCTCGGCGGAGGCTCGTCGCAGCCGCTCGGCGCCGCCGAGATCGAACAGCGGCGCCATCCACGCCAAGCCGAGGCCATCTTTCCAGGCGCCATCGTCCCGCTCGCGTTCACCCTCCAACTCGATCGCGGGCAGAAGCGAGGTCAGCCAGGAGATGCTCTGATCGGCGCGGGCGGCCTGCAGCGCGCCCATGGCGACGGCGAGATCGGTGCTGGCGCCGATGACGCGGTTTTCCAGGTCTTCCGCCGCGATCGGCGCATCTGGCGGCGCGGGAAGCCGCTCCAGCTCCGTGAGCAACACGGCTTGCTCGGGCCGCAGGGCCAAGGCCGTGATCAACTGCTCTCGGGCGGGAACAAGCGCTGCCTGCGCCTGCGCGTTAGATGGGGTAATGGGCCAGGTCGAGACCAACTTGCCCGCTGGCGGTGATATTGGTCGTCCCTCAAACTGATGGTTTCAGAAGCAACGGCGTCATGCTTGCGCATGCGCCAAGCATCAGGAGGGACGACCATGGAACAGTATGCCGGATTGGACGTGTCATTGGAACAGA
>JBILMQ010000221.1:0-6237 GCA_044375455.1 Caulobacterales bacterium | reverse complement strand
ACTGTGCGCCTGTCTTGGGCAGCGTGCGCCCAGCAACAAAGGGTCAGGGCGTCATGACGAACGGTACGCATTCATCCCCGGGCGAGCGGGCGCTCGTGATCGACCGGCCATCCTCCTTCGATCGGGCGGCGCTGATCGCCTGCGCCAAGGGCGAAGTGTTCGGCGCCGCCAACGCACAGTTGCCGTTACCGCCCATGCTGATGTTTGACCGCATCATCGAAATTACGTCCGCGGGCGGGGCCCATGGCAAGGGCAGGGTGGTGGCGGAACTCGGGATCGATCCTGGCCTGTGGTTTTTCTCCTGCCATTTCGAAGGCGATCCCGTGATGCCCGGGTGCCTCGGCCTGGATGCGATGTGGCAGATCGTCGGGTTCTTTCTCGGCTGGTCCGGGCACCCTGGCAAAGGTCGTGCGCTGGGGTGTGGCGAGGTGAAGTTCACCGGTCAAGTCACTCCGGATGTGAAGAAGGTTCAATATGTTATTGATATAAAACGTGTCTTCGCATCAAAGTTGATTTTGGGCGTTGGCGACGGCGTGATGTTGGCGGATGACCGTCCGATCTATGCCGCCAGGGATCTGCGGGTCGGGCTCTTCAAGCCTGAAGCTCTCGCCAGCGGGACAATGTAAAAACACTCAAGGTCGAAGTACTCAAGAATGTCATGACGATCAGCGATGCGAAAGCGGCCGGCCAGCCCGCCGCGGCGCAGGCTGACGGGGGAGGCAGCATGATGCGTCGGGTGGCCGTTACGGGCCTGGGGATCGTCTCTTCAATTGGCGACACTGCGGGCGAGGTGCTGACCAGCCTTCGCGATGCGCGCTCCGGCGTCGTATCCGCGCCGGAATACGCCCAACTTGGCTTTCGGTGCCACGTCCATGCCCCGCCAGCACTCGATTGGGAGCAGGCGGTTGACCGGCGTGCGGCGCGCTTCCTTGCGCAGGGAACAGGCTGGGCGCATGTCGCGATGGAGCAGGCCATCGCCGATTGCGGGCTTTCAGAAAGCGAGGTCTCCCATGAGCGCACCGGACTGATCATTGGCGAAGGCGGGCCATCGACCCGCGCAATCATAGAGGCCGCCGCAATTACGAGGGAGCGTGGCCCCAAACGGGTCGGGCCATTCGCCGTGCCGAAGGCGATGTGCTCCGGTCCGTCTGCGGCGCTCGCCACCTGGTTCAAGATCCGCGGCGTCAACTACTCAATTTCCTCGGCCTGCGCCACCTCTGCTCATTGCATCGGGGCGGCGGCTGAGCAGATCCAGTGGGGCAAGCAGGACATCGTATTCGCCGGCGGGTGCGAAGAACTGCATTGGACTTTGTCCGTCCTTTTTGACGCCATGGGCGCGATGTCCTCGCGCTACAATGATCGTCCGAGCGCCGCCTCTCGCGCCTATGATGCGGATCGCGATGGGTTTGTGATCGCGGGCGGGGCGGGTGTGGTCGTGCTTGAGGAGCTTGAGCGGGCCCGCGCCCGTGGGGCGCGTATTTACGGTGAGCTCGTGGGCTATGGCGCGACCTCCGACGGCTATGACATGGTTGCGCCATCCGGGGAGGGGGCTGTGCGCTGCATGCGCCAGGCCTTGGCGCAGGCTGGTGGGCGCACCGTTGAGTATTTGAACCCCCACGGCACATCCACGCCGATCGGCGATCTCCGCGAAATGGAGGCTGTCCGCGAGGTTTTCGGGCAGGCTGCGCCCATGATATCTTCGACAAAATCCATCACCGGGCACAGCCTTGGCGCCGCTGGTGTCCAGGAAGCGATTTACGCTCTCCTGATGCTGAACAACGACTTCATCGCGGAAAGCGCGCACATTGAGACACTGGACCCTGCCTTCGCCGATTTGCCGATTGCGCGCCAGCGGGTGGACCGTGCTCTGGAGACCGTGATGTCGAATTCATTCGGTTTCGGCGGCACGAACGCAACTTTGATTTTCGCCCGCGCCTAGGCTTCGGTTCAAAGACTGGCGCGCGGAGCACGGCGCAGCTATATGCGCCCGCCCGCTCTCTTTGCCCGGGCGTGCATGAGGAGACGGTGATGGCGTCCAAGGGGTCTGTGAAGAAGGTGGTCCTGGCCTATTCTGGCGGCCTTGACACTTCCATCATTCTGAAATGGCTGCAGGAGACCTACGGCTGTGAGGTGGTGACGTTCACTGCTGATCTGGGCCAGGGAGAAGAACTCGCCCCAGCCCGTGAAAAAGCTGTCGCGCTTGGGATCAAGCCGGAAAACATCTTCGTGGAAGATCTTAAGGAGGAGTTTGTCGCCGACTATGTGTTTCCGATGTTCAGGGCCAACACGCTTTACGAGGGCCAGTACCTCCTCGGCACGTCGATTGCGCGCCCGCTGATCGCGAAGCGCCAGATCGACATCGCCAACCTTGTTGGGGCGGATGCGGTTTGCCACGGCGCCACCGGCAAGGGCAACGATCAGGTGCGGTTTGAGGTGAGCTATTACGCCTTGAAGCCGGATGTCCGCGTGATTGCGCCGTGGCGGGAGTGGTCGTTCAAGGGCCGCCCGGATCTGATCGCCTACGCCCGGGAGCACGGCATTCCAATCGCCACGGGCAAGGAGCAAGAGGCGCCATTTTCAATCGACGCCAATCTCTTGCACACGTCGTCCGAAGGGCTTGTCCTCGAAGACCCGGAACAGGCGACGCCGGACATCGTCACCAAGCGACCGGATCGGCGGACCATCACGCCGGAGGAGGCGCCGGACGCGGCTGAACTGATCACAGTCAGTTTCGAGCGTGGCGATGCCTGCGCTGTCAACGGGCGACTGCTCTCGCCAGCCGCGCTTCTCGGCGAGCTCAATCGTCTGGGCGCCCGTCACGGCGTCGGCGGTCTTGACCTCGTGGAAAACCGCTATGTGGGCATGAAGAGCCGCGGATATTATGAAACTCCTGGCGGAACCATCCTATGGCATGCGCACCGTGCGATCGAAAGCATCACGTTGGATCGCGGGGCGATGCACCTCAAGGATGAGCTCATGCCGCGGTATGCGGGTCTGGTGTATAACGGCTTTTGGTTTACGCCAGAGCGGCGCATGCTGCAGGCCGCAATCGACGAGAGCCAGACTGCCGTTACTGGTGAGGTTCGGCTCAAACTTTACAAGGGCGGGGTGTACGTGCAGGGCCGCTCCAGTCCGTACTCCCTCTACGACAAAAGGCTCGTCGGTTTCGATGAGGCCGGTGGGTACGATCAGACAGATGCGGAAGGGTTCATCAAGTTGAATGCTCTGCGTTTGCGCATTTCTGCGCAGCGCGATCGCCGGATCGGCCAAAACCGATAGGGACGTGAGCAGGCCGCCCGCGTCTGCTCTCCGGCGGCCAGCCGCCCGCCTAACTCCCCGGCGCGACGGTTCGCGCAGCAGGCCGGCGCGGCTGCGCCACGGCGCCAAACCGCCGGTTCATCTGTCGTGTGCGTGCTTTTGTCGTTTGGGGCGTGTGTAAGCCTGGACTGCCGCGTCGTGGTGTTCAGCGCTATTGAGCCTCACCGTCACCGAAGCGAACCCGCGCCGCTGCAGCCTTTACCGGCAGTATCTCGAAACCGTTCTCCAGAACGTTGTCGACGATGCGGCTAAGGTGGTCGGGAGAGCAGCCCTCGCTTGTGGGCGAATCTTGGACATCGTGGGTGAAGAATATAAGCCAGCCACAGCCTGCCTTGGCGTTGTGAATTTCGCGTGGAATATCGACATGATGGCGCCAGCGCATGTCCAGCGGCGTGGCGCGAAGCTGCGAAAAGTCCATCCTGCCGGTGTTTGTTCCGAACCAGACGCCTCTGGCGATCGGGAACTGCTGTGCAATGAAGGTCTTTGTCGCCCAATCTGCGTCGCCGAAGGGATATGCGAAGGACACTGGTCGGAAGTCTTGCAGGTGCTTGTGCAGGAACTCTGCATTGCGTTTGACGCTGTCCCTGAGTGCGCGCACGCCGGCCTTGGAGAAATGGAGATGCTCGAAGGCGTGGCAGCCTATTTCATGGCCGCGGCGCACCGCGTCTTGCAGATGCTCTGGACTGTAATGCGGCACATCACGGTAGTTCGATCCGGCAAGCTCGCCGCAGGCATAATAGGATCCGCGTACGCCGCGCGCTTCGAGAATGCGTCCGCCGGTTTCAAGCGCGCTTTGCGGGAAATCGTCAAATGTGAAACTCGCGATCGGGCGTGTCAGCCTCGAGGCCTGTGCATGCACAGGCGCGCGCTTCGCCACTGCCCGAAAGAGCCGATTTATGATCTCGTTCATGTCGCAGGCAGCGCCAGGTCCGGAGCGGGGATGGGCTGCGACAGACTGATGCGCACGATGTCGGACTCTGGAAAATTGAGCGCACCGTTGCGTTCGAAGCCGTCGCCGCTGCGCGTGAAGCCAAGCGCCTCAAGCACGCGAACAGACGCAGCGTTCTTTGGCGTTGGTCGAAACCGCACCCGTAAGGTCTCCGGCCGCCCCCACAGCAAGGCAAGATGTTCAAAAAAGGCGTTCTCGACGCGCTTTCGCTGGACGCGACAGCTCATGAAAAAGCTCTCGACTGTTGTGTGCTCCCGTGAGGTCACGACAAAACCAATCACCCCATAATCGCCGAATTTGTCGGCGCACGATAGTACAAAGCTGCGCTCGGGATCACTGATCATAGAAGAAAGCTCGTCGCGACTGTAGCGCGCGCCAGAAAAATTCAGTTGATTTGTCCGTTGCGTCAATTCGAAGATGCGCTCGAGGTTGTGGGCGGTCAAAGGCGATATCCGAAGTTCGATCTGGCAGTCTCGCAGGAAATCGAGATAATCCGCACCGGATGCATTAAAGACAGACTGGCGCGTTTCTTCCGTCTTGTACATCAAGCGTCGGCGCGCCGCTTCGGGCGTGGCGGGCACGTCAAGAAGAGGGTGCTGAAGAAGCTGTGGGATTAATTCAGCATCCATTGTCGTCACGCTAGGCGCGCCACGCATAACCTCTGCACGCTCGAACGGCTGGTCGTCGATGAAGACAAACGTATCAAGGCCGATATCGATCAGCTCCGCAATGCGACGCAGCGATTCGCTTTTTGGTTCCCAGCCTATCTGTGGGAAGAGGAAGTATTCGCGCAGCCCAAACGCATCGAGCGCTGCAAGCGCGGGTTCCGGATCATTCTTTGATGCGACGGACAAGAGAATCCCTCGTGCATCCAGTGCTTGAATGAGCTCGACGACACCCGGGCGGAGCGCCAGTCCCTCCAGACCGTCCTCGGCGAGCGTGCCTGACCACAAGGTTCCATCAAGATCGAACACCAGGCACTTTGCGGTCTTTGAGTGCTTCTTTGCTGGCTCGCGCTGTGCGCTATGACTTGGCGCCGGGGCTGAATCTTTGCGGAACGCAACAAAGTCGGCCAATCCGAAAACGACCGGTTGTGCGGGTGGGTCCCCGACGGGCTCGATTTGCGCCAGAAACGGTCCCGTGAGGTCGACCGTCCTTGCGATGTCGGCGACTGGGAAAAGCGCCCGCGAATAACCTGAGGCAACGTCAAAGCGGGCCTGGAACAAACCATCGACAGACTTGTCCGTCGGGGTGATTGTGAGGGTGAAGCTGACGGCGCCTTCTGGCGCGAGATATGTTTCGATGACGAAGGCCTGAGCGTCTGGCGTGCGCATGGCGCGCGATGACGCGGCGCGCTTTTGAGAATTCCAACTCCATACAAGCCTGCGCGCAAGCGAGCGCGGCAGCACGGGCTTTGCGAGTCTGGCGGACACCCATGCGTCGCGCTTTTCGCGCGCCCTGACGACATCTGGCGGCCACAAGGCAAGGGCGCCGCCGCCTTCCAGCTTGCCCCACCGGCGAAACTGGATGCGCATGAGACCAAGGTCGCCTCCATCGGCCACCGCCTCAATGCCTGCTTCAAACCTCCGACAATCGAGATCAGCCCGGGGCGTGTAGAAGGTGCATTGCGTGTAACAGGCAGGAAACGCGCATTCCGAGCAATGCTCGGCCCAGATGATGGCGCTGCGCGCCGCCACGCTCTCCTGGAAGGCGCGCATCGTCGTCAGCACATCGCGCGGCACAGGCGCATGCGAGACCGGGGCTTCCATCAGGACAGTCGCCTTCATGGGGAACATCATCCCCCGACCAGCGGGGCTCCTCTCTCTGCGGGGCGAACCCGACGAGCAGAGAGTAGCACGGGGAAGGTGAAACATTCGTCGACGCCAAACGTTTGACCGACCGGGGACGCATTCGCCGGGACCGCCGCCTCAGGACGCGCGCGCGCCGGGGTCTGCTGTGCGACCCGCAGG
>JBILMQ010000220.1:0-6281 GCA_044375455.1 Caulobacterales bacterium | reverse complement strand
GTCGCCGACAATCCATTCTCATCCTGATTGTCGCTCGGTTCTCATCCTGATTGTCGCGCAGCACGGGATCGCCTTTTGCGAATTCGGCACGCAGATCGCAGCGGCGATGCTGCGGGCGCGGGGCGTCCGGCTTGAGGAGCCGCTCATCCGGTTTGGTCCGGTTCCGATCTATTGGCCTTTTGCGGTCTTCGACTGGCGCGGCGGGTTTGGCTCGAATACACGCCGCCTTTGCGCGAAGACGAAGAGGAGGACGCAGCGGCGCTGGCGGAACAGCGGTTTGAGCGGTTTCTGGATTTGGTGCGGGATGGCCTCCAGGGATCTGGAACAGCGCCTTAACTTCTAACATGAGCACCATAAACCGTGCAATATACGCCGTTATGCACGTTTTATGGTGCAAGAAACGACTTTCATCACTGTGCGTTTCCTGTTCGCACCAAAAAGCGTGCATTAACGAACGTATTGCACTATATATGGGTCATGAAATCCACTTTGGCTCACCATGCGCTTCCGGCCCCTGTCGCCAACCTCCTGGTGAGGCTGGGCGCAGACATTGCGACCGCGCGTCGGCTCCGGGGGATTTCCGTGCAGATGATGGCGGAGCGGGCGCTTGTCGGGCGCAACACCATCACCCGACTGGAACGGGGCGATCCGGGCGTGTCCATCGGCATCTACGCCACAGTGCTGTTTGTCTTGGGCATGGCGGACCGTTTGGGGGCCCTGGCCTCGCCGTCAACGGACGCCGTTGGATTGGCCCAAGCGGAAGCGCATGCGCCGAAGCGGCCGCGGAAGCGTCGGGAGGCCTAAGGTGGAGCGCGAGCTTGAAGTCTGGCTGGATTTGGCGGCGACACCCATTCGCGTCGGGCGGCTATGGGTGCGCGTTAAAGCCCAGCGCGAAACCTCGTCATTCACTTACGACCCCGAATGGCTGAAACGGCCAGACAGGTTTGCACTCGGGCCTTCTTTGATGTTGGCGGCGGGCCAATTCCACAGCGATCGCCCGCTCTTCCAGCCCTTCACGGATGCAGCCCCTGACTCCTGGGGCCAACGCCTGATCCGTCGCCAAGAGCGCAACCGGGCAAAGCTCGCAGGTGGCGCGCCGCGTTCGATATTTCAGGCGGACTATCTCTTGGGCGTCGCCGATGAAACACGCATGGGCGCGCTGCGCCTGAAAGAACCTGGCGGGGGCTCGTTCCTGTCAGCCAGCGCGAAACCTGTGCCGCCGCTGATCGACATCGCGCAGCTGCTCAACGCCGCGGCCAAATTCGAGAAAGGCAAGGACACGCCCAAGGACCTGGCGCTTGTTCTTGCGCCAGGAACGTCGTTGGGCGGCGCGAGGCCCAAAGCGACAGTGCGCGAACGCGATGGCGGACTGTTGATCGCGAAGTTTCCAAAAGCGGACGACGAATGGCCGGTCATCCTCTGGGAGGCGGTCGCACTGAGACTGGCGGGCGCCGCTGGGATTCCCACCGCGGACTGGCGGATCGAACGGGTGGCGCGCAAACCCGTGCTGCTTCAACGACGCTTTGATCGGCGCGGCGCGGCGCGGGTTCCTTTTCTTTCAGCGATGTCGGCGCTCGACGCGCAGGACATGGACCAACGGCAACACGCCTACCCCGAGATCGCAGACTTTATTCGGCAGGAAGGCGCCACCCCGGCCGCCACCTTGGCGCAGCTCTGGCGCCGGATGGCGTTCAACGTCCTGATTTCGAATACGGACGACCATTTGCGAAACCACGGCTTCCTTCGGGTTGATCGCGGCTGGGACCTGTCTCCGGCCTATGACATGAACCCGACCCCGACGGACATCAAACCGCGCGTCCATGCGCTCGCGCTCGATGACAGCGATCCCGTGGCTTCGCTCGACACGCTTTTGTCAATCGCTCCGCGTTTTGCTCTGAGAGCCCCAGACGCGCGGGCGATCCTCGCCGAGGTTGCACAGGCCGTCGCAGGATGGCGCGACGCCGCGAAGGCTATGGGCCTGAAAGCGAGCGATATCGAACGGATGGAGTCTGCTTTCGAACATGAAGACGCGAACGCGGCGCACCACCTCTCAGTCGTCGCTGCACCAAAGGCCATGGATAAACCAAAACCCAAAACGGCGCCCGCTGTTGAAAGCCCGGGGCCTGATCCAGGGGCGGCGGCGACACGTCGAGCCCCAAAGCGCGGGTCGGCAGCGCGGAAATCGTCTGATTGAAGACAGTTCGGCTCGTTAAGCTGGCAGGGTAATTCAAGTGAAGCTCAGCAAGCGGGCAATCGACGCGCTCGGAGGCGTTCAGCAAGAGACTTTGATTTGGGATGAAGATCTGCCGGGTTTCGGGCTGCGATGTTGGCCTTCCGGAAGGCGCGTGTTCTTCGTTCAGTATCGCGTCGGAGGTGGTCGAAACGGCACGCAGCGGAGGCTGCGGCTTGGCGTCTACGGCGTGATCACTTTGGACAAAGCGCGTGTTGAAGCCAAAAAGATCTTGGCGAGAGCGGCGCTCGGGGAAGATCCGGTCGCCGCGAAAGATGCACGCAAAAAGCCCACCTCGTTTAACGATCTGCTTGGCCTATGGGAGCGAGAAGGCTTGCCGACCAGACGACGCACTGGCGCGCGTCGTTCTGCGCGAAACCTGGCAAACGAGATGGGGATGGTTGAAGCCCATCTTCGCCCCTTAATGGGTGCAGTGGAGCTTTCCAAAATCACGCGGGCGGACATTGAGCGGGTGCGCCGCGCGATTGCGGATGGCAAAACATCGGCGCTCAAGCATGGAAAACTAAGAGGGCGCATTCGCGTGAGAGGCGGCGACGGTACGGCGGTGCGGACCATTCGTTTGCTGTCTTCGATCCTTTCGTTTGCCGAAGAGCGCGGCATGATCGCCGTCAATCCCGCGCGCGGTGTAAAGCTCGCGACTTCAATGAAGATTGAGCGGTTTCTTTCGCATGATGAAATGCGCCGATTGGGAGAAACTCTACGTGCGCTGCAACCGACGCGCGGGCTGGAAATTGCCGCCAAAGCTGTCGAATTGCTACTGCTTACAGGCGCTCGCCGGCAAGAAATCGTGGGTCTTCGCTGGGAGGAAGTGGACCTGGAATTCGGCATGCTTCGCTTGAAAACGAGCAAAACCGGCCAAAAGACGATTCTTCTGCCAGCCCCCGCATTGGCGCGGTTGAGAGAGTGGCGCGATGAGGCAGACCGCGATCTCATTTGGGTGTTCCCGTCAACGCGTACTGACGGCCACTTTGATGGCGTTGGCCGGGCATGGGACAGGTTCCGCCACCAAGCTGGCTTGAAGGGTGTGCGGCTCCACGACCTCCGCCACACTTTCGCAAGCGTTGGCGCAAGCAGCGGCATTGGCTTGCCGCTGATTGGGGGGCTCTTGGGGCATTCCCAGGCATCAACGACTCAACGCTACGCTCATTTGGCCGACAATCCGCTGCGAACCGCGGCTGACAAAATCGGATCGGAAATTGCAAAGGCTTTGGGTGAAGACAACTGAGGTCGCGAAGGCACGCGGCCTATCGCCCCGGGTAGGCGGTCTGTGCTACGAAGGCCTGGATGTTGCCGAATGAAAATCCGACCCCAGCTTACCGCACCCTCTACGCCCGCGCGTTTGAGGAGTTCGGCGCCGTGGCCTTGTGGAACAAAGCCCGGCTCGCCGAACCGTCGCCGGATCATGCGCTGGTGATCGCACGAGCCTTGCGGATTGAGGGCGACCGCGCGGCGCGCGCCTTGGCGGAAGAGATCGAAAGGGCCGTGCGTGCCGCTGTCTAATATCCAGCGCGAGGCGCTGACGGTGCTGGCAGGCGCGCGCGACCCTGAAAGCTATGTCGCAGGGTCCACGCCGCTTAACGCAACCAGCGCGCGCTATTCGAGCGATATCGACATTTTTCACGATAATGCCGAGCGGATCGCCGCGCAGGCTGACGCGGACGCAACGCTGCTTCGCGCCGCCGGTTTCGATGTGACTTGGCGCCGGCAACTGACCTACATCCACACCGCCACAATCGCCCGTGCCGGCGAACAAACGAAACTGGAATGGGCGGCGGACAGCGACTTTCGCTTCTTCCCGGCCGTCCCCGATCAATTGTTCGGCTATCGCCTTCATCTGATCGACCTCGCCATCAACAAGCTCTTCGCGGCGGCAGGCCGGCGCGAGGTGCGGGACATGTTTGACCTTCTCGTCATTCACCAAACGCTCTTGCCGATCGGCGCCCTTGCATGGGCTGGCGTAGAGAAATCTCCGGGCTTCACTCCGGAAGGCTTGATTGAAGAGGTGCGGCGAAATCTGGTTCATCCGGTCAGCGCTTGGGACGAGATCGCGGGTGTTGCGCCGGTCGATCCCTTGGCGATCACCCAGAGCTTGCGCGCCGCGCTCGATGAAGCCGAAGCGTTTGCGGTCGCGATGCCGACAGACAAGCTCGGCCTTCTCTTCATCGACGGCGGCAAAGTGGTGCAGCCAGATCCCGCGCGGCTTGATCAATATTCGACCCATTCAGGCCAGCGGCGCGGCCATTGGCCCTCTAGCCGCGAAATCGCAGCGGCGATGATGGCGGCGTACGCAATCTTTGGCCAAAGATAGTTTTGCTCAGGGCTCAAGTGGCAGTGTGCGCTTCAAGAACCCGTCAAACAGCGGAACGCTGAAGGCGGTTTCGCCATGCGTGCGGCTATAGATCATGCCTTTGTTGGTTAGGCTCGCGCGCACGGGCGCCACAGTATTCACGCTCTTTTTCAGCATGGCGGCGATATCGCCCGAGCGATGTGGCCCCGGTCCAATCTCCGCCATTGCTCGGAGATAGCGCTTTTCGCTTGGCGTTAAGCGATCAAGGCGAACGAGGAAGAAGCTGGCGTCAAGCTCGTCAATAGCGTCAAGCGTCGCGCGCTGCGCGTCCGCCAAGTCAATAGGCGACGTGTCCGCCGCCGCCCACGCATGTTTGCCCCATTCCTGCAAAAAATATGGATAGCCCTTTGTATGTCGAAAAATCTCGTCAAGCGCGTCTTTGGTAAATGCAACGCCAAGGGCGTTTGTCGGCCTCTCCAGCGCTTCACGCGACGCAGATTCTGGCAGCGGACCGATATCTGCAAACTCGAACAGCCGTTCCGCATAAGACTTTGCCTGTCCAGACAAGCCAACAATTTGCGGCAATCCAGCGCCAACCATGGTGACTGGCAATTGCCGCTGCGCGCAGCGATGCAAGGCGGTGATCAGCGCCGCAAATTGGGCTTCTGGCACATATTGCAACTCATCAAGAAAGAGGACCAGCGCGGTCTTGCGCTCGCGAGCGGCGGCGCCGGCCGCTTCGAGCAGGTCAGCAAGATCGACTTCCATGTCGCCAGTGTCGGCAAGCCCCGCTTCGGCCTCAAGGTCGACGCCCACTTCGACGTCGCCATATTTCAGTTTCATGGCCCCAATGAAGCCGGCAAGCGCTCGCAATGCGCGCTTAGCCGTGTCGACGGCGCCGGCCATTCGATCAAGCTTCAAGAGGCCAGCCCGAAGGGCTGGCGCCAAGATGCCGGGGAGGGATCGGTCTTCGGGGACTTCAATCCAAATCGGGAAGTGGCCAGACGCTTCAGCATCGTTGCGCAGTCTATTCAGCAGCACCGTTTTGCCAACGCCGCGTAAACCAACCAATATGAGGCTCTTTGCAGCGCGTCCGGAACGGATGCGATCAAGCGCAATCGCCGCGTTCTCGATGAGCTTGTCTCGCCCAGCCAGGGCCGGCGGCGGCGTACCAGCACCGGGGGCGAAGGGGTTTAGGCGAGGGTCCATTTCGAGGGATCTTATGCCATGTTATCGGGTTTTTGTAAATCGCAATAACTTGCCTATAGTCCCGATCCAAAGGCAGTTTACCGATCCGGCCGATTGTCAAAGACGTTTCACCGCTCTTTGCCGCCGCCTTTGCCCAGGCCAAGCATCTGCGTCAGCGATTGCGCCTGCCGGGCCTGCGCCATGCGTTTGGCGACGTCAAGGTGAAGTTCCATCGCCTTAAGCCGGTCCTGCCAATTGGCGGAAAAGGCGAGGACGTTCCGGCGGACGGCCTTAGCGAGACCCAGTCGCTCCAATTCCTTGGCGCGGGCTTTTAAGGCCTGGGCGAGCGCTGGATCGCGGTTCGGCGCGGTAAGATCGGCGATGCGAATAATACCTGTTTTGGGCCCTGTCTTGGGTAAGCATCCGGTGAAAGACGCCTTGTAGCTGGGTCGCGTGGCGGCATGCTGCGCTCTTAAGTTCGTCCTTAAGAGCGCGCTTAGGTGCACCCCATGTCCCACACGACCATTATCACAGGACTGGAGCGCCGGCGGCGCT